>JADGOL010000337.1 GCA_017882995.1 Acidimicrobiales bacterium | reverse complement strand
GACGACAGGCCCGAGGCGAGCAGCGCGAGGACGAACGCCAGCGCCGCCCCGCCGCCGACGAGTTGGCCGAGCCCGGCGTGCGCAGCCTCGATGGAGTCGACACTGGTGTGGCCGGTCTTGTTGAACAATCCGGCCGCGACGAACAGCATGCTCAGGTTGATGAGCCCGGCCAAGGTCATGGCGATGAGCACGTCCAGGCGTTGGAAACGAATCACCTCGCGCTTCTCGGCCTCGTTCTGGCACGGGATGCGGCGTTGCGTGAGCGCGGAGTGCAGGTAGATCACGTGTGGCATCACAGTCGCGCCGACGATCCCGACGGCGAGCAGCATGCTGTCCGCGCCGTGAAGACTTGGGATCAGGCCACGCGCTGCATCAGAGGCGTTGGGACCAACCTTGAGGAGGTCGTAGATGAACCCGAGCAGCACGATGAGCAGCAGGCCCATGATGGCGAGCTCGAATTTGCGGAACCCGCGTTGTTCCAGTGCCAGGATCCCGAACGCCACGATGGCGGTGATTACCCCGGCCACGAAGAGCGGCACCTTGAACAGCAGGTTCAAGGCGATCGCGGTGCCGACGAACTCCGCCAGGTCCGTGGCCATGGCCACGAGCTCGGCTTGTACCCAGAGGATCAGCGACCCGCGTCGGCCCATGTGCAGCCGGCACAGCTCGGGCAGGTTCAGCCCTGTGGCGACACCAAGCTTGGCAGACAGATACTGCACGAGCATCGCCATCAGGTTCGCCACCAGGATGACCCAGGCCAGCGAATAGCCGAACTTGGCTCCGGCGGCAACGTTCGTGGCGAAGTTGCCCGGGTCGACGTACGCCACGGACGCCACGAATGCCGGCCCGAGTAGGGCGAGCACTCCTCTGATCCGGCCCCGGGCGCGAGCCTGACGCAACGCGCTTTCGAGACCGTCCAACTCCTCGGACGGAACCCGCACAGCGGACGCATTTGCTTGGACTCCGGCCGTCTGCGGGCTTACGAGACGGACCTGTCGGTCGCGGCGGGGGGGTTGCGTCATGCCCTTAGCTCCACGCGCATCGCATCGGCCAGCTCGCGACCGATCGTGTGCACCTGGCCGGCGAACCGCACCCGCAGCGGGCCGCCGAACGGCTCCTTCTCGAGCATCTCGACCGCGTCGCCGAGAGCAACCCCGCACCTCGCGAGGTAGCGCAGCATCTCCGGGTCGAAGTCCGAGACCCGTACCAGAACCGCCCTCGCCCAATCGGGAGCTCGGTCAGACTCCGAGTCGGCTCCTCCACGACCCGCCCGTCCCGGGTCGGGATCGGGTCCCCGTGCGGGTCGCGTGCCGGATCTCCCAACTTGTCCGCGATCAGCTCTTCGAGCTCGCCCGACAGGCCGAGCTCAAGCAGCTCAGCCTGGTCATGCACCCGGTCCCATAACACCCCCCGCGCCTCGGCAAGGAAGAGCTCAAGCAGCCGGTGCCGTCGCAACACCCCCAGAGCACGCCGTCGGCCCGACTCGGTGAGCCGTGCGCCGCGGTAGCGCACATGTTCGACGAGCCCAGCCTCGTCCAGCTTGCGGAGCATCTCCGAGGCCGAAGATGGCGCCACGCCCAGCCGTTCGGAAAGTGCGTTCGTCTTCACTACCCCGGTGCCCCGGGACTCAAGCCTGTAAATCGTCTTGAGGTAGTCCTCCATCGTGGAGGACGCCGGCTGGTCTTTCGGCAAGGCCAGCATGCGTTCACAGTACGCCGAAATCTTGGGGTTCACCTGTCCGGTCCAGGACGTGGGGCGCTGTGTGCCGGTGGGCTGACTACGGCCGGGACCACCGGTGGCCCCGGCCGTAGAGAAGGCCGTGGTCGTGCTTTCGAGCTTGGCTGGTGAGATGAGCCGTCATTCTTGGTGGCTCGCTGGGATTCATGACGTGGTAGATGGCGGCCACAAACGCGGTTTCGATCGTGGAGATGGTGCTCTTCGTCGTCCTCGTGCTCCTGGTGTTCTTCCAACAGTTCCTGACCGTCCGCGACAACCAGAAACTTCCCCGAGCTCTACCCGAGAGAGAGGCCCAGTTGCGCCACCCGGCGTTCCACGACCCGCTGACCGGGCTCGCCAACCGGGCCCTGTTCATCGACCGCGCAACCCATGCCCTGCAACTGCACCGCCGCGACCGGCGCCCGCTGGCCATCTGCTTCCTGGACCTCGATGGTTTCAAGGCGGTCAATGACCACCTTGGGCACAACGCAGGCGGCGACCTCCTGACGGAGGTCGCCGGGCGCTTCCGGCAACGACTGTCCGATGCGGACACGCTCGCGCGGTTCGGCGGGAACGAGTTCGCGGTGCTGCTGGAGAACCAGCCTGACCCCGTCAAGGTCGCAAGAGCGCTGCTCGGCAGTCTCCGTGCTCCCTTCCGGGTGGCCGGTTGGCGTGATGGGCGCCCCGGGGGCCGCCCCGTTTCGCCAAACATCTTCGTGCGGGTCGCCGAGTCGTGCAATCTCATCGACTCGCTGTTCCGGTTCGTTCTGGAGCAGGCCTGCACTCAGCTGGCGCGGTGGACGGAGCTTCCGGGCGGCTCCGACCTCCGGGTCGCGGTCAACATCACCCCCGGTCAGCTCGCCTCGCCCGAGCTCCCCCCGGTCATTGCCACCGAGCTCGCGCGACACGGACTGACCGGCGAGCAGCTGTGCCTCGAGATCACCGAAACGGGAAGACTCGCAGACACCACCACCAGCCGAAGGGTCTGCGACGAGCTCCGAGCCCTCGGGGTGCGGCACTCGATGGACGACTTCGGCGCCGGGCAGAGCACGCTGACCCGGCTCAGGGACCTCCCAATCGACGAAGTCAAGATCGACCGCTCCTTTATCGTCAACCTTGACCTTGACGAGGCCCGACGTCGCTTCGTCTGGGGCGTCGTCGCGTTCGCCGAACGAATCGGCTTCACCGTGGTCGCCGAAGGAGTCGAACGCGAAGCAGAGCTCGAGGCGCTCACCAAGCTCGGCTGCCACCGGGCCCAGGGCTTCCCGTTCTCCCGACCCATCCCTGCCAGCACCGTTGCCGAGCTCCTGGGCACCCCACACAACTGGCTCCTCGAGGTGGCCACGACACCACCCGAGCCAAAGAATGGCAACGTTCGACAACACCCCAGGGACCCAAAAGCCCAACTCCTCGCCGTCGACACCCCTAGCCAACCCTTCGAATTGAACACGACAGGAGCTCATCCATCGGCTCCCCGTCCTGAAAGTCCACCCATCGGCTACGAGAGTGAGTCTCTCAGCGGATCCCTATCCGGCATACCCGAGCGTCACTCGGCGCTTAGATCCTTCTCGTCGTGGCTGCGTATAGAGCCCCGTAGGCACCCCGATCACGTCAGGGGCGCTCGGTGACCCCGACATCGCTGGAAGACCGTTCTCAACCTGCGTGCAACGGGTGGTGTCGAACACACCCCTGGGGTGCAAGTGTGACTTCACCGGCCGGGTCACTCACCCGGCTTCCGTCGACTCTGCTCGGCTGGATCCCGTGCTCCGACCGCTGCCGCGCACGCTTGCAGGATCCTCCGAAGCCCAGCCGCATCTGGGGAGAGTGCCGTGCCTCGCGTCACGACCGTGCTCACATCGATCAGCACGGCATGCGGGACCAGCGTGGTCAGTTCAACCTGTTTGAGGGGCTCGGTCAACTCGAAGATGATGACCGCAGGACCCAGGGCCAGCGCCGAGGTGACCGCTTGGAGGTCGAACGCTGACACGACCGTCGCCTCAACACCTAGCTGCGCCCGAAGGTATTTG
>JADGOL010000069.1 GCA_017882995.1 Acidimicrobiales bacterium | reverse complement strand
GGCCTGGGTGCACGGCCTTGGACTCGAGGAGCCCTCCCACCTCGCGCAGCGGCCACGGCAGGTCGTGGTAGCGGCGACCCTCCACCTTCACGCTTCCGCCGTCGGGCCGGTCGATCCCCATCACCATCCGCATGGTGGTGGACTTGCCCGACCCGTTAGGCCCGAGAAAGCCCGTGACCTGGCCGGCCCGAACATCGAACGACAGGCTGTCGACGGCCACGGTCGAGCCGTAGCGCTTGGTCAACCCTCTGGCCTCGATCACGCCATGACACCTGGTCCATGTGTGGGGTCCGCGCCGGTGCCGCTCGGTCCCGACGCGGGTGGTCGCGCGCAGCGTAGGCCACGGGCACGCGTCCACTGGCGCGGGGCCGATCAGCGTTGGTGAGGGTGGCCCCCCCGGAAGAACCGGTCGAACAGTCCGTCCACGCCCGCACCGTGCAACGTCATGCCCCCGTCGACGACGATGGTCTGACCCGTGATGAAGCGGGCCAGATCCGAGCACAGGAACACCATGACGTCGGCCACGTCCTCGGGCTCGCCCACCCGCGCCGCCGGGGTCATCCGCGCGTAGTGGGCGTCGGCATCGGGGACGATCTCGAGAAGCGGGCGCGTCAGGTTGGTCCGAATCATTCCCGGCGCCACGGCGTTGACGCGGATGACCGGGCCGTACTCGAGCGCCGCTGACGCCGTGAGCGCGATCACCCCCGCCTTGGCGGCCGAGTAGGGGGTCTCGCCGGCCGAGGGTCTCGTGGCACTGATCGACGCCGTGTTCACCACCGCCCCACCGCCTCCGGCGAGCAGGTGCGGGACGCCGGCGCGCATGCCGTTGAACACTCCCGTCAGGTTGAGGCGCACGATGCGATCCCACTCCTCGGGGTCCCAGTCGGCCAGGCCGACCATGGTGCTCCCCCCGGCGTTGTTCACCAGGATCGAAACACCTCCGAGCTGGACCGCGGCGGCGTCGACGGCGACGCGCAGCGCCTCGGCGTCGGTGACGTCCACGGCCGCACCGAACCCGTCGACCTCCTTGGCCGTCGCCTGCGCGCTGTCCCCGTCGATGTCGAGGACAGCCACGCCCGCTCCTTCGGCGGCGAAGCGCAGACATGTGGCGCGGCCGATGCCCGACCCACCGCCGGTCACCACGGCTCGTCGTCCTTCGAGGAGGCCCATGTCAGCCTTCCTGCTCGGCTGGGCTGGTCGCGTCGGTCGGGCTGTCGCCGACGAGGGCGTCGCGGAGCTTTCGCTTCAGGACCTTGCCCTGGGGATTGCGGGGGAGTGGTTCGGATCGGAACCAGATGTGGGTGGGCACCTTGAAACCCGCCAGCCGCTCCTTGACATGTCGGGTGAGCTCCTCGGCGGTCACCTTCGCTCCCGGGCGCAAGACGACGGCTGCACCCACCTCTTCGCCGAGGATGTCGTGCGGCACGCCGATGACGGCGGCGTCGGCGACCGCGGGATGCTCGAACAATGCGGCCTCGACCTCGACCGAGTACACGTTCTCCCCGCCGCGGATGACCATGTCCTTGGCCCGGTCCACGATGTACACGAAGCCGTCCTCGTCGATCCGGGCCACGTCGCCGGAGTGGAGCCATCCCTTGGTGAAGGTGGCCGCGGTGGCATCGGGCTTGTTCCAGTAGCCGCGCACGACGTTGGGCCCCTTGATCCACAGCTCGCCGGTGACGTCGGGACCACTCGGGAGGTCGTCGGTGGGCTCGTCGCCGTCGAAGCCGTCGGGCACGACCCGGACATCGCACACCGGGACGGGCGGACCGACGCTGTTGGGCTTCTGCACGTAGTCGTCGCCACTGTTCATGGTGGTCACCGAGGACGTCTCGGTGAGGCCGTAGCCGTTGGAGGGCGCGCTCACGGGGAAATGCTCCTTGATGCGCCGCACGAGGTCGGGTGGGGCGGGCGCCCCGCCATAGGCGACGGAGCGGATAGAGGACGTGTCGCGCGTGGCGAAGCTCGGTGCGTCGATCACCTGCATCACCATGGCGGGGACACCTCCGAAGGTCACGATGCGCTCGCGCTCGATGAGCTCGAGGGCCCGCTCGGGATCCCAGTGGTGCATCATGACGAGCTTGTTCCCGGCCGCGGTGTTCGCCACCAGGACCGAGTGACAACCCGTGGCGTGGAACAACGGCACTGACAGCAGGTATGCGCCCGGTCCGCCGCGCTCGTCGTCCCGGGGGGTGCGCTCGGTGGGCGACCGCAGTCCGGCGCGGGTGTTGAGGAAGAAGAGGCTCATCAGGTTGGTGCCCATGTTGCGATGCGTGCCCACCGCGCCCTTGGGCTTTCCCGTCGTGCCCGAGGTGTAGAAGATGGTGGCATCGTCCTCGGGATCGATGGTCAGCGCGGGCAAGGTGGCGTCCGCGGTCGGTGTGCCGACGAGCTCGGCAAAGGAGATGATGGGGACGGGCGCGTCGGGGAGCGAGGGCACCTCGGTGCGGTCCTCGTGGGTGACCACCACGGCGCGAAGCTCGGGGAGCTCGGCGAGATGCGGCGTCACGCGGTCCAGGCGCGCCGCGTCGACGATGGCCACCTTGGTCCCCGAGTCGGCCAATCCGTAGTGGAGCTCAGGGCTCGTCCACCACGCGTTGAGCGGCACCACCACACCCCCGGCCACGGCCGCCCCCCAGAACGCCATGGCCCACTCGGGCAGGTTTCGCATGGCGATGGCGACCCGGTCACCGAGCTCGACGGCGAACCGGTCCCGCAGTGCGTGGGCGAGGGTGGCGGCGATGCGGAAGTTCTCCTCGTAGGTGGTGCGCTCGTCCTCGTAGACGAGGTAATCGCGATCCCCGTGGCCTCGCGACAGCTCCAGGATCGTCGCCAGGTTGGCCGGACAGTTCTTCCAGACCCGTGTGGAGATGCCTCGGATCTCGACCTCTTCCATCTCGAACGTCTGCCCGGGAGCAGTGATGGCGCGCGTCGCCTCCTCGATCGACATGGCGGTGTGGTCGGGCATGGGTGCGTTCTCCTTCGGGTGCGCGCCGTTCAGCGCGCGCCGGCTCGGTTGGCGACGGGACGGCGGCGTCGCCAGGCGTCGGCGACGTGCGGCGGCGTCCACCCCGCGTCCGAGGGGTCGATGGTGGTGCCCGGAGCGACGATGGTGTCGATCCTGTCCAGGACCTCGTCGGACAGCGCCACGTCGATCGCGCCCAGTGTGCCGGTCATCTGCTCCATGGTGCGGGGGCCGATGATGGCTGAGGTGACCGCAGGGTGGGTGAGCACGAAGGCCAGGGCGAGATGAGTGAGCGGTACGCCTGCTTCGCGTGCCACCTCGACGAGGGACTCCACGACGTCGAGCTTGGCGATCACCTCGGGACGTGACGGCGAGAACCGGTCGGGGACGCGACTGGCCCGCCCACCCTCGGGTAGGGGGGCGTCCTTGCGGTACCGGCCCGTCAGCCACCCTCCGTTGAGTGGGCTCCACACGATGACACCCATCCCGTAGCGCTGACACGTGGGCAGCACCGCTGCCTCGACCCCCCGAGCCAGGATCGAGTACGGAGGCTGCTCGCACTCGAAGCGCTCGCGCCCTCGCCGTTCGGCCACCCAGTGCGCTTCGACGATGGAGTCGGCCGGGAAGGTGGAACAACCGACGGACCGCACCTTCCCCTGGTGGACGAGATCCGACAGGGCACCCAGGGTGTCGTCGATGTCGCAGGTGGGGTCGGGTCGATGAATCTGATACAGGTCGATCCAATCCGTCTTCAACCGCTTGAGGCTCGACTCGACCTCGCGCATGATCCAGCGTCGCGAATTTCCCGACATGTTCGGATCAGCGCCCATGGGCGCGTGGACCTTGGTGGCCAGGATCACGCCGTCACGGCGGCCGCCGGCGAGCGCCTTGGCCACGATCTCCTCGGACTCACCGCCGGAGTACACGTCCGCGGTGTCGATGAAGTTCACACCGGCGTCGAGCGCGGCGTGGACGATGCGGACGCAGTCGTCGTGATCGGGGTTCCCCCACGCACCGAACATCATCGCCCCGAGACACAGCGGGGACACTCGCATGCCGGTGCGCCCGAGAGTGCGGAGGTCCATCTCGTTCCTTTCGATTCTGCGTGGGGGAGTGGTCGTACTCGAGGTTGTTACGCGGATCCCGCACCAGGTGGCTTCGCGTCCGTGGCGTCGTCCGGCCCGGACGCCGGCGACGGCGGGGCGAAAATGGCGTCCCGGTAGAAGGCCAGCTCGGCGACGGACTCGAGCACGTCGTCGAGGGCACGGTGCGCCGTCTTCTTCTCGGGAGCCTTGGCAAGCACACCGGGATACCAGCGCCGACAGAGCTCCTTCACGGTGGAGACGTCGACAGACCGGTAATGCAGCCAGTTCTCGATCTCGGGGAGATGCGCGGCCAGGAAGCGGCGGTCGGTCCCGATGGAGTTGCCACACAGCGGAACCGTGCCCTTGGTCGGGACGTGCTTCTTCAAGAATTCGAGGGTCTGACGCCCAGCGTCGTCGAGGGTCACGGTGGAAGATTCGATGGCGCCCAGCAACCCGGACCGGGTGTGCATGGTGCGGACGACGGGCTCCATGGCGCCGAGCTCCTCGGGACCGGCGTGCACCACCAGGTCCGGTCCCTCGGCGATCACCGCCAGGTTGTCGTCGGTGATCACGGTGGCGATCTCCACGATCACGTGGCGGGCGGGGTCGAGCCCCGTCATCTCGAGGTCCATCCATACGAGCACTCGAGGGATGCTATCGGCGCACCGGGGAGCGCCTCGGGCCGGTTTTCGGGGGCTCGGGCACGGACGATAGGGTCATGCGGTGCTCGAGGTGCCCCTCGTCCTCCTCGATCCCGGTCTGCCCCTGCCTTCGTACGCGCGCCAAGGTGATGCCGGGGCCGATCTCCATGCCCGGGAAGACGCCGTGCTCGCGGCGGGCGGTGGAAGGGCCCTCGTACCCACCGGTGTGGCACTCGCCATCCCACCGGGCTATGCCGGCTTCGTGCAACCCAGGAGCGGGCTCGCTCTTCGACACGGCGTCACCTGTCTGAACACCCCGGGCCTCATCGACGCCGGGTACCGCGACGAGCTGCGCGTGCTGCTCGTCAACACCGACCCCTCGACTCCCTACCAGGTCCACCGGGGAGACCGCATCGCCCAGCTCGTCATCCAGGCGGTGGAGGAGGCCAAGTTCGTCGAGGTGCCCGAAGGCGAGCTCCCCGACTCGGCCCGGGGACTGGGCGGATTCGGCCACACCGGTCGATGAACGGGCCTGGGTCACATCACTCGTGCCGCCCTGAGGCCCGGTGATGGAACGCCTCACCGGGATGGACGCGGCCTTCCTGGCTCTCGAGACCGACACGATGCACATGCACGTGGGAGCGGTCATGGTCTTCGATCCGTCATCTCCCGAGTCCGGCGAGGACATTCCGACGCGCTACGTCGATCGGTTGCGCGCCGTTGTCGAAGAGCGCATCCACCTTGTCCCGCCGCTGCGCCGGCGCGTGGTGCGGGTCCCGTTCGGGATCCATCACCCCATGTGGGTCGAGGACCCCGACTTCGAGCTCGACTACCACCTGCGACGCGCCAGCCTTCCGGCCCCGGGTGGGCCCACCGAACTGGCGGCGTTCGTGGCCGACCTTGCCGGTCGGCCCCTCGACCAGAACAGCCCGCTGTGGGAGATCCACGTCGTCGAGGGGCTGGAGTCGGGACACATCGCCGTGGTCCCCAAGGTCCATCACTCGCTCTTCGACGGCGCTTCGGGGGTCGAGGTGGTGGCATCGTTTCTCGACACCGGCCCGGTGCCCCATGTCGTCCCGTTCCCGGGCCGGCCATGGCGGCCCGAGCCCATTCCCACCGACGCGGAGCTCATTGCCCTGGCCATGTCGTCGCTCGTCCGGCAACCCGAGCGTGCTGCGGGCGTCCTGCGTCGGACATTCGGTGCCGTGCACGACCTGGCCGAGCGCAATCGTCGGCTGCGCGAGGAAGACGACGTCGTCCCACCTCCGGCACCGTTCCGGGCGCCGCGCACATCGCTCAACGGATCGATCTCGCCCCACCGGCGTTTCGCGTTCGCCCAGGTGCCACTGGACGAAATCCGCACCGTGCGTCGGGTCTTCGGCGGCACCGTCAACGACGTGGTGCTCGGGTCGGTGGCGGGTGCGCTGCGCCGGCTCCTGGCCGAGCGGGGGGAGCGGCTCGAGGAATCGGTCGTCGCCATGGTTCCGATGTCGAGGCGGGCCGACGCCGATCGCGGAACACTGGGCAACAAGGTGTCCGCCATGCTCGTGGCCCTGGCCACCCAGATTGCCGACCCCGTGGAGCGCTACACCACGATCACCGCCGGCACCCGGCTCGCCAAGGACCAGGCGCGCGTGCTGTCGGAGGAGCTGATCCAGGGGTGGGCGCAGCTGGCGTTTCCGGCGCTGTCGTCACGGATCGCCCGCATGGCGGGCAACCTGCGCCTGTTCGACCATCTGCCCCCCTTGTTCAACGTGCTCGTGTCGAATATCGCGGGCCCGGATTTCGCCTTGTGGTGCGCGGGGGCGCGGCTCGTGGCGCTGTACCCGATCGGGCCCATCATCGAGGGAGTCGGCCTGAACGTGACCGTGGCGAGCTACGAGGGCACCCTGTACTTCGGGATTCTCGGCTGCCGGGACCTCGTGCCCGAGGTGGCGCATTTTGGCGACCTGGTGGCTGACGCGTTTGCCGAGCTGCTCAAGGCCGCAGAGCGCAACGGGGGTCATTGGTCCTGACCAGCGTCGATGGCGGTTTCTCGTCCCGACTGTGGTGTCAGATGTCCATTGCGGTACAGGAGGCGCGGGTCCGGGGCGTTGCTAAGATCGGGACGTTACAAGCGGACGTGGCTCAGCTGGTAGAGCATCACCTTGCCAAGGTGAGGGTCGCGGGTTCGAATCCCGTCGTCCGCTCCAGAGAAAGTCCAGGTATCGGCGCTGCGAAGGGCCAAGATCGGGCCCGCGTCGCGCATTGGACGGCACCGCGCACCACATCCGCACCACATTTTCCGGGGTTTTGGGCGCTGGGCCGTTGACCCTTTATCTTTGTGTGTGAGGGTCAGCGCACGGATCTCGGGAACCTCTCGGATTAGTCGACGGCCCGCAGGCCCGCGGTTGTGCTCTCGAAAGCCCGTCGTCGTCCAACAGCGACTGCAGCCCGTCCCGCAACCGCCTGAGTCGCCGTTCGACCCCCTCAGGCTCGGCGAGCAGCGCCATGGCCTCCTTCCGGTCCGGAGCCGACGCCCTGGGGTCGAGCATCTGGCTCGCGGTAGCCTGTGGGGAGATCCACAACGGGAGCTCGGGCGTGCCGGGCTGAGAGGGTGGCTGGCCAGTAGGCCGGAGTGCCACCGACCGTTCGAACCTGACCGGGTAATGCCGGCGTAGGGAGCT
>JADGOL010000336.1 GCA_017882995.1 Acidimicrobiales bacterium | reverse complement strand
TGCTTACGATGCGGCCAGGAACGCCGAGACTCTCGACAACGTTGTGCCCACACTCGTCCCCTTGGATGCACAGAACCATCACAATGTCAGCGTTCGCGTTATCCCGCAGCCCAACGTTCAAGTAATCCACCACTGGGCCCCGAGGATCCTGTCTACTCCATCGCACCCCCCTGCGCCCGCCGGGGCCGATCGATGAGCTGAGCAATCTGCCCGGCAAGGTGGTCGGCCGAAGGCCGGCCAAGCTCAGTCGCGACGACGACCTCGTCGTTCCCGTGGCGCATCCTGACGAGCCACACCCGGCCGGTCGGGCGGCTGGCAGCTTCGTCGCCCTCGTAGTCGACTTCGACGCTGAACGCACCACCACGAGCAGTGTTGGTGCTCCGGCATTTGGTCGAGCAGTAGAGACGAGGACGACCCCGACCCGAGGGTGGAGGCAGCTCCTCCTCGCATCCCGGTGTCGTGCACACCTTCGGCCGATCGAATGACGCGCTCACTGCTTCTTCCTCTCGGGAGCTCCCGGGCGTGTGTTGGGACGGTAGGACTTCCCGTCCATGTGAATGTGGTGTGCGCTGTTGACGACGCGGTCGAGAATCGACTCGGCCACGACGGCGTTGGGGAACAGTGAGTACCAGTCCACAGCGGCTCTGTTCGCAGTCGCGATGAGGCTCTTGCCGGCTCGTTCGGTGACGAGCTCGTAGAGGTCGTCTGACTGTGTCGGAGTGAAGGCCCTCATCGCGAAGTCGTCGATCACCAGGACGGGCGGTCGGGCCCAGCGACGCAGGCGCGTCTCCCACGTCCGATCAGCGTGGCCACCGGCGAGATCGGCGAGTAGACGCGACGCCTTGGTGAAGGCCACGGTATAACCCCGACGACACGCTTGGTGTCCGAGTGCTTGGGCGATCATTGTCTTGCCTACTCCGACCGGCCCATGGAGCACCACCGATTCGCCCGCCTCGATGAAGCGCAAGGTGGCGAGGTCACGGATGCGTGCGGTTGGGGTCTTCGGGTTGAAGTTGAAGTCGAAGTCCTCGATCGAACAGGTCTGCTCGAAGCGCGCCGCTTTCACCCTTCGGGTAATGCCGGCCGCGTCGCGTCGAGCAAGCTCGTCTTCGCACAGCGACTGGAGAAACTCGACGTGTCCGAGTTCGCCGGCGTCGGCCTGGGCCAGACGTGCCTCCAAGGTGTCGAGCATTCCTGACAGCGCCAGAGAGCGCAGCGTCGTTTCTAACTGGTGCGTCCTCATCGTGTTGCCGCCTCGTCACCCAGGTGATCGAACAAGCCCACCGGACCGTGGAGGTGTGCGGGGGCGTCGGGCGGGACCTGTTCTTCTTCCCCGTCGTTCTCGGTGCCCGCAACCAAGATCCCCTTGACCGTTCGGTACTCCGGGTCACCAATCTCGATGGCCCGTCGGCACGCCGTGTCGAGGCGCTCAGCCCCGTGCTTGTCGGCCAGTCGGATCACCCCTTGGGCCTGGCGTAGCCGGTAGAGGGCGTTGACCTCGAGCAGGCCGGTAACCAGGGACTTCACGTACTCGCCGAGCTCAGTGGCCTGCTTCAGGCACCACTGGGGGGTGCTCATGAAAAAGGCCACTTTCTCGGGTGGGAAGTCGGTCCAGTCGGTCTGCTTGCCCTTCTCCACCTTCACCCAGGTCTTGATGATCTCGGCGTCGACGTAGAACTCGACGGTGCGCTCGCCGATCCGGGCATCGACGTGTTGGCCGATGAAGCGCCACGGCACGGTGTAGATCGCCTTGCCTGCCTTGGCGTAGCAGTCGGGCCCGACTTTGGGATGACCCCACGTCGTCAGCTCGAAGGGAGCGACCGGCAGTGCAGCCAGCGCTGACCGCTCTGTCGAATCAAACACCGAGATCGGCGAGGCGCCGTCGAGCGAGCGGTGCGACCGTGTGCCGGCAACACCGGTGCACCAGTCAAGCGCGCCGTGTTGCATGGAAGAGAGGTCGACCCACTCACGTCCACGCCACATCGAATCTCTGACGTAGGGCATCATCCGCTCGACTCTCGGCTTGTCCTTGGGCTTCAACGCACGAGCCGGGTCGATCAGACAGTCGTAATGCGCGGCCAGCTCGGCATAGGAGCGGTTGAGCAACGGGTCGTAGATGTCGGCCTTGATCACGCCGGTCTTCAAATTGTCCGACACCAACCGACGCGGGACGCCACCGAAGAACTTGAACGCCTCGACATGGCACGCAGTCCAAGCGCGTTGGTCCATGGTCAGCACCGGTCGCACGAACATATATCGACTGCACGCCAGCACGAGAACGAACGCCCATACCCGCCGCATCTTCTCGGTGACCGGATCGAGCCACTGCCCCAGGTAGCCGTAGTCGACTTGTGCTTCTTCGCCCGGTGGAACGTCAGGACGAGGCGGCGTGGCGATGTTGGCCAGGTTGTCCTCGGGGAACTCCCGCCACACATAGCGACGGAAGCTCGTGAGACCGACCGCGAGCCCGTGCTCGTCACGTAGGCGCTGGTGCACGGTCGTCGCGGTGTTGGTCTTGAGCATCTCTTCGATGACGCCCCGATAGGCGTCGACCGTGTCGTGGGTGAGGCTCCGGTGCCGGGGGTCGACCAGCTCGGGGAACCAGCCATTGACGAGCGCCCCCCACTCTTGGGTGGAGAGCTGATCGCCATCGGGCGAATAGCCTTCGGACTCCGCCTTGGCGGTGTACTTGGTGACGGTGCCTCGGTCGACTCCAAGGCTCCTGGCGACCTCGGCCTTGTTCCGGCCGGCCTTCCAGTGAATGAGGATCTCAACGATATTTACCACTCTGAATGTTCTCCTTGTCATGGGCGCTCCCCGTCTCGGTTGACGAGGTCGCGGCTAATGCAACAAGGAGCCCGAGTGGTGGATCCCCCGCCTCAGCGGTGCGGGATTACTTGAACGTTGGGGTGCTGGATAACTTGAACGCCATCCCGTTGAACTGCGGGAATACTTGAACGCTGACAAAAGCTCGCACGCGTGCCTTGTGCTCCTCGGTGAGTGTCGCTTGGGCCGCGGCACTGGCCCGCCCGTAGTCCTCTTCGGTCTCGCCCAGCTGTCGGAGCGCGTCGTTCCAGTCGGCTTCGAGGCTGTCGGCTACCAGCCGGTTGTCGGGGTCGACCGCCAGATAGCGCCGTCGCGCCGCTTCGGCCCGGTGACGGGCTCGCTCGACGTGGCTGGCCCGCAACGCGTCGGCTTCACCGGCGCGGGCTTCGAGCTCGGACTCGACGCTGAGGGCGACCTCGAGGGCGACCGGAGTGACAGCGTCGAGCAGGAGCTGGCTGATGGCCGGGTCGATGGTGGCACCGGGCACGGTGTGACACGGCGCCGATCCCGTCTGGATGGCTTGGCCCATACAGCGATAGTCGGGCACCTCGATGCCGTGACGGCGGTGATAGCCGACGGTCATGCGCCGCCCGCACCGCCCGCAGATCGCCAGTCCTTGGAGCAGTGCCGGCCCTTCACGGGCCGGACCGCGGTCGCCGTGACGAGCATGGGCAGCGGCGTTGGCGGCCAGGAGCTCCGCGTTGAGCTCGAAGCGTTCCCAGCTGATGTAGCCGGGGTGCGCGTCGAAGATCAACGCGGTCCACTGCTCGCGTGGCACCTTCTCGGTCCTGATCTTGCCGTCGACGCCTTTGTGGACGTGGAGTCGCCCATAGGCGAACGCTCCCGCGTAGCGCGGGTTGTGCAGCGTCCGCAGCACCCGCCAGTGGCGCAACGGCATCCAGGTCAGCTCACCTTTGTGCGGCCCGGTGCGCACCCGCGCCGGAAACGACAGGCCCTCATCTCGAAACGCCTGCACAGTGGCCCGGGCCGAGCCGGTGCGGGCGAACGTGGCGAAGAGGTGGCGGATGGCCTGGACGACACCGGCATCGGGGTCGAGCACGACCTTGCCAGCGGGGTCATAG
>JADGOL010000003.1 GCA_017882995.1 Acidimicrobiales bacterium | reverse complement strand
TTCGCCCATTGTGCAAGATTCCCCACTGCTGCCTCCCGTAGGAGTCTGGGCCGTGTCTCAGTCCCAGTGTGGCTGATCGTCCTCTCAGACCAGCTACCCGTCGGTGCCATGGTAGGCCGTTACCCCACCATCAAGCTGATAGGCCGCGAGCCCCTCTCAAAGCGGAATCCATTTCCTCACCAGGCCATGCGACCCGGTGGGGATATCCGGTATTAGCTCCGGTTTCCCGGGGTTATCCCAGTCTTCGAGGCAGGTTGCTCACGTGTTACTCACCCGTTCGCCACTAGGTCTTCACCAGTGTTGCCACCGGTTGGACCCCGTTCGACTTGCATGTGTTAGGCACGCCGCCAGCGTTCGTCCTGAGCCAGGATCAAACTCTCCATCGAGACCTACGACGTCGCCCGAAGGCTTCGCCGCAAATCGGAGAGCCGATTCGGGGCTGACTGCCCCCTCATCGACCCGGCACAGCACGGTGTGTTGCTGTCCGTGAAGTGCTTGGTTCTGTTACTTAATTCTGTGTGGATCAACCACGAGACGCGCGAAACGCGCCGCGCGATTGCCCGCACTGGCTTTTGGCTCTCACTGTTCCGTTTTCAAGGAGCGACGCGGCACACACCCGAAGGCGTTGGTGCCAGGTCCCGACGATCAGTCTCCCGACCGGGGGTTCATCAGGTTACCGGCGCCGCCCCGGGGTGTCAAAGGGGCCAAACGCGCCACTCCCATCACACGAACCACACAACGGGCCCGCCGACTCGACCTCCGAGGAACGCCGGCCCAGGGAGACTACCGGCCTGGCCGCGCTCCTGGCACCCGGGGTCTCGACACGTTGGGGTCGCCCGGCACCCACCACCGCCACGGCAGGTCCGAGGCGTGGCGGATGCCGATCCGACCTGATGATGCGGGGAGCGTCGGTGATGCGACACCGTCGTCGAAGACCGCCACCGTGGAGCCGGCGGTCACGAGGTCGACCCCGTCCTCGGCGCGGGTGATGCCCATGGCCTGGCACAACTTGGCCGGGCCGCTCATGAGCTCGGTGTCCTTGTCGATCCCCGACCGCGCCGCGCGCATGGCCTCGAGCCCGGTGACCGGGGCGAGGGCCCGGAGGAGGACGGCTTCGGCGATGCCCTCGGGCATGCAGACGACGTTGGCGCAGAAGTGCATCCCGTAGGTGAAGTACACGTACAGGTGCCCCGGGGGCCCGAACATCGTGGCGTTGCGCGCCGTCGGTCCCCGATAGGCGTGCGACGCCGGATCCTCACTCCCCCGGTACGCCTCGACCTCCACGATCCGGCCCACCCGCCCGCCGTGGACCAGAAGCTTGTTCAGCAGTTGGGGGGCGACCTCCAACGCGCCGCGGTCGTAGAACCGGCGCGCCAGCACCCGACGCCGACGCGAGACCCCCGGCGCGCTCACGCCTCGCTTCGGGCCACGTCGTCCGCACTGCCCATGACGTGCGCCGCGGCCGCCGAGTGGCTCACGCGCTGGCGGTCGAGATCGAGACGATGACGGAACCGCTCCATCTGCACTGCGACCGGCTTGGGCCCCGCCCCGCCGGGTGAGGTCCGACGCGTCACCGCCACTCCCGGCTCGAGCAACCCCAGCGCGTCGGTGCCGAGATGCGGGTTGGCCTGGACGAGCTCGGAAAGAGGGACGCCGCGCTGCACCGAGTCGCGTACGAGCGAACCGACCACGGCGTGGGCTTGGCGAAACGGCATGCCCCGCTCCACCAACCACTCGGCCAGGTCCACCGCGGCGGCGGCGGGACCGTCCGCGGCGCTTCGCATCCTGTCGGTGTCGAAGTGCGCGGTCCCGAGCATCCCCATCACCGCGGGCAGCGCCCGCTTGATCTGGTCGAAGGCGTCGAAGAGAGGTTCCTTGTCCTCCTGGAGATCGCGGTTGTAGGCCAGCGGCAGACCCTTGAGCGTGGCCAGGATCCCCGCCACGTGCCCGATCAACCGGCCCGCCTTGGCGCGCGCCAGCTCGGCCACGTCGGGGTTCTTCTTCTGGGGGAGCATCGAGCTCCCCGTGGCATAGGCGTCGTCGAGGACGACGAACCCGAACTCCTCACTGGACCAAAGCACGAATTCTTCGCCGAGTCGCGACAGATGGACACCCAGCAGCGCCAGGTCGAAGAGCGACTCGGCCACGAAGTCGCGGTCCGAGACGGCGTCGAGGGAGTTCTCGAACCGGCTTCCGAACCCGAGGTCCTCGGCCACCCCGTCGGGGTCCAGTGCCAGCGACGACCCCGCCAGCGCGCCGGCCCCGAGGGGGCTCACGTCCATGCGGACCACGCTGTGCAGGACCCGGTCGAGGTCGCGCGCCAGGGCCCACCCGTGGGCCAGCAGGTGATGGGTGAGCAGCACCGGCTGGGCCCGCTGCAGATGGGTGTACCCGGGGAGATAGGCGTCGCCGGCCTCTACGGCACGGTGGAGCAACGTGTCTTGGAGCTCGATGATCGCCGCGCCGACGGCCAGCAGCTCCCGGCGCGTGTAGAGGCGCAGGTCGGTGGCGATCTGGTCGTTGCGGCTCCGCCCGGTATGGAGCTTCGCCCCCACGTCACCGGCCAGCTCGGTGACACGGCGTTCCACCGCGGTGTGGATGTCCTCGTCCCCGGCCTGGAAGACGAAGATCCCCGACGCCAGCTCCTCCTCGACGCGGTTGAGCGCGGTCAGCAGTACCGCGGACTCACCACTCTCGAGCACACCGGCGCGCTGGAGCCCCCGCACATGGGCGCGCGAACCGGCCAGGTCGTCGGCGGCCAGGCGCCGGTCATAGGCCAAGCTGGCGGTGAAGGCCATGACCTCGTCGGCCGTCCCGCCCAGGCGGCCCTCCCACAGCGTCACGGCCGGTCGGCCGAGCGTCCGGGTTTGGATTGATCGGGGCCACCCTGGCGCGCCGCCCACGTGGCCAGGCCCAGACCCCACAACCGCACGAATCCCTCGGCATCGCCGTGCGCGAAGGTGTCGGTGGCGTCATAGGTGGCGAGCCCGTGGTCATAGAGCGACACGGGACTGCGCCGGCCCGTGACCATGCAGCTGCCCGGCGCCAGTGCCAGCCGGACCTCGCCGGTGACGTGGCGCTGGGTGCTCGTGAAGAAGGCGTCGATCGCCTCTTTGAGCGGCGAGAACCACATCCCGTCGTAGACGAGCTCGGCCCAACGGGGCTCGAGACGGGCCTTCTCGCGCGCCACGTCGCGCTCGAGCGTGAGGTCCTCGAGGTCCGAATGCGCCATGAGCAGAGCGAGCGCGGCCGGGCACTCGTAGGTCTCCCTGCTCTTGATCCCCACGCGCCGGTTCTCGACCATGTCGATCCGACCCCAGCCGTACGAACCCACGACCGAGGCCACCTCGGCGATGAGCTCGGGAAGGCCCATGGACTTCCCGTCCACGGTGACCGGGACGCCGCTCTCGAACCCGAGGACGAGGTCGCGTGGCTCGGTGGCGGTGGGAACCGTGAGGGAGAATACGTCGGGTGGCGGCGCGGCCCAGGGGTCCTCGAGCGCGCCGCACTCGATGGCCCGGCCCCACAGGTTCTCGTCGATCGAGTAGAGCTTCTCCTTGGTGGCTTCGATGGGGATCCCGTAGCGCGCCGCGTACTCGACGCAGTCCTCGCGCGTCATGCCCCAGCTGCGGGCGGGTGCGAGGATCTCGAGGTCGGGTGCCAACGTGCGCGTGCCCACCTCGAACCGCACCTGGTCGTTGCCCTTGCCGGTGCAGCCATGCGCCACGGCGTCGGCACCGTGGCGGCGGGCTTCTTCGACCAGATGGCGGACGATCACGGGCCGCGACAGCGAGGACACGAGCGGGTACTTGCCCTCGTACCGGGCGTTGGCGGCGATGGCGGGGACGACGAAGTCCTCGGCCATCTCGGCCCGGGCGTCGATGACCACCGCCTCGACCGCACCCGCGGCGAGGGCTCGATTGCGCACCACTTCAAAGTCGCCGCCCTGGCCCACGTCCAGGGCCACGGCGATGACCTCGACCCCGAGCTCCTCCTGGAGCCACCGCACCGCCACGGAGGTATCGAGGCCTCCGCTGTGGGCCAATACGACTCTCTTCGCCATCACTGCGCTCCGTTCATTTCCTGCGCCATCCCAATTGCTGTGCTGTGCGTGTCGGTGCCGTTTGTATCGGTGCCGTTGGTATCGGTGCCGTTGATCCCGGCCAACTCCGAGAGCCGCGTGGCGATCACCGCACCGCCGACGTCGCCCGCCGTTACCACGAGGACCGTATCGTCCCCCGCCACCGTTCCGATCACGCCGTCGAACCCGCTGCGGTCGAGGGCCGAGCCCACCACGTGCGCGCAGCCGGGCGGAGTGCGCAGGACGACGAGGTTCCCCGAGTGCGCCACCTCCACCACCCACTCACCGAGCACGCGTCGGAGATGGTCCTCGGGCGCGACCTGGTGGACCGGGAGCTCGGGCAGCGCATAGACGGTCTCGCCCCCCGGGACGCGCACCTTGATGGCCCCGATCTCCTCGAGGTCACGCGACACCGTCGTCTGGGTCGCTTCAATCCCTTCTTCGGCGAGGAGCCCCACCAGCTGGGCCTGGTTCGACACGGCGTGGGTCTCGAGCAGCCGCAAGACTCGGTGCTGGCGTTGTGGCTTTCCCAACTTCACCTCGCCCCACCTCCGCCCGGGCCGAGCAGCCAGGCCAGCAACCCCCGCACGGCGTTCATGCGGTTGGCCGCCTGGCGCCAGACCACACTCCGGGGGCCTTCGAGAACCGCGGCGGTGATCTCCTCTCCGCGGTGCGCGGGCAGGCAATGCAGGACCACCGCGTCCGGAGCGGCGCGCCCCACCATGTCCTCGTCGATGGTGAAGCCCGCGAAGGCCTTGCGCCGCAGCTCCTGCTCTTCTTCTTGGCCCATCGACGTCCACACGTCGGTGTACAGCGCGTCGGCGCCGGTGGCCGCCTCCATGGGATCCGACGTCACTTCGATCTCGCCACCGAGCCGGGCCACCCGGGCCAGGTCGTCGGCGTCGGGCTCGTACCCCTCGGGCGACGCCGTCCGCACCCGGATACCGGTCATCGCCGCGGCCAGCGCCAGCGACCGCCACACGTTGTTGGCATCCCCGATGAAGGCGACGGTGCGACCTTCGACGTTCCCGAACACCTGGCGAAGCGTCAACAGATCGGCCAGGGCCTGACAGGGATGGCCCCGGTCCGAGAGCAGGTTGACCACCGGCACCGGGACGGGGAACCGGTCACCGTCGTCGTGCCCGTCGCTGTCCTCGTCAAAAAGCGCCGTGGACCCGACGCCGGGTGCAGACTCGTCGAGCGCGCCCGCCATGCGCACGAGCGTGGTGTGGTCGAGCACCCGGGCACACAACACGGCGTGATAACACGCCAGGGTCCGGGCCACGTCCTCGGCCGTCTCGCGTTCGTCGATGCCGACCTCGAGGCCCTGGATGTAGACAGGATGGCCACCGAGCCCGACCACGGCGAGCTCGGTCGAGCTCCGCGTGCGGGCCGAAGGCTTCTCGAAGACGAGCGCGGCACCGCGACCGGCCAGTACCTTCGGTACCTCGGCCATCGGGAGCGACGCCGTGGCGAGCACGTCATCGAGCTCGTCACACGACAGGTCGTCGACCTCGAGGAAGTGACGGGTCATGACGCCGCCGCGTTCGTGGACCGGTCCACATCGGCCAGAGCGGCGCCGAGAAGTGACAACGCCTCGTCGATCTCGGCGTCGCTCACCAACAGCGACGGGGCGAGTCGGATGGTGTCGGGTCGCGGCGCGTTCACCACGAGCCCTCGCGCCAACGCGGCGACGACCACATCCTTGGCGTGCTGGTGGTCGAGGGCGGCGCCCAGGAGGAGCCCCGCGCCCCTGACCGCGACCACGCCGTCGAGGCGCTCGAGCCCCGCCGCCAGCGCGGCCCCGGCCCGAGCCGCCCGACCGGGAACGTCTTCTGCCTCCATGACCGCCAGGGTGGCGCGCGCCGCCGCCGCCGCCAGCGGCTGGCCGCCGAAGGTGCTGCCGTGGTCGCCCGGCGAGAATGCGGCCGCCACTTCGGCCCGGGCCCAGCAGGCGCCGATGGGCACGCCGTTGCCGAGCGCCTTGGCCATCGTGACCACGTCGGGCTCGATGCCCGTGTGTTGGAAGGCGAACCACCGCCCGGTTCGGCCGAGCCCCGTCTGGATCTCGTCCACCATGAGCAGGATGCCGCGCTCGGTGCACATCTCGCGGACGCCACCGAGGTAGTCCGAGGAGGGGGCGATCACCCCCGACTCGCCCTGGATGGGCTCGAGGAGCACAGCCGCCACCCGTGTCGGGTCACAGGCCTCTTCCAATGCGGCGAGGTCGTCGTAGGCGACGTGCTCGAAGCCCTCGGGCAAGGGCGCGAACGGGGCGTGCTTCTCGGGTTGGCCCGTGGCGTGCAGCGTCGCCAGGGTCCGCCCGTGGAACGCGTCCCACGTGCTCACCACCACGTGCCGGCCCGGTCCCGCCCACTTTCGGGCCAGTTTGAGCGCGCACTCGTTCGCCTCGGCGCCCGAGTTGGTGAAGAAGACCTGACCGCCGGCGCGGTTCGTCCCTCCACCCACGAGCCGGTCGAGGGTCACCGCCACCTCGGGGCCCACGGCATTGCCGAACAGGTTCGACACATGCAGCAGGGTTCCCGCTTGTTCCGACAGCGCCTCGGCCACGACGGGGTGGGCGTGCCCGAGCCCGGTCACCGCCAGCCCGGACAGGAAGTCCAGGTAGCGCTTGCCCTCGCTGTCCCAGAGCTCGGACCCCGCGCCCCGAACGAAGGTCACGGTCGGCTCGGCGTAGGTGTGCATGAGCGCGCTGCGATCGGGAACGCCACTCATGTGAGCACCTCACCCTCCCGGAAGATCATCGTGCCCACACCGCGGTCGCTGAAGACCTCGAGCAACAAGGCGTGCGGCACCCGGCCGTCGAGGATGTGGGCGCGCGGCACCCCGGCGCGCACGGCGCGGGCACACGCTTCGACCTTGGGGATCATCCCCGACGAGGCTGCGCCCGAGGTCACCATGGCGTCGAGCTGGTCCACCGACACCCGGCGCAGTCGCGAGCTCGGGTCGTCGGGATCCGAGCGCAGGCCTGTGACGTCGGTCATGCAGACGAGCTTCTCGGCGTGCAACGCCGCCGCGATGGCCCCGGCCACGGCATCGGCGTTGATGTTGTAGGACTGGCCCTTGGTGTCCCCCGCGATGGTCGCCACCACCGGGATGATCCCCTCGGCCAGGAGGCGCTGGAGGATCGACGGGTCGACCACCTCGACATCGCCCACGAAGCCCAGCGTGGCGTCGCGGGCCGTGGCGGTGATCATCTTGGCGTCCTCGCCCGACAACCCGACGGCCAACGAGCCGTGCACGTTCATGGCCGACACGATCTCGCGGTTCACCTTGCCGATGAGGACCATGCTGGCGATCTCGAGGGTCTCGGCGTCGGTGACACGCATCCCGTCCCGGAATTCCGGCACCTTGCCGAGCCTCTCCATCAGGTCGCCGATCTGCGGTCCACCGCCGTGGACGACGACGGGGAGCATCCCCACCGAGCGCATGAGCACGACGTCCTCGGCGAACGAGGCCAACGCCTCGGCTTCGGTGGGCTTCTCGCCCTCCGCCATGGGATCGCCGTCGGTGGGAGTCAGCACGTTGCCGCCGTACTTGATGACGACGACCTTGCCCCAGAAGCGCAGGATGTAGGGCAGGGCCTCGATGAGCACCGCGGCGCGTTCGGAGGCGCCGAGCTCGGCAGTCACGACGTCGTCCTGTTCTCGTCGATGTAGCCGTGCCCCAGGTCGGTGCTGAGCATGGCGCCGGTCCCCGAGCCGAGTCCCAGGTCACAGCGCAACTCGATGGCGTGGCCCTGCATGTGGTCGCGCACGGTCACGGCATCGTGGTCGACGGCCACGCCCTCCCGGCACACCACCACACCGCCGTAGGACACCTCGACCCGGTCGAGGTCGAAGGCCACGCCCGCGGAACCCAATTCGCTCACCACTCTCCCCCAGTACGGGTCCTCGCCGTTGAGCGAGCACTTCACGAGAGCCGACTCCGCCACCTTGCGAGCGGCGCGATGCGCCTCGTCGTCCGACGCCGCCCCCGTCACGACCACGTGCGACACCTTGCTCCCACCCTCGGCGTCCGCCACCATCATCCCGGCGAGATCACCGCACGCCCGTCCCAGTGTCTCGGCCAGAGCGTCGGCACCCACCGACGTGCCGCTCGCCCCGCTCGCCAACACCAGCACGGTGTCGTTGGTCGACGTACACCCGTCGATGCTCATCCGATTGAAACTGCCCTCGACGGCGCGGCGGAGCGCTCCCGCCAACATGTCGGGATCGCACCGGGCGTCGGTCGTCAGCACCGCCAGCATCGTCGCCATGTTCGGGGCCAACATGGCCGCGCCCTTGGCCATCGCCCCCACCGTGAACCCCGGGCCCTCGACGGTCACCTCTTTGCACACGGTGTCGGTCGTCATGATCGCCGTCGCCGCCCGCCGGGCGGCCTCGCGGTCACCGAGACGGGCTTCCACGAGCACGGGGATCCCGCTCTCGACGGGCGCCAGCGGGAAGGGGATCCCGATGAGCCCGGTCTGGCACACAAGGACCTCGTCGGCACCCACACCGAGTCCTTCGCCGACGAGCGCGCACATGCGCTGCGCCCCGGCCACACCGGGCCCACCCGTCGCCGCATTGGCGTTTCCACTCGAGAGCACGACCGCAGCGGCACGACCGGCCGTCGCGGCGAGATGGGCCCTGCTCACCTGCACCGGCGCGGCCGCGGCCAGGTTGGCGGTGAACACGCCCGCGGCGGGGACCGCACCCGCGGTCGACGCCACCAGGGCGAGGTCGGGAGCACCCGACGCCTTGATCCCGCATGCAATGCCCGACGCCGCGAAACCCTTGGGTGCGGTGACGCTCATGGGTACACCCCGATGTTGGAGAGCCCTGTGGTCTCGGGCAGGCCCAGGGCGATGTTGGCGCACTGCACGGCTTGGCCCGACGCGCCCTTCACGAGGTTGTCGAGCGCGCACAGCGAGACCACCCATCCGGTGCGCGGATCGACGCGCGCCGTCAGGTGCGCGCAGTTGGACCCGAGCGTGGCCTTGGTCGAAGGAGACCTGTCGCTCACGACCGCGAACGCCTCACCGGCATAGGCGTCTCGCAGGATCTCGAGGACGTCATCAGTGTGGATCTCGGTGGCGGGCCGTGCGTAACAGGTGGCCAGGATGCCGCGGTTCATGGGCGCCAGGTGCGGGGTGAAGAGGACCTGGGCTCCCGAGGCCTGCTCGATCTCGGGCGTGTGACGGTGGTTCAAGAGCCCGTAGGCGGTGAAGTCCTCATCGGCGGTGTTGAAGTGGGTGGTGTGCGACAGCTTGCGCCCCGCGCCCGACACACCGCTCGCCGCGTCCACGATGACGCCGCTGTCCTCGATGACTCCGGCGCGGACAAGTGGGGCGAGCGCCAACGCGGCCGCTGTCGGGTAGCAGCCCGGTGCCGCCACCAACCGGGCACCGCCGAGCGAGGGCCGGAACAGCTCCGGGAGCCCGTAGACGAACTCGGCCAACAACTCGGGGGCGACGTGGTCGTGGCCGTACCAGCGCGGGTAGGCCTCCGCGTCGCGCAGGCGGAAGTCGGCGGACAGGTCTACGAGGAGCCCGACCCTGCCCACCAGGGCGGGCGCCAGGTCCTGGGACTCGCCGTGGGGAAGGGCCAGGAACACCACGTCGAGCTCGGCGAGGTCATCCGCGCCCACCTTGGAGAACTCGAGGGCCGGATATGCGGCCGCCAGCGACGGGTACAGCGCGGCGACCGACTGCCCGGCCTGGGTTTCGGCCCCTGCCACCACCACCTCGAAGCCCGGGTGGCCCGCGGACAGCCGCAATAATTCAGCCCCCGCATAGCCCGATGCTCCGGCAATCCCGACCCGCATCGCAACAATATACAAAACCATGCATGGATATGCAAACAATCCTTGGGCTCTCCGACAGCTGTTGACAGGTTGTCTTGATATTTCATAGCTTTTCAACGTGATGGATGCCGGCGTCGCTGTGGTGCTGGAGGCTGCACCGGGATTCGTCGACCGCTACCTCGACCTGGCCGAAGCTGCCGACGGCGATCCCGGCACCGCCGCGACACTCACGGAGCTGGCCGACTACGTCGCCGGGCTCGTGACCGAGATCGAGCGACGCGCTCCGGTCCTCGCCCGCTGCCTGGCGGGAGTCGAGTCAGTCGCAACGAGCTCCGACGACGGCGCCGAGCTGGTGGCGTGGGCATTCCTCGACAGCCTGTCTCCTGACGACCGGAGGCGGCTCGTGGGCTGGCTCGGCCCCCGCACCCGCGCGCTGCTGCACGAGGTCGATCCCGATCCCGGCTCGGGTTCGTGACCGGGGCGGCGACCTACGTCACGGGCCCCAGTGCGCAGAGCAGCGTCGGAGGAATCTCGCACTTGCCTGATCCGTCGGTCCGCATCGCCACATACACGGTGCTGGCATTGAGAACTCGACGCCCCGACGCGAGCACGTCGAAGCGGAGCTTGAACGACGTCCGTCCGATGTGCGCCACACCGACCTGCACTTCGGCTGGGTCGCCGTAGCCGAGGGGCCCGTGCCAGTCGAGCTCGGTGTGCACGACCTGGACGTCGTAGCCCGACTCCAACATGTCCCGATACCGAAGGCCGCCGGCACTCAGGAATGCGGTCAAAGCGTCGTCGAGGTACGCCAGATACCACATGTTGAAGACCACACCCTGTTGGTCCACCTCGAGGTAGCGAACAATGACGGGATGGACGAAGGGCACGGGACGCGACATGGTCCAGAGTCTCCCAGGCCGGCGATCTCTCGGCGACGACAGCCCGGCGCATCGACGCGTGCCCGACACTGCGACGATAGGTTGGCGCCGTGCCCGGGCCCGTACGCGTCGCCAACCAGGCCGACGCCCGCCCACTGGCGGCCAGCCTGGCGCGCGCCTTCTTCGACGATCCCGTCATGAGCTTCCTGATGCCGGTCGAAGCGTCGCGCCGACGCCGTGTGGCGGAGTACTTCGAGGCCGCGCTCACCAATCAGCACCTCCCGCACGGTGGTTGCTACACCGACACCGACCGGGCTGGTGGCGCCCTGTGGGACCCCCCCAACCATTGGAAGCTGCGCTTCGGACAGGTCCTGCGGGGCGCACCCAAGATGATCGGTGCCTTCGGGCTCCATGTCCCGAGAGCGTTGCGCGTCGTCTCTGCCGTCGAGCGCCAACATCCGCGCATCCCCCATTGGTACCTGGCCGTGCTCGGCACCGATCCCATCCACCAGGGCAAGGGCATCGGCTCCGCACTGCTCGCCCCCATCCTCGAGCGGTGCGACCGCGAGGGCATCGGTGCCTATCTCGAGTCCTCCAAGAAGAGCAACATCGCGTTCTACCGCCGTCACCGCTTCGAGGTCACCGGGGAGATCGTCCTTCCGGGCGGTCCGCCGGTATGGACCATGTGGCGCGACCCCCGCCCACCAGAGGAGGCTTGACGCTGCGTGCTCGTCGAGACGACGAGATACTCAGCTCAGGAAAGCGCAGGAACGACCGCTTCGAGGAACGTGGCGGGCGACTCGATCATCGGGTAGTGCCCGATGTCATGCAACCAGGTGAGAGTGGAGTCGGGCCGGGCGTCGCGAAGCCGCCCGGCCATGGGCGCCACGGCGATGGGGTCCTCGGTGCCCCACACGATCGCCAACGACGAAGGGTGTGTCTCGATGGCTCCGGTGAAACGGGCCTGATTGCGACGCCGCTCCTCGATGTAGCGGATGGTCCGCGGCAACAGGAGATGGCCCCCGTCGTGGGAGATGAGCTCCCATTCCCCGACCAGGTCGGAGTCCTCGACACGCGATCGGGCTGCGAACGTCGCCGCCAAGCTCGCCTGCATGGTGGCACCGTCGATGCCGGCGGTGTCGGGCAACCGTTCATCGGGAAGGCTCAACAGGAGCTGTTGGCCCGCGCTGAGATGGGCCATCTCGATGTAGATGCTGCCGTTGGTGATCACCCTTCTCGTGATCTCGACCGGCCACCGGCCTTCGGCGTGACGCGCCAGGAGCTCGCCGCCGACGGTGTCACCGAGATCGTGGGTGAGCAACGCCACGGTTGACACACCGGCATCCGCGACGAACGCCTGGGCGACGTCGGCCTGCATGTCGACGGAGTAGGGGCAATCGGGCTTGGCCGAGAGCCCGTAGCCGATCATGTCGAAGAGCAGCACCCTGCGGTGCTCGGCCAGGGCGTCGACCACGTGGTGGTAGTCGAAGGAGCTGCTCGGGAACCCGTGCACGATCAGCAGGGGCTCGAGTGCCTCGGTCCTTGCGGCGGGGAGGTCGATGACAAAGGTCTTCAGTCCCTCGAGCGTCCGATAGGTCCCGCGCTGTTCCCACGCGGCGACCGCCGGCGATTGCCAGGCCATCGTCAGCGGTCCTTACGCCGAGGACTGGGAGTCGAGCAGTCGATCGGCGCGAACGGCTTCACGCTCTTCGAACTTCATCCACTGGTAGACGATGATGGCCATGGCGACGAAGGTGGTGAGCTCCCCCACCACCCAGAGGATCGACCCCCCGCTCCGGGTATCCGCCACGGTGTGAAAGAGCGGGGCGATCGAGTTCCGGGCGCCGGTGAGGCTCACCCCGAGCACAGCCGTCACCGGGATGCCGATGGCGAGGATCCCGAGCTTGACCGGATACGAGAGCCGCCAGCGCGACGGGTCGCGCCCGATCACCAACCACCAGAACAGGCCCCCCGAGACGAGGAAGTGGAGATGGATGAGGTCATGCACGAGCGGGTGTTCGAGCGAGAAGTTGTAGAACGGCGTGAGGTAGTAGGCGATCATCGTGCCGTAGCTGACGAGGACGAGGAACACCGGGTTGGTGACGAACTCCACCACCGGGTAATGCACGATCTTGAGCAAACGCTGCTGGGTGGGACGGTCCGAGGACTGCAGCGCCAGGGTCACGGGCGCGCTGAGCGCGTAGAGGATGGGCGCGAAGTTCATGAGCAGGAGATGTTGGACGACGTGCGCGGTGAAGACCTTGTCGTCATAGGCGGCCAGTCCCGACTGCACGGCGATGATCACGAGGAGCGTGGCGCCCAGGAACGAGGCGGTGCGCCACGGCGACCATCGGCGACCCTTCTTGGCCAGTCGCCGGACCGCCACCACGTACCACGCCACCAGAGCGACCTCGATGGCGAGCGAGGCCATGCTCAGTCCGTCTGTCGGGAAGCCCCTCAAGAGGGTGTGCAGCCGGATCGACGGGGAGATGGCGTCGGCGAGCACCACGGCGACCACCGTCATCTCACCCTGAAAGTGATGCCGCCTCGATGATCCATCGGGTCGCGACGCTAACCCTCACCCTGCATGGCCGCACATCGCCGAATCACTGATCCGCTAGGAACCGAACGCCTCCACGCACTCGACGCCGTCGGGTCCGACGGTGGCGCGGTGCTCCAGTACAACACCTTGGTCTCCCCGTGAACGTGGCGGTCGAACGAGACATCCGCACCGTTCCCCCAGGCGTTGGGGGTCAGGCCCGGGGCGAGCAGGTCGGATTCGCCACGAGACTCAGCCCCGCAGGCGTGCGCCGTGCGCCTGCTCCACCGCGGCGATGCAGCGGGCGCGCACCTCGGCGACCTCCTGGTCGGTGAGGGTCCGGTCCGGTGCGCACAGACGGAGGCGATAGGCGAGGCTGCGCGTCCCTTCGGGGGCGCCGGGCCCGCGGTACACGTCGAAGAGCGCCAGTGACTCGAGGAGTTCTCCTCCCTCCTGGCGCAGGGTCTTCTCCACCGAAGCAGCGGGAACGGACTCGTCCACGACAAACGCCAGGTCGATGTCACTCGAGGGGAACCGGCTCACCGGAGTCACCAAGACGCTGCGTCGGGGCGCGTCATCGAGGAGTGCTTCGAGATCCACCTCCAGCCATCCCACACGCCGATGCTCGGCGTCGAGCCCGAACTCCGTCAGGACGGTGGGGTCCACCTCGCCCACGACGCCGAGGACGTGCCCGGGCCCTCCTTCCCGGCCCGACACGACGAGGCGCGCCCAGCGGGTGGGGTGCAGGCCGGCGGGCACCGACGCGGGCTCGTCGGCGCGGCCGGCACCGGGCGCCACGAGCTCGACATCGATGATCCCGAAGGCGTCCACCAGGACCTGCCAGGCTGCCGCCGCGTTGCGGGCGTCGTCGCCCAGGCCTGCCAGCGCCAACCCTAGGACCTCGCGCTCCGCGATCACGGTGCTCCCCGAGCGAGCCAGGGCCCGGGCCACCCGGTCGGGCTCGGGGGGCGGGAACACGTGGCCCACTTCGAAGAGCCGCACCTCACCTTGACGACGATCGGCGTTGAAGGCGAGCGCACCGAGCATCCCGGGCAGCAGGCTCTGTCGCAGCACGCTCTCGTCGGGAGTGAGCGGGTTCGTCACCCGCACCCCGCCGTCGATGCCCACCCGTGCCTGTTGATCGGGGCCGAGCAACGACGCCGTCCAGGCCTCGTGCGCACCCAGCCCCGCCATCACCTGGCGCGCCATGCGCCGATCGCGCTGGTACGGGGTGAGCCCACCCACCTGCGGGGTGAACGGTCGTCGCCGGGGCAGGTTCGCATAGCCGTGGTGACGGGCCACCTCTTCGATGACGTCGATCTCGCGCTCGGTGTCGGGGCGGAACGTGGGCACCGTCACGTCGACGACGCCCGCCGACTGCGACGTGCACGTGAACCCGATGGGCTCGAGGTATCCCACCACCTGCTCGTCGTCCAGTTCACTCCCGAGCACGGCGTTGACCCGCGCCGTCCGCACCGTGACCCGAGCGGGGTCGGGCACGAGGCCTCGCACATCGAGCACCCCCTCGGCGTTTCGATACCGCTCCCCCGCGGTCGCTCCGAGAAGCTCGCACAGTCGCGTGGCGGCACGGTCGATCCCCTCGGGGTCACAACCCCGCTCGAAACGGGCCGACGCCTCGGAGCGGAGACTGAGCCGTTTGGAGCTTCTGGCGATCGCCATGGGCGTGAAGTACGCCGCCTCGAGCAGGACCCGGCTCGTCGACGACGAGATCTCACTTGTGGCGCCGCCCATGATCCCGCCGATGCCGATGGGAGCATCCTCGGCGTCGCAGATCAGACAGTCACGCCGGTCGTCGCCCATGCCCACGGAGCGTTCCCCCATGCGGCGCTCCACGCCGTCGAGCGTGGTCACGATCTCACCGGGCCGTGCCGCCCGGACCCGGAGCCCACGTCCGGCCACGAGGTCGAGGTCATAGGGATGCGTGGGCTGGCCCAAGTCGAGCATGACGTAATTCGACGCGTCGACGACGTTGTTGATGGGACGCATGCCGGCCAATGCCAGGCGGCGGGCGATCCACTCCGGCGACGGTCCCACGACGACATCGAGCAGGACACGGGCGGTGAAGCGCGGACACAGGTCTTCGTCCACCACCTCCACAGTGGTCAGCGTCGCCACGGGTGCTCCGGGGTCCGAGGCCGGCCGCGGGGGCGCGGGCAGCGTGAACGGCAGGTGCAAGGCGGCGGCCAGGTCGCGGGCGATCCCGGCCACACACCACGCATCGGGACGGTTGGCCTCCACCGCGATGTCGAACACGGTGTCGGGCCCGATCCCGAGCGCGTCGACCAGCCGTGTCCCCGGAGCCATGGCAGGGGGCACCTCGGAGTCTCCGACACCCGAGGAATCCGCATCATGGACGATCAGGATCCCCTCGTGGTCCTCCGACAACCCGAGCTCGCGCCCCGAGCACAGCATCCCGTTGGAGACGACACCTTTCATCTTGCGCCGGCTGATCTCGAACCCCCCCGGGAGCACCGAGCCCACGGGGGCGAAGGCGATGATGTCACCCTCGTGGAAGTTCCAGGCCCCGCACACCACTTCCACCGGCCCGCCGCCCGCTTCGACGACGACACGACGGATGCGGTCGGCCCCGGCGATGGCGCCGATCTCGAGGACGCGGGCGAGGACGACGTCACCGAGGCCTTCTCCGACGTGGAGCATCTCCTCGACCACGAGGCCGAGGTCGTCCAGGGTCGACGCCAGGTCGACCGGGTCGCCGCCGAAGGGCGCGAAGTCGGTCAACCACGAAAGGGGAACGCGCACGGGAAGCTCAGATCTGGCGCAGCACGCGCACGTCGTTGTCGAAGAACACCCGCATGTCGGGGATCTCATGACGCATCTGGGCGCATCGGTCGATCCCGAACCCGAAGGCGAATCCCGTCCACTCCTCCGCGTCCAGCCCGACCGCGGCAAAGACAGCCGGGTCGACCATGCCGCAACCACCGAGCTCGATCCACCCCGTCTGCGAACAGGTCCGGCATCCCGACCCCTTGCAGATCGTGCACGTGATCTCGTACTCGGCGGAGGGCTCGGTGAACGGGAAGTACGACGGTCGCAAACGGCTGTGGATGTCGGCCCCGAAGTAGGCCGTGGTGAAGGTCTCGATGGTGCCGGCCAGATCCGCGAAGCTGATGCCACGATCCACGACCAGCCCCTCGATCTGATGGAACGTCGGGATGTGGCGCGCGTCGGGTGTGTCGCGCCGGTAGCACTTCCCGGGCATCACCGCGTAGATGGGTGGCCCCTGGCTCTCCATCAGGCGCACCTGGACCGGAGAGGTGTGGGTCCGCAACATCACGGTCTCGGGCTCCCCGACCTCGAGATAGAGCGTGTCCCACATCCCGCGCGCCGGATGCGCCGGCGGCATGTTCAGCGCCTCGAAGTTGTACCAGTCCGTCTCGGCCTCGGGTCCTTCGGCGACACGGAACCCCATTCCGACGAAGACGTCCTCGAGCTCGTCTCGGGTGCGCTGGACGACGTGCAACCGCCCCCGCAGTGCAGGTCCGATGAGCTCGGTCAGGTCCAGGCGGTCGGCCTCGAGCCGCGTCGACCGTTCGTCGAGCTCGAGAGCGCGCCGGGCAACGGCGAGGTGGGACTCGATCTGTCGACGCGCCTCGTTGAGACGGCGCCCGGCCTCGGGACGCTCCCCGGGATCGAGCGCGACGAGGCCTTGATGCGCTCGGGCGAGCGCGGAGCGCTTTCCCAGAAGGTCGGTCTGCAATTCATCCAGAGCCGTCAACGTGGTGATCATGGCCAGCCGGTCCACGGCTGAGGCGACGAGCCCCTCCGGATCGACACCCGGAGACTCGGACCCATCGTCGCCGGCCGGCGACGGGGTCATCGGGCCTCTCCCATGGCGTGCAGGTTAGAGCGCCGACGCGCCGCGTCGAAGCACAGGACCGCCGCTGCCGTCGACACGTTGAGGGACTCGGCGCCGCCTCCCATGGGGATGGTCACCGTGGCGTCGAGTCGCGACGCGAGGTGCGACGGGAGCCCACTCGCCTCGTTCCCGAGCACCAAGGCGAAGGGCGACGTCACATCGACGTCGCTGTAGAGGGCCCCACCTCTCGACACTGCGGCCAGGCACCGCAGACCGTGTCCTTTGAGCGCGTCGAGGACAGTCTCGGCATCACCGGCCACCACGATCGGGATGTGGAGGACCGAGCCCGCCGACGCCCGCACCGTCTTCGGGTTGAAGGGGTCCACCGTCCCCTCGGTGCACACCACGGCATCAGCCCCCGCGGCGTGGGCCACGCGGATCACCGCACCCGCGTTGCCCGGATCACGCACGTCGACACACACCACCACGAACGTCGCTCCCACGAGCTCGTCGAGGGTGGCGTCGGGCATCCCCACCACGGCCAGGACGGGTTGAGGCGTCACGGTGTCGGCCACCCGTTCGAGCACACCCGGTGCCAGGTCGAATATCCGGGCTCCTTGTCCCAGCGCGGCGTCGAGGACCACCGACACCTCGGCATTCGAGCGAGCCCGATCGTCGACGAACACCGCCTCCACCGGCGCGCCCGCTTCGAGCGCGCTGTGCAGGAGCTTGACCCCCTCCACGACGAATGCCCCCTCGGAACGGCGCGTGGCGCGTCGCGCCAGCAACCGGCGCAGGCGCTGGACCCGCTGATGCCGGAAGGCGAGCCCCGTGGTCAGGAGCGGTCCCCGGCCTCCACTGCCACCGGGGTCGAAGGTCCATCGGCCAACGCGGACGTCGCCACGCCCACCAGGCGCGTGAACGCCGCGGGGTCGGTGACAGCGAGGTCGGCGAGCACCTTGCGGTCCACGACGACCTCGGCCTCGCGCAGACCGGCGATGAGCCGGCTGTAGCTCGTGCCATTGGCCCGCGCTCCGGCGTTGATGCGCTGGATCCAGAGGCGGCGGAAGTCCCCCTTGCGCGCCCGACGATCGCGGTAGGCGTACTGGAGGGAGTGCATGACCGCCTCGTTGGCGGAACGGAAGGTGCGGCTCCGGTTGCCGTAATAACCCTGAGCCGACTCGAGGACGGCACGACGGTGCTTCTTGCCGTTGACGGCGCGCTTCACCCTGGCCATGACGAGCTCCTTTCGTGAATGACATGGGACCGCACCCACCAGCGCCCGGTGCGGCGATCCGTGACGAGCGAGCTTGTGCCCGCCTCTGGGTTACCGACCGAGCAGGCGCCGCACCTCGCGACGGTCCGCGGCGGCGACTTCGGTCTCGCGCCCCAAGCGGCGGGTGCGGACGCTGTTCTTCTTCTCGAGCAGGTGAGAACGGTTGGCCTGGCGCCGGCGCAGTCGGCCGGTGCCGGTGACCTTGAAGCGCTTGGCAGCACCCCGGTCGGTCTTCATCTTCGGCATGTCACGTTCCTTCCTCGCGACCGGGCTCTGCATCCCCTGTGGCCGCTGCTGGTGCTTCGGCGGGCGATCCGCCGTTTGTCCCCACCACTCCCGGGCTCCCGCTCTTTGCGGGCTTGGCCGGTCCCCCGCCCCCTGGGCCGGGTACTTCGTCATCACCCTGAGCAGCCCGGGCCGCGGCGGACTGCTTGGCCCGCTTGTCCGGTGCCAGCACCATCACCATGTTGCGACCGTCGAGCCTCGGATCAGATTCCACCCGCGCCGTCCCGTCGACGTGCTCGGCCACCCGATCGAGGATCTTCTTCCCGAGCTCGGGATGGAACACCTCTCGTCCTCGGAACATGATCGTGACCTTGACCTTGTGGCCTTCGTTCAGGAACTTGAGGACCTGTCGGGTCTTGGTGTCGAAGTCACCGGGACCGATCTTCGGCCGATACTTCATCTCCTTGATCCCGACGCTGGTCGTCTTGCGCCTGGACTCCTTGGCTTTCTGCGCCTCGTCGAACTTGTACTTGCCGTAGTCCATGATCCGGCAGACAGGTGGGTTGGCCAGAGGTGCGACTTCCACAAGATCCAGGTCGAGCTGCCGGGCGATCGCCAGAGCCTCGGGCAACGGGCGTATCCCGAGCTGGAGGCCATCTGGGTCCACCAGGCGAACATCACGCGCACGAATGCGATCGTTGATCCTGGTCTCGTTGGTCGTCATGGGTGTGGCGATGCGACATCACTCCCGTCGTTACAGGACTCCGAGTCTCCCCGAAGCCATTCGCGGAAGCGAGGTCGCTGCCTTCGGTGTCCGGTCACGGACCCCATGCGAAACCCGACGCACCGTTGCCCGGTGGCGGGTGGGGGTGCGCCCAACGGCGTGACCCCGCTTTCCCTGTTGGCTCAAAGTTCTACGCTACCAGGCGTGAGCAGCCTCTGGACACCTGAGGGCGAGCACCGAGTGCCGCCCGCCGGCGCGGAGCGTCCCGCCCCGGATTCCCCGGGAACACCTCCGCGCCCGGGCCCCTCGGGGGCACCCGACGGGGGCGCCGGGGTCACCGAGTCCGAGCACTCCGACGCCGACGAATTCGATCTCGACGAGCTCGGGCCCGAGGAACAAGCCGAGCTCGCCGGTCGGCTCGACGAGTTGCGTCGCCAATTGTTGGGCACCCCGGCCGAGGTCGTCGTGGCCAACCACGCGTATGGCTTGTTCGAGCTGGCCGCGATTCACCTGTCGCAACAGCCACCCCGACGCGACCAGGCCCGCCTGGCCGTCGACGCCATGGCCACACTGGTGGAGGGTCTGGCGGGCAGGTTGGGAGAAGCCGAGACATCGCTCAAAGATGCCCTGGCCCAGATCCGCCTCGCCTATGTCCAGATCAGCGAGTCCTCCTCCGCCCCCGACGGGGAGCCCGGCACCGGAGGGACCTGACCGCAGCGCTGCCGACACGCCCCGACGAGGACCGTCGAGCGCGTTCAGCCCACACCGACCGTCGTCACGGCCCGAGCCTCGTCGCGACCACCGTGCCCGGCGACCACCGAGAACACCACCGGGGTGCCCGGCTCTATGCGCCTGGTCCCGTCGGCGAGGGCCGCGCAATGGAACCGGTAGCTCCGCCCGTCGTCATCACGTACGACCCCGAGCCCCCGCGGCTCGTCGAACTCGGCGACCACACCGATCCTCGGCGCCCGAGGGCCCCCGCGAGGGTGCGTCATCGTCGTCGCTGAGACCGTCAGTGGACGATCTTCGAGATCGGCAGCTCGATGATGTCGGTGGCGCCCCGGTCCTTGAGGGCGGGGATCAAGACGTTGACCAGGGTCTTGGGCACCACCGTCTCCACTGCGTAGCCGGCGTCTCCGGAAAGCTCCGAGACCGTCGGGGACTTGAGCGCCGGCAGGACCGACACCACTGCTTCGAGCTTGTCCTTCGCCACGTTGAGTTTCAGCAAGACCTTGCCCCGGGCTTCGAGCGCGCCCTGCAACAAGGTCAACAGGTGGCTCATGGCGAGCCACTTCTCGGGATCCGAGGCTGATACCGGGTTGGCGATGAGCTCGGTGCGCGATACGAGCAGCGTCTCGACGACCCGCAGTCTGGCCGTGGCCAGGGCACGGCCCGTCTCGGTGATCTCGACCACGGCGTCGGCGATGTCAGGGATCTTCGCCTCGGTGGCGCCGTACGACATGCGAATCTCGGCGTGCACGCCGTGCTTCTCGAGGACGCGTCGGGTGAGCTCGGGGTACTCGGTCGAGACACGCGCCCCCGGCGGTAGATCGGCGATGGTCGTCACCGGGGACTCCTGGGCGACGGCCAGCACCACGCGAATGGGATTGGATGTGGCCTTCGAGTACGCGAGCTCGCCCAGTGAGATCACGTCGGCGCCGGTCTCCTCGATCCAGTCGCGGCCGGTGATGCCCAGGTCGAAGTTGCCCTCGGCGATATAGCCCGGGATCTCCTGGGGCCGCAGGATCCGGACCTCGTCGACGCGCGGGTCATCGATGCTGGCCCGGTAGTCCACGTCCGAGCTCCGCACGACGGCGAGATCGGCGGCGGCGAAGAGATCGAGCGTGGCCTTTTCCAGTGAGCCCTTGGGCAGGACGAGTCTGAGCATGGCGATTCCCCGACGCCCGTCAGCGCGTCCGAGCCGGGGTCGCGCCCGGCAGTTTGCGCAGGAGGTCGACCATCTCGAGTGCGGTCACGGCCGCTTCGAAACCCTTGTTGCCGTCTCCCTCGGCACACCGTGCCAGGGCCTGGTCGACGGTGTCGGTGGTGAGCACCCCGAACACCACCGGGACGCCGGTGTCCAGCGCGGCACGCTGGAGCCCCGAAGCACATTCGCCGGCGACGAAATCGAAATGCGCGGTGTCGCCCCGGATGACCGCGCCCAGCGCCACCACTGCATCGACGGATCCCGACTCGGCCAGGCGCATCGCCGCCAGGGGCAGCTCGAAGGCACCGGGCACCCAGGCGACTGTCACCGTGGACGGCTGGATGCCGCTCTTGTCGAGCCCGGCGAGCGCCCCGTCGAGCAGGCGCTCGGTGATCCCACCGTTGAACTTGGCGCACACCAACGCCACGCGGGCATCCCCCGCCACGTCACCGACATGCGAACGACCGACGCGCCGGGCGGCTTCGTCGATGCCGTGTGTCGACAGAGCGGTGGCGTCAGAGCTTGTCATCGCCGACCTCGTCGTCGAGGCCTTCCATGAAATGCCCGAGGCGTTCTCGCTTGGTCCGGAGGTACGCGATGTTCTCCGGGTTCGAGTGCAGCGTCAGGGGGACGCGTTCGACGATGTCGAGGCCGAAACCCTCCAGGCCGCCGTACTTGATGGGGTTGTTGGTCATGAGACGCATGGTGGTAACGCCGAGATCGACCAGGATCTGGGCCCCGATGCCGTACTCGCGGTTGTCCACCGGCAAGCCGAGCTCAAGGTTTGCATCGACGGTATCGCGACCCTGCTCCTGGAGGTTGTAGGCGCGCAGCTTGTGAGCCAGCCCGATGCCGCGACCCTCGTGGCCCCGCAGGTAGACGATGACGCCGGTCCCCTCTTTGGCGATGAGGCGCACGGCTTCGGTCAACTGAGGGCCGCAATCACAGCGCAGCGATCCGAAGGCGTCACCGGTCAAGCACTCGGAGTGGACCCGCACGAGCACGTGGCTCTTGCCCCTGACGTCGCCTCGCACCACGGCCAGGTGGTGCTCGCCATCGATCTCGGACTCGTAGACGTACCCGGCGAAGTCCCCGAACTCGGTGGGGATGCGGGCCGGACCCGCAATGCACTCCACCAACTTGTCCTTGTGGCGCCGGTAACGGATCAGATCGGCGATGGTGACGAGTGGCATCCCGTGGGTCCGTGCGAATTGCTCGAGCTCGGGAAGCCGGGCCATGCGGGTCTTGTCGGCCGAGACGAGCTCGCACAGTACGCCGGCCGGGTACAGGCCCGCGGCGGAGACGAGGTCGATGGTGGCCTCGGTGTGCCCGGCGCGCTTGAGTACCCCACCGGGCCGGTATCGAAGCGGGAAGATGTGGCCGGGGCGGTTGAGCTCGACCGGACGGGTGTGCGGGTCGATCAGCGCGTGGATCGTCGATGCCCGGTCTTCGGCCGAGATGCCGGTCGTGGTCCCGTGGCCGTAGTCGACGCTGACGGTGAAGGCGGTGCGCTGTGACTCGGTGTTCTCGCTCACCATGAGCGGGAGCTCGAGCGCGTCGGCGCGATCGGGCAGCAGCGGCACGCAGATGACACCCGACGTGTGGGCGAGGAAGAAGGCGATCTTCTCGGGAGTGACGGCTTCTGCCGCCATGACCAGGTCGCCCTCGTTCTCGCGATCCTCGTCGTCGACGACCACGACGATCTCGCCGCGCCCGATGGCTTCGATGGCCTCCTCGATGGCGCTGAAACTGGTCATGGCCCCACCCCGGGCGAGGGCGCGCCGGGTTCGGCGGGGGCGAGCTCGACCCGCACGTCGGAGCCGAGCTGGGTGACCGACACCAACCGGCCACGCCACAGGTCTTCGACCCCGGGGGCCCCGGGGCCCCCGAACATGGGCACGGCGTCGTCGCCTCCGAAGAGGGCAGGGGCAAGATAGATGACGTAGCGGTCCACGAGCCCGGCCCCGTGAAAGGCGTGTGCCACGCGAGATCCGCCTTCGATGAGCACCTGCAACACACCCTTGGCGCCGAGCTCGTCGAGCACCGCACCGGGCTCCCCTGACAATTCGAGCGCCGGGTGCACCTTGGCCGCGTCGGGCGCGTGCCCGAGGACGACGCGCAGGGGTTGGTGCTCGGGGATCGGATCGACGCGCACGGTGAGCTCGGGATCGTCGCAACGAACCGTCCCCGCCCCCACGAGGACGGCATCGGACAGGGCCCGCAGTCGATGGGCATCGGCGCGCGCCGCATCCCCGGTGAGCCAGCGTGCGGTTCCGTCGGGCGCGGCGATGCGCCCGTCCATCGTGGCCGCCAGCTTGAGCACCACCCACGGCCTTCCACTGCGTCGGTGCTTGAGATACGGCGCCAGGAGATCGACGGCCTCGTCGCCGGCGACTCCCACGTCGACGACGATGCCCTGATCGCGAAGTGCGGCCACCCCCCTCCCCGACACCTGCGGGTCGGGGTCGAGGACCCCCACCACGACACGCGCCACCCCGGCGGCGAGGATCGCACCGGTGCACGGCGGGGTCCGGCCGTGATGGGCGCAGGGCTCGAGGGTGGTGTACAACGTCGCCCCCCGGGCGCGGTCCCCGGCCGAGGCCAGAGCCACCACCTCGGCGTGGGGCCCACCGGGCGGGGCCGTCGCCCCCTCGAACCGGTCGCCGGCGGAAGTGACCACGACCGCACCCACCCAGGGGTTCGGGGATGTGCGCGTGCGGACCGAGGCTGCCAGCGCTAGGGCCCGGCGCATGGCGGCGAGATCTTCGTCCCGGGGGCCCGCCCCGGGCGTCTCCTGGGAGGCCGTCATGGGACCATCATTCTACTTGGCCCCGTCTCCTTGGCCTCCGGGCAGGGCTTTTTCTCCCGCCAGGCGCAGTCGGCGGGTCGCCTCCCACGGGTGATCGGCAGAGAAGATGGCCGAGCCGGCCACGAGGACGCGGGCGCCGGCGCGGACCGCCGCACCGGCGGTGTCCTCGTCGATACCCCCGTCGACCTCGAGCTCGGCGCCGAGCCCGCGTCGGTCGAGCTCGGCCCGGGTGCGGGCGATCTTGGGGAGCACCTCGGCCATGAACTGCTGGCCGCCGAAGCCGGGATGGACCGTCATGCACAGGATCAGGTCGGCCTCGGCCAGGAAGGGTTCGATGGCCTCGTAGGGGGTCTCGGGATTGATGGCGAGCCCGGCCCGAAGGCCCAGGCTCTTGGCCTGTGCCAGGAGCGCGCTGGTGTCGCCCACTTCGACATGCACCGTGCACCCGTCCGCGCCGGCGTGGCGGAACGACTCGAGGAAGTCCCCCGGATTGGTCATCATCAGGTGGCAGTCGAAGAACAACCCCGAGTGCTTGCGCAGTGATGCCACGACGGGTGGGCCGATGGTCAGGTTGGGGACGAAGTGGCCGTCCATGACGTCCACGTGCAGCCAGTCGGCCTCGGGAGCCACCTCGCCGACGGCCTCGGCCAGGCTCCCGAAGTCAGCCGACAGCACCGAAGGGGCGATCCGAAGCATCCGCACCGAGCCTACCGGCGTTGCTCGTCGTCCCCGAGTGTCTCGCCGACCTGCACCCGCACGCCGCGGCACCACGCCGATGCCGACATCGGGCGCTTCCCGGCCGGTTGCACCTCGAGGAGCTCCAATACCCCGTCACCGGTGCGGACCGCGCTCTCTCGCAGCGAGCCGGGAGCCGCCGGCGCACCGCCGTCCTCCTCCCGAGGCGGCGGTCCCGACCTGACGACGGCGTCGAGCACGCGCAGACGCTCATGGCGGAACGTCGTCCACGCCCGGTCGAGGCGGACCACCCGTTCGAGCTCGGACGCGGAACGGGACCAGTCGAGGTGAAGCTCTTCGGCACGCAGCTTCTCGGCGTAGGTCGGCTCCCCCTGCTGCGCCACGCCGGCGGGAAGGACGTCGACACCCGCCGCCAGGGTGTCGACCAGAAGCTCGGCGCCGATCGTCGCCAACCGGGCGGTGAGCGCCGAGACGTGCTCACGCGCCCCGATCGAGACGCGGCGAGATGCGAGCACCGGCCCGGTGTCGAGGCTCTCCTCGAGAGCCATGATGCACACGCCGGTCTCACTGTCGTCGGCGAGGACGGCCCGTTCCACCGGCGCCGCGCCACGCCATCGGGGCAACAGCGAGAAGTGCACGTTCACCATGGGGAGCGCGTCCAGGACGCGGCCCGGGACGAGCCGACCGTAGGCCACGACGACCCCGAGCTCCGCGCCCATCGCAGAGACGTCGTCGAGACGGTCCGTGACCTCGATCCCATGGTCCACGGCGGCGCGCTTGACCGGACTGGGCGAGCGCGTGGTGCCGCGCCCACGGCGTGTGTCGGGCCGGCTCACCACCAGAGCCACGTCGTGTCCCGCGTGGACGAGGGCCTCGAGGGAGACGGCGGCGGCCGGGGGTGTCCCCAAGAAGACCAGGCGGGCCACCGGTGGCGGCGCGTCGCTACAGGCCGGAGTGCCGGACGGACCGCTCGTCGCCGGCGAGGGCGCGCAGCCCGTCGGGATCCGCCTCGGGCAGGCCGAGGGTGCGGGTGCGCAGGATGCGCTTGGCCTCTTTGCGCTGGTCCTCGTCGAGGCGCTCCACGAGCAAGACGCCGTCGAGATGATCGACCTCGTGCTGGAACACACGGGCCAGGAACTCGTCGGCCTCGACCGAGATCTCGTTGCCGTCGAGGTCGAACCCCGTGAGGTGGACCTCTTTGGGACGAACGATGGGCCACGACAGTCCGGGGACCGACAGACACCCCTCGTCGAAGGTCCACTCTCCCCGCGCCTCGGCCAGGACAGGGTTCACGACCGTGACGGGCCCCTCTCCGTCACCGGTGTCGTAGACGAACATCCGCTTCTGCACACCGACCTGAGGTGCCGCCAGGCCCACCCCCGGCGCCTCGTACATGGTCTGCACCATGTCGTCGGCAAGCTGTTTCAGAGTCCCGTCGATGTCCTGCACATCCGCGGCGCGCTGGCGTAACACCGGGTCGCCGTAGAGACGGATGGAGTACTTCGACATGTGCGCCATCGTACCGGGACCGTCAGTACGGCCCGCGCTGTGTCGTCCGGATCGGAGCCGGCGACGGGGGCCGGTCGGCCCGGTGGTCAGGACCGCACCGGGTCGACCTCCACCCGGAGCCGACCGGCCGGGCGCGGCACCGTGGACAAGAAGTCGCACAAGACGCCGTGATCGGGGGCCCGGACCGACCACGTGCCGTCGATGGGTCCACGTACCTCCACCGCCGCGGGAGCCGCATCTCGCAAGGCGCTGCCGTAGGCGTCGGCCGCCGCCCCGGACACGACGGCCAGGGCACAGAACGGGGGAAGGCCGAGGGCGCGGCGCACCTCGGACTCTGCGGTGGCGAGGACGCCGGGGTCGGCCGACACGGCGGCCACCACGGCGGGATGCCGGGGTTGGCGCGTCTGGACCATCACCCGTCCCGGGGCCCGGTCCCCGGGACGTCCCCCGTCGGCACCGGCCACGAGCCGCGCCGCCCGGGCCAGGAGCGCCAGGGCCTGTTCGCCGGCACGGAAACGCGGCGCGAGCAGTTCCGAATCGAACTCCAAGAACGCCACCACGCTGGCATCACGCACGCGGTGCAATGCCGCCTCGGTACCGACCACGACCCGGGCGCGCCGGACCGCGTCGTCTTCACGTTCGTCCGCGGCCGCCGGGCCCCACACCTCGGCCACGGCCACCCCGGCGAGAGCTTCGAGCTCCTCTCGGACGCGAGTCACCCCCAACCGCAGGGCCTTCATGCGGGTGGCCCCGCACCGGGCGCACACCACCGGTCGCTCCTCACCACACTGTCGGCACCGCAGCGACGGGGCCGATACGTCGTCGTCGGGTGCGGGTGAAGACGAGGTGTGCAGCCGACGGGCTCCCCTGCGGGCCTCACCGACCAACTCGAGCGCGGCGCCACATCTCTCACAACGCGCCAGCTCTCCACACGCCGCGCACCCGACGAGTCGCACCCGGCCCGTGCGATTGACGACACATACCACCCTTCCCCCCGGCGTCTCGGTCACGTCCCGCACCACGCGCACCAGACGCTCGGAGAAGAGCCCGGTGCGCGGGTCGTCGTTGCGGCGGTCGACGACCTCGACCACGGGCCAGGCCCCACGCTCGACAGCGCGAGGCCCGACGACCAAGGCCCCGACCGCCATGATCTCGAGGGTGGGGCACGGCGTGACCAGTGCACACGGGACCCCTGCGCGCCGGGCCCGCTCCACGACCACCGCCCATGCCGCCCAAGTGGGGGCGCGCTCTTCGTGGTACACCTCGTCGTGCGCGTCGAGCACGACCGCGGCGGCAAGTCGCGGCACGGGCGCGAACGCCGCAGCACGCGCGCCCACCACCACGCATCCACCCGAGCGCGCCCGCGCCCAGTCACCGGGGAGCAGGGCTGTGGCGATGCCTTGCGATCGCAGTCGCCGCGCCACGTCGTCCGCGGCTCGGAGACCGGGAGTGAGCACGAGCGCACCAGCGTCGAGCCCGGCGCGTTCACGTCGTGTCGCCGCCGCCTCCACGATGGGCCAGGGGTCGCCGGCAGGTCCGAGGCGAACCACGGTCGTGCCCTCCCCGAGAACGGCCGGGGCCCTCGTCGCCTCCTCCAGCGCGCGCCTCGGCGTGGCCGGTGACCCCACGGCGGGGAGGGAGCGGACCGCGAGCGCCGACGAGGCGGTGCGCAGCAACGCCGGCACCGGGCCCGCCCAACGCCAGGCGGCCCACTCGGCCAGGGCCAGCACCGCCGGGGGCGGGCCCCAGCCGCGCACGGCCGAGATGGGGCGCAGCACCACGCCCGGTGTCGGCTCGACGGGATCTTCGACGACCCATCCGCCCACGCGCCGCGGCCCCAGGGCGATGCGGACCTGGGTTCCCACCCGGACGCGCTCGGCGAATTCGGGCGGGACCGTGTAGTCGAAGGTCTTGTGGAGCGCGCTCACGTCGGGGAGTACCCGCACCACGCGTTCGATGGGCTCCGCCGACATGGCGGCAGTCTGACGCGGCGCTGGGTCGGGGCTCTCCCCGGCGCCCGACTCCTCTACAGCCCGAGGGCGCGCTTGAGGTCGTCCACCCGGGGTGTCGCCTCCCAGGTGAATTCCTTGTCCGAACGACCGAAGTGCCCGTAGGCGGCGGTGCGTCGATAGATGGGCCGCTTGAGGTCGAGGTCACGCACGATGGCGGCGGGGCGCAGGTCGAACACCTCACGCACCGACGCCTCGATCTTCACCGGGTCCACGGCTTCGGTGCCGAAGGTCTCCACCATGAGCGACACGGGACTGGCCACGCCGATGGCATAGGCCACCTGGACCTCGCACCGTCGGGCGGCGCCGGCGGCGACCACGTGCTTGGCGACCCACCGGGCCGCATAGGCGGCCGAGCGGTCGACCTTGGAGGGGTCCTTCCCCGAGAACGCCCCTCCGCCGTGGCGGGCCATGCCGCCATAGGTGTCCACGATGATCTTGCGCCCGGTGAGCCCGGTGTCGGCGTGCGGTCCGCCCAACTCGAAGCGACCCGTGGGGTTGGCCAGGATGCGCAGCGCCGAGGTGTCGAGGTCGGGTGGCAGCAGCGGGTGGATCACGTGCTCGCGCAGGTCCGGGAGCAACAGGGTCTCGATGTCCACACCGGCCGCGTGCTGGGTCGAGATGAGCACGGTGTCGATGGCGACGGGCCTCCCCGACTCGTAGACCACGCTCACCTGGGTCTTGCCGTCGGGCCGCAAGTAGGGAAGCACACCCACGCGTCGAACCTGCGCCAGGCGCTGCGCGAGCCGGTGGGCCAACCAGATGGGAAGCGGCATCAGGTCGGGCGTCTCGTCACACGCGTACCCGAACATCATCCCCTGGTCGCCCGCACCTTGCGCGTTGAGCTGATCTTCCCCACCCGAGCCGGTCCGGAGCTCGTGGGCGGCGGTCACGCCCTGGGAGATGTCGGGAGACTGCTCGTCGAGGGCGACCAACACCCCACAGGTTCGACCGTTGAACCCGTGCGCGTCACTGTCGTAACCGATGTCGCACACGACATCTCGCGCCAGGCTGGCGATGTCGATGTAACAGTTGGTCGAGATCTCCCCCGCCACGACGACGAGACCCGTGGTCAGTAGCGTCTCACACGCCACCCTGCCGTCGGGATCCGATGTCAGGACCGCATCGAGCACCGAGTCCGAGATCTGATCGGCCATCTTGTCGGGATGTCCTTCGGTCACCGACTCCGATGTGAAGGTGTGGCGCGTGGTCACGAGTCTCTCCTCGAGTTGTCGTCCCCCCCAGAGGCACCGGCGCGCCGAATGCCCCCACCGGGGCGTTGTCCGCCCAGGCGAACGATCACACTATCCAAAATGGCGTGGGCCACCTCGAGCTTCGAGGTCAGAGGGATCTCGCGGCACGTGCCGTCGGACCCCAGGATCGTCACGGCGTTGGTGTCATGGTCGAAGCCCACATGTTGTGCCGAGACGTCGTTGGCCACCATGAAATCGAGGTTCTTCCCCCGCAGCTTCGATGCCGCCCGGCTCGTCATGTCGTGGGTCTCGGCCGCGAACCCGACGAGTACCTGCCCGTCGCGTCGGCGCCGTCCAAGCTCGGCCAAGATGTCCGGTGTGGGCTCGAGCACGAGCTCGGGCACCCCGTCGGCCTTCGACAACTTGGTATCGGCGGGCGCCTTCAGCCGGAAGTCCGCCACCGCGGCCGCCATCACGACGATGTCGGCGGCGGCGCTGTGTTCGAGCATGGCCGCCTCCATCTCCGCCGCGGTCTCCACCTTCACGACGTCGATGCCCGCCGGTGCGGGCCGGGTCGCCGTGGTGACGAGGACCACCTCGGCACCGCGGGTCGCGGCGGCCTCGGCGACGGCATGACCTTGTTTGCCCGACGATCGATTGGAGATGAAGCGCACCGGGTCGATGGGCTCGCGCGTGCCGCCCGCGCTTACGACCACACGCCGACCGGCGAGATCCTGGCCACGCGCCACGGACCCCAGCACCGCCAGTGCTGCGGCCACGATGTCGTCGGGATCGGCCAGACGCCCGGCCCCGACGTCACCACCCGCCAGGCGACCCTGAGCAGGATCGACCACGAGCACCTGGCGTCGACGTAACGTCGCCAGGTTCTCCTGCACGGCCGGGTGCTCCCACATCTCGGTGTGCATGGCGGGACACACCATCACCGGCGCCCGGGTGGCGAGGACCGTCGCGCTCAACAACCCGTCGGAGATCCCGTTGGCATAACAACCGAGAAAGCGCGCCGTCGCCGGTACGACGAGCACCAGATCGGCACGCTGCCCGAGACGGGTGTGCGGAATCGGATCGGCTTCTGACCACATGGACTTTTGCACCGGCTCCGACGCCAGGGCCGAGAATGTGACCTCACCCACGAACCGGGTGGCGTCCTCGGTGAGGACAGGGACGACGTGCACGCCGGCATCGACGAGGCGGCGACACACCTCGACCGCCTTGTACGCGGCGATGCCGCCGGTGACGCCCAAGACAACGGTCTTCCCCGCGGCGGGGCCTCTCGTCATTGTCCGAGATCCCGGGGCTGGTCGCGGGCGGGCATTCCCGCCTGCTACTCGCCGGCCTCCG
>JADGOL010000335.1 GCA_017882995.1 Acidimicrobiales bacterium | reverse complement strand
TCGGCGGTGCTGCTCGCCGCTCGGGGTAACCGTCAAGACTCTGCCAGGTTCGCGCCCACCGTGCCCTGAGACGTGCGGTCAGGAAGGCTCGCCCGGGCGGGTGCGAGCGGCTGAACCAGCGGGCCATCCGAACCGTTCGAGGGCGGCGATCAGCGGCACGTTCCGGCCCCAGAAGATCAGGCCGTCATACCGGCCGTCGAGCGACTCGAACCGGACACCGTTCATGAACGGTGTCCGGATCTCGCGAATCCCCACGACGCTCTGCCGCTCGACCCAGACCGGGCGGAAGCCGCTGACGAACGCCCACTGATCATCGAGGGTGATCGCGGCGAACGGCCACCGTTCGGGAATCCAGCGAACACGCACGCCGCCGGTGATCCTCTGCGAACGCGACGCCACGAACTCGTACCCAGGGGACGACGATGGTGGCTCCTTCGACAGCCGGAAGCCCTGGCGCCCCAGGTAGGAGATCCAGACCACGTTGCCCAGCAGCATCAGGGCCAACAGGATCACCAGGAGGCCGACGAGCAACGGAAGTACCAGCACCTCGGCGGTCACCTCGCCCGCCGAAGGCCACGGATCAGCGCGACCCCCGACCGCTCCATGCCCGCTCGCCGCGGATGCCGATCTCGCTCGACGTGTTCCATCTGACCCGCCAGGTACTGGTTGACGACGCCCGGAGCCTACGACCCGGGGTGGTGGCACGCGCGGGAGTAGGAGCGCCCGATGTCCCTGGGGATTGTGGCGTAGATCTGGACCGGTATCCGGTCTCGATCTACGCCGGTCGCCGACTCGGCGCGGCGGGCACGTCGCCCCCGGTGCCCACCCTGGCCATCTGCATCCCCGCCGTGCGCATGGCGTCGAGCGCCCAGTCGTTGAGCGAACCGGCCACACCATTGCCTTGGTGGGCTGGGTCCACGGCGATGAGGTGCAGTTCACCGGTCGAGGTCTCAGCGTCCAGGATCACCACGGCGAACCCGACGACCTGATCCTGCACCACGGCGACCTCCACCCGGTGGCCTGAGGCTGAACAGCAGTCCCGGACGACCTGGGCCTGCTCGGCGCGCCAGTCCGGGTGGAGCGTGACCGCCAACTCCGCGCCGACGAGACCGGGGAAGGAGGTGAACAGCGGCTCCCAGGCCCGCAGAGAGAGATCGACCACCGCGTCGAGGTCATCGGGGCTGAACGCTCGCAGCTCGATCTCCATCGCCCCATCTCAGCCGGGGGGCGCACTCGCCACAACCGACTTCAGGACGTGCCGGTGAAGTCGACATCCTTGGTCTCGACCGTGCCGGCCGTCCGCCCTGGTGCCTCCTGGTAGCTCCAGTACAGGTTCGTGTGGGCGATGACCTGGTCCGGAGGCGGCGCCCCCCATGCCGTCTGGTCCTCGGTCGTGTGGGCGTCACTGACGAGGCTCGTGTCGTATCCCCTGACCAGTGCACCGTGGAGCGTCGAGCGGATGCACGCATCGGTCTGGGCCCCGACGACGACGAGCCGTCCGACGCCCAGGCCCGACAGCACCGTCTCGAGGCTGGTGTCCTCGAAGGAGTCGCCGTAGTGCTTCTCGATCAGTGGCTCGCCATCGCCCGGAGCCAGCTCGGGGACGATCTGCCAGTTCTCGCCCCCGCGCGCCAACTCCTCGCTGGAGTGCTGGACCCAGACCACGGGGGCCTGTTCGCGGCGCGCCTTGTCGACGAGAACGCCGACGTTGGCGACGACCGCATCGCGCTCGTGAGCGCCCTCGACGACGCCGTTCTGCACGTCGACGACCAGCAGCGCGGTGTTCGGCCGGCTCTCGAGTGTGGTCATGTCGATCCCCTGACGCGGCTGGGTTGGTGTCCCCGCACGGTAGACCGACCCACCGACCGCAGGCCGGCGAGCGCTACTTGGGGATCGTGCCCGTGATGACCAGGCTCGACGTGGTCGACGACGAGCTCGTCACCGTGGGGTCGTTGAGGTGGTCGGGGTTGAGGTCGATGACCACCGCCCCCCCGTCGGTGACGATGACCCTGTACTGCGTCAGCCCGTGGCCGTCGGCGGTCACGGTGGAGTCGTCGCAGGGATCGTTGAACCGGGTGGCACCGGCATCCCACTTGAGGGTGCAGTCACGTCCCTGGTCGGCTCGCCGGGCGTCGAAGGCCAGCCAGCCGGTGGTGTCGTCGTCGCCGAGGTGCTGCAGGAACACGTCGCGCTGGCCGCTCGACACATCCGAGAACAAGATGGGCCCGTCCCGACGGATGGCATCGGCACGCTTGGCCGCCAGGCCCGCGTCGAAGGTGTCGCTTCCCAGCCGGACCTTCACCTTCCCCGACTCGGAGAGCGAGGGCACGGCGAACACGAACACCACGATGAGCAGCACCAGGGCCAGCACGACCCCGGCCACGGCCAGCACCATCGTGCGGGGGTTTCGTTCCTTGCGGGGGGCGACCGGGCTCATGGCGCCACCCTCGGCGTCGGTCGGCCCCGGGGCGCGGCAGCGGTCATGCTCCTAGTATCCCGTGCGTGGTCCGCACCTATCGAGTCGTCGTTGCCAAGCCCGGGTTGGACGGTCACGACCGAGGGGTCAAGATCATCGCCCGCGCCCTACGGGACGCGGGCTTCGAGGTGATCTACACCGGGCTGTTCCAGACCCCTGAGCAGGTGGCCGAGGCCGCCCTCCAAGAGGACGCCGATGCGGTGGGTCTGTCCGTGCTGTCCGGCGCGCACATGACGCAGTTCCCCCGGGTGATGGAGGAGCTGGACAAGCGCGGGCTCGACGACGTCCTGGTGTTCGGCGGCGGCATCGTCCCCGCCGCCGACATCGCCACGCTCACCGCCGGTGGGGTCGCCGGGATCTTCACCCCGGGCTCGTCGATGGACGACATCACCGCCTGGCTCGAGGCCGCCCTCGACGAGCGGGAGACTGCCGTCTGAGGTTCGCGGCCGGCCGTCGGCCTCGTCCGGTTTGGGTGCCGCCGGTCACCTCTGACTAGGTTTCCCGCCGTGGATCTTCTCGAATTTCAAGGCAAGCAGTTCTTCGCCACGTTCGGCATCCCGGTGTCCGACGGCCGTGCCGTCGACAACGTCGCGGCCGCGGTCGAGGCCGCCGACGCAGTGGGCTACCCGGTCGTGGTCAAGGCCCAGGTGCACGTGGGCGGACGAGGCAAGGCGGGCGGCGTGAAGCTGGCCACCGACGCGGCCGAGACCCGTGAGCACGCGTCCAACATCCTCGGGCTCGACATCAAGGGCCACATCGTGCGCACGGTGTGGATCGAGCACGCCTCCGACATCGCCAAGGAGTACTACGCCAGCTTCACGCTCGACCGGGCGGCCAAGAAGCACCTGGGGATGCTCTCGGCCGAGGGCGGCGTGGAGATCGAGACGGTCGCCGT
>JADGOL010000334.1 GCA_017882995.1 Acidimicrobiales bacterium | reverse complement strand
GCTCGACGGCCGGCTCGACGAGTACGACGACGAGCACTTGGGATGGTCGTGGCGCGCCCCGGACCCCCGACTCGACGAACTCCAAGGCCGGCTCGCCGACGTCGCGGAACGCGCCGCCGCCGGGGAGCGGTCGGCCCGGGAGTCCTACGACGCCGTGCGCGTCGCCGCGGTTGCGGTACTCGGAGAGCGCGCCGCTCACAGCGCGGCCGCCCCGGAACCCGACCCCCACCTTCGTTCGTCGATCCCGGCGGACGAGCGGCCGCGGCTCACCGAGGCGTGGTTCTGCTGTGCCGAGCCGAGCGGTGCCCAGATGGCTGCCGCCGGGGTCCACGATTGGGCCCCGGCGCCGGTCGTCGCGGGCGGAAAGTGAGCGAGATGGCCACGGGTCGAGCAACCACCCAGGGAAACGCCGCCAAGGCGAGGGGTCGTCACGGGCCCTGGCACGGCGCCCCCGAAGGAGCCCACGAATGGGTGAGCTTCCCCGACCTCGAGGAGGAGCGGACGTGGCAGTTCGACGTCACCTTCCTCGAGAGCCGGTGGACGTGCATCTTCGGCAACGGCTGCCAGGGCGTGCTCACCGGGCCCGCACCCGAGTTGGTGCAGGGATGCTGCTCCTACGGGGCGCACTTCACGAGCGCCAAGGACGCCCGGCGGGTCGAAGCGGTGGCGGCCACACTGACCCCCGAACAGTGGCAGTTCCACGCCAAGGCCCGTCCCAAGCGCGGCGCTCGTCCCAATGTCGTGCTCAAGTCGAAGTCCGGTGAGCTCACCACCCGCCTGGTGAAAGACGCCTGCATCTTCCTCAATCGTCCGGGTTTCCCCGCCGGCCCCGGCTGCGCGCTGCACCAGGTGGCGGTGCAACGAGGTGTCCCGCATCTCGAGCTCAAGCCCGACGTGTGCTGGCAGCTTCCGTTGCGTCGCGACGACGAGGTGGCCGACGACGGGCATGTGACGTCGGTCATCAGGCAGTGGGACCGTCGCGACTGGGGCGAGGGCGGTTTCGAGTTCCACTGGTGGTGCACCGAGTCACCCGAGGCTTTCGTGGGCACCAAGCCTGTATTCAAAGAGCTCGAGCCCGAGCTCGTCGCCATGGTCGGCAAGAAGATCTACAAACGTCTCGTCCAGTATCTCCAGGCGCGCGAGGTGGCCTTGGGTGAGCCGGCGGTCGCGCCGGGCGCCGGGGCGGCGCCGGGGTCTGTGGTGCCCAGCGCGCCGGTTGTCGTAGGTGTTACGCGCAATGGCGCCCGCAAGGACCGCGGGGCGACGTCCGAACCGGTGCCGGTCCGGCTGCCGCACCCTGCGATCAGGCGCAAGCGTTCCTCTTGAACACCCCCGGCCCACAGGGGGCCCGTCAGTCCGCGAGCGGGTCTTCCTCGCCGGAGGTGGACGGGCCTGGGCCCAGGATGTCTTCGAACTCGGTCTCGGCCATGCACCACGAGGCATGCTCGTCGTCGGGCTCGGCACCACACTCCGGACAACGCTTATTGGCGGTCGCGACCGAGCGCTTCAGGCTGCGGGCCTCCTCGAAGCGGCGATGCCGTCCCTTTTTCACGAGCGACTCCTCCGTCGGGCGGGCGCGTAGATCACGGCGAGGACTCCTTCCGAGTCTACCCGCCGGTCAGCCCGACTCCGATCGGGGCCTCCGCCCCCGACGGCCTGCTCAGAGACCCCCCGGCGACCACCGGTAGAGTCGGGTCGTGTCCGAGGAGTTCGATCCGGCCGCCATGGTGGAGCGCTTCCGCGCCCGGGCTGCCGCCGTGCGTTCCCGGGGCCTGCCACCCATCGAAGGTCCTGAGCGCAAGCGCTTCGCGGAGCAGGCCCAGCTCGACTTCATGGACTACGCCATGCTCGGGGACGCCGAGGCTTCGCTCGAGGACGGGATCCTGACCCTGCGCATCGACCTCCGCCCCGATCCTCAACGGTCATCCCCGACAACGGGTGGTGACGCCGGCACCTGATCGCTGCCACCGGCGACCGGAGTCACATCGACCGAGGCTGACAGGGTCAACCTCCGTAGTTCATCCGGGTGTCCTCCATCCGCAGGACGGCCGCGTCGGCCGCGTCGGCATCGCCGGGCGACTCGCCGCAGTCGACGACCTCTCCCACGAACCAACTGTGGCTGCCCAGTGCCAGGACGTGGCGCAACTCGCAGTCCAACCACGACAGGGCACAGTCGAGGATCGGAGCACCGGTCGTGGCCACGTGCACCGCTTCCCCCTGCATCGTGCCGACGCCGGTGTCGTCGTCGACGAACGACTCGGTGACGGGCTTGGCGAATCGCCGTGCCACGTCGCGTTGTGACCGGGGAAGGAGGCTCAGGGCGAACACGCGCCCCGCGTCGAGCAGTTGGTGGGTCACCGCTTCGGACTCGACACCGATGCCGATGAGCTTCGGGCTCCGGGCCACTTGGGTCGCCCAGCTGATCGTCATGAGGTTGCGACGCCCTGCGGCGCGCGTCCCCACCACATAGAGCCCGCTCGGCATGGACCACAGCACCCGGCGTCGGAGCCGGTCATAGGCGTCGGGGTCCCTCGCCGCCGGCACGGGACCGTCCACCTGGTGGCTCGAGGTCATGACGACGAGCCGGGACCGGCGACGTCGAGGGCGTCGAGACGAGCTTCGGCCTTCACGTAGCCCGACTGTGCGGTGGCGAGTTCGACGGCCGAGCGCTTCAGCAGGGAGTGGTCTCCGCCTGCTCCGGCCAGGCAGTGCCGACCTCCGGCCGCCGCCGAGGCGTAGGCGCTGGAGAGGATCCGGGTGAGTGCGTCGTCGGGGCTGGGCAGGTTCTGGTTGGCGCTCAGCGCGTCGTTCACGAGGACGTCACAGTCGGTGCGCACTCCGGCGGGGTCGTGACGCGTCTCGACCATGGCCACACGTCGGGCGTCGGCGCGCAGAGCGCTGAGACTGCCGGTGAGGCCGGTCGTGGTCGCCCACGAATGGACCTGCTGGCCGAGGGTGCGGCCCGGGAACGGGCTCCCGCACGATGTGAGGGCCACCGCGGCGACGAGCAGGACCGCGCCGCGGCCGGTCACCGGTCGGCCGGGTCCGCGAGTCCGGTCGGGGGCCACACCGGGTCGAGTTGCCGGAGAAACAGCGCGCACCGCTCCTCTTCGGCTGCCTCGCCGATGGCGGCCGCCGCGGCCCGCAGGCCGTCGACGCACCGGAGGAATCCACGGTTGCTCGGGTGCCGCCAGCGGACGTACCCGCTTCCCCGCCACCCGGCCCGGCGCAAGGCGTCGAGACCGCGGTGATATCCGACCCGGAAACACGCGTAGGCCTCGATGTCGTCGCGAGCCACCTCACCCAGCGCCGCCCACGCCTCGGACCATTCGGGAAAGGCCCGTACGACGTCGGCCACCGCGTCACGACGCGCCGGGGCGGGGGCGCCGAGCGCGTTGGCGAGGCGCGTGGTCGCCGCGGCCGGAGCCGGGTCGAGGGCGGTCTCGGGCGGCGCGGAGCCGAGATCGATCGGACCGGTCATCTCGATGCTCCTTCGGCGTCGGGGAATTCGGGGAGGGGGTGGCGGGACTCGCCGCCACGCCGGAAGAAGAGACTCACCGCGGCTCCTGCCATGACGGCAACGATCACGAGCGTCCCCAGAAGTGCGTAGAACATCAGGGGCGTCCTCGCCGTGGGTGTGGGGGCCGGTTTCCGGAGGTCGTCGCGGGGCCGGTCACGAGAGCCATGCATGGGAGCCGGTCACTGGAGGCGGTCACTCGAAGCAGACGAGATGGTAGTCCCGCCCCTTGCGCAGCACGAGATAGCGGTCGAAGAGCAGGTCGGGTCGACCGAGGCGCGCGTCGGTGTCCTTCTCGCGGCGGTCGTTCACGTACACCCCTCCCTGGGAGACGAGACGACGCGCCTCACCTTTGGACTTCACCAGTGCGGCGTCGACCAGAGCGTCGACCAGTGAGAGCCCGGCTCCGTCGAGGGTGGCTCGCCCCCGGGTGGAGGTGGGTGTCTCGGCGCACACCTCGAGCAGCGACTGCTCGTCGAGGGTCGACAGTTCTCCCGCGTAGAGCGCCAGGGCCGCCGCCTCGGCACGCCCCGATTCCTCCGCCCCGTGGACGAGGGTGCACACCTCACGGGCCAGGGCGCGTTGCGCAGCGCGGCGTTCGGGGTGCTCGGCGGTGTCACCGTCGAGCGTCCGGATGGTGTCGTGGTCGAGGAACGTGAAGTAGCGCAGATACCCGCCCACCACGCTGTCCTCGGTGCGGTAGAAGAATTGGTACAGCTGGTACGGGCTCGTCTTGGCGGCGTCGAGCCAGACGGTTTCGGTCTCGGTCTTCCCGAACTTGGTCCCGTCCGCCTTGAGTACGAGAGGAGTCGTGAGCCCGTAGGCCTCGGCGCGTCGTGCTTTTCGGATGAGCTCGATACCCATGGTGATGTTCCCCCATTGGTCGCTCGCCCCGAGTTGCAGCCGGCACCCTTGCTCATCGAAGAGATGGAGGTAGTCATAGGCCTGGAGGAGCATGTAGCTGAACTCGGTGTACGAGATCCCTTGCTCAGGGCGCTCCAATCGCGTCTTCACGGCCTCTCGAGCCATCATCTGGTTGACACTGAAATGCTTGCCGACGTCGCGCAGGAATTCGATGACGGCCAAGTCGTTCAACCACGTGCCGTTGTCGAGCAGCATGGCCCGCGACTGCCCGGCCGCGTCGCCGAAGTCCACGAGGCGTTCGAGCTGGGCGTGCATGCCGGCGAGGTTGGTGGCGAGCTCCTCGGGACTCAGCAGCACCCGCTCTTCGGTCTTGCCGCCGGGATCACCGATCGCCCCGGTTCCACCGCCGGCGAGGGCGATAGGACGGTGCCCGGCCCGCTGGAGCCGCCGCAGCATCAGGACCTGGAGGAGGCTGCCGACGTGGAGGCTGTCGGCGGTGGGGTCGAAGCCGATGTACGCGGTGAAGCGCTCTGCGTCGAGGCGTCGCGCCAGGGTCGGGTCGGTGACCTGGTGGATGAGGCCCCGGAATTCGAGGTCGGCCGAGAGTGTCGGCTCAGCCGACTTAGGAGGCACGGTCCCAGCCTCCCACGGCCCTCATACCCCTCCCGACGGCATGGCCAGGGCCCCACCATCGACCACGAGCACATGCCCGGTGACCCATGATGCCGCCTCCGAGGCCAGGAACAGCGCCGCCTTGGCGATGTCGTCGGGCTCGCCGAGGCGCTTCAGGGGGAGGCGCTTGGCCACGGCGTCACCGGACTGCTCCCACAGGGCGCGGGCGAAGTCGGTGCGCACCAGACCCGGTGCCAACGCGTTGACGCGCACGGTGGGACCGAGCTCGGCGGCGAGCTGACGCGTGAGGTGGACAAGGGCCGCCTTGGTCACGTTGTACCAACCGATGCCTTGCTCGACCGACAGCCCACCGATCGACGACAGGTTGATCACCGAGCCACCGCGACCGGCCATCGACGCGCGCCACGCGCATTGCGTCCACACCAGGGCGGCCTCCAGATTCACTTGGACGGTCTTCTCGGCACGCGCCAGGTCGATCTCCATCAGGGGCCCGTAGTAGGGATTCGTGGCGGCATTGTTCACGAGCACGTCGAGCGACCCAAATCGTTCGATCGTGGCATCGACGCAACGCTGCGCGGCATGGGGGTCCCCGACGTTGGCGACATGCCAGGCCACGTCTCCGTCCAGACCCTCCATCGCCGCGGCGGCCTCGGCGAGCGCCTCAGCCTTGCGCGACGACAGCATCACCTCGGCACCGGCCTCGGCGAAGCGGGTGGCGATGGCGCGACCGATACCGCGCGATCCCCCCGTCACCAGCGCCACCTTGCCGTCGAGCCGAAGATCCATGGCGC
>JADGOL010000068.1 GCA_017882995.1 Acidimicrobiales bacterium | reverse complement strand
GCCCCGTTCGGCCCTTCGAGAACGACCACTTCACCCTGGGCGACGGCGAGATCGACGCCGGCCAGGGCCGGAAACCGCCCGGTCACACAAACGGCGGTACTGAGGTGGACTGCGGGGGCCATGGCCTCGGCCCATGCTACGGGGGACCCCCTCTGTGATTCCAAGCGGGAGCCGCTCCTGCCAGGGCGCCGACGACCCGGGTCCCTGGGTGCCCCGGCGCCTCGCGACGTGGTCGTCGGTGTTCAGCTCACCGTCAGGCGACTGAGGCCGACACCTCTGAGCACATCCGCGGTGACCGAGGACAACCAGTGGAGGTTGTCGGTGAGCAGCAACACACCGAAGACCACCAGAGCGGCGCCCGAGACCATGTTCACGAGGAACAGCCGCCGTTTGAACCGGGCAAACAGTGAGGTGAGGCGGCCGAAGGCGAGACCGGTGGCGAGGAACGGCACCCCGAGGCCCAGTGAATAGGCGACCAGCAGGGCCACGCCCGAGGCCAGGGTGGCCCGGGTGGCAGCCAACCCGAGGACACCCCCCAGGACAGGCCCGATGCACGGGGTCCATCCGAAGGCGAACGCCATGCCGAGAACCGGAGGCGCCCATGCGCCCAACCGCGACGGGAGGGGGTGGAAGCGCCGCTCGCGCGACAACCGGCCGGGGGTGGCGAAGCCGACCATCGACACCCCGAACACCACGACGAGCGCGCCGGCGGCGATGTCGAGCTGTCGTTGGTGGCCGAGGAGGAGATGGCCGAGACCCGACGCGGCGGCACCGAGGGCGGTGAACACGATGGTGAAGCCGGCCACGAAGCCGAGCACCCCCCGGACGAGCGGCGCCAGGTCCCGCGTCGCTCCGGCCTCGATCTCGGCCGATGACAGCCCCGACACCATCGACACGTAGCCGGGGACGAGCGGCAACACGCACGGGGAGAGGAACGACAACATCCCCGCGCCGAATGCCACGAGCACGCCCAGGGGGTCGGCCGAGATGGTGGCGTGTGCACTGATGGCCGCCGACATCGTCAACACGACGCCGCCGGCGTCGCCCCGGGCTCAGCGGTTCTGCACACGGAGGAGCTCCACGTCGGCGTCCACCATCATGGCGACCAGATCGGCGAAGGTGACGGTCTTCTCCCACTTGAGCAAGGTCTTCGCCTTGGTGGCGTCACCCACGAGGAGGTCCACCTCCGCGGGGCGGAGGAACTTGTCGTCCACCACGACATGCTCGTGCCAGTCGAGGCCGACGTGTGCGAAGGCGATCTCACACAACTCGCGCACCGAATGGGTCTCACCGGTCGACACCACGAAGTCGTCGGGCTGATCTTGCTGCAACATCAACCACATGGCTCGGACATAGTCACCGGCGAAGCCCCAGTCACGCTGGGCGTCGAGGTTGCCGAGGAAGAGCTTGTCGTCCATCCCCGCCGCGATCCGGGCCACCCCGTGGCTCACCTTGCGCGTGACGAACTCGAGGCCCCGGCGAGGGCTCTCGTGGTTGAACAACATGCCCGACGACGCGTGCAGGCCGTAGCTCTCGCGGTAGTTCACGGTGATCCAGTGGCCATACACCTTGGCCACCCCGTACGGGCTGCGCGGATAGAAGGGCGTCCCCTCGTTCTGCGGGACCTCCTGCACCTTGCCGAACATCTCCGACGACGACGCCTGATAGAAGCGGATCTCGGGATCAGCGATGCGGATGGCGTCGAGCACCCGCGTCACGCCGAGCGCGGTGGTCTCACCGGTCAGGACAGGCTGGGTCCACGAGGTCTGGACGAATGACTGGGCGGCGAGGTTGTAGACCTCGGCCGGTCGGTGCTCACGCAGGATGCCGATGAGTGAGATCTCGTCGAGCAGATCCCCCGCCACGAGCGAGACCTTGTCCTGGATGTGGGCGATGCGCTCGAAGTTCAACGTGGACGACCGACGCACCATGCCGATCACTTCGTAGCCCTCGGCCAAGAGGAGCTCGGCCAGGTACGACCCGTCCTGCCCGGTGATGCCGGTGATCAGAGCCCTCTTACGCATTCTTCACTCGCTTCGTCGGTCCGGCACGGTCCCTCAACGCCCCCGCCAACGGGGCGCACGTTTTTCCAGGAAGGCGGCGATGCCCTCGGCCGCGTCCTCGGTCTGGGCCGTGAGCGAGAGCATGGCATGGAGGTGGGCGAGGGCTTCGGGAGCCGCCATGTCCCACACAGCGTAGAACGCGTCCCGACCGAGCTTCATCACGGCCGGCGACTTGGCCGCCAACGTCTCGGCCAGCTCGGACACAGCCCCGTCGAGCTCCCCGTGGGGAACGACCCTGGTCACGAAGCCCAGGCGCAGTGCCTCGGCGGCGTCGACTCTACGGCCGGTCAGCATCAGCTCGAGCGCCTGCTTGGGCGGCATCGAGCGCACGAGGGGAACGGTGATCATGTATGGCCACAAGCCCACGTTGACTTCCGGAGCCCCGAATCGGGCCCGCTCCGAGGCCACGACCAGGTCGCAGGCCAACGCCAGCCCGAAGCCGCCCGCCAACGCGAAGCCCTGCACCCGAGCCACGGTGGGTTTGCCCAGTTGCCAAAGCGCCGTGAACACGTCGGCCAACACACCGCGCGCCTCGTGGACCGCCAGGGTCCCCGCCTCGGGCTCGTCGGTTCCGGTCATCTTCCCGAGGTCGGCCCCGGCGCAGAAGGCCTCGTCGCCCGCGCCGGCCAGCACGACGACACGAACCTCGCTGTCTTGCGCCGCATCGGACAACACCCGTCGGAGGCCCCGCATCACCTCCCACGACATGGCGTTGCGACGCTCGGGACGGTTGATGGTCACCCGAGCCACGCCCGCCTCGACCTGGTACAACACGGTCGGGGTCCCCGAGACGCCACCCTCGTGGGTTACGGGATCAGTCTCGGGCTCGGCCACCCGAGCGACGGTAGTGCCCGACTCCGGTCCAAGCCCAGCCCGAGATGACCCGACGCCGGGCCGCAGTAGCGTTGCCGGTCCGTGGCCAGACCCGTCGCCGCCATCGTGTCATTCCGCCTGGGCGGCTCCGACGGGGTGGCTGTCGAGTCGGCCAAGTGGAGCGGCGCCCTCTCGGTCCTCGGGTTCGACGTCCGCACCGTCGCCGGCGAGGGCCCCGTCGACCGCCTCCTCCCGGGGTTGGCCATGGCCGCCACCGAGCCTCCCATGGCGGCCGAGGTGCAAGAAGCTCTCGAGGACGCCGATCTGGTGGTGGTGGAGAACCTCTGTTCGCTGCCGCTCAACGAACCCGCTGCCGCTGTCGTCGCCGCGGTGATCCGGGACCGCCGTGCGGTGCTGCATCACCACGACCTCCCCTGGCAGCGCGAGCAGTTCGCCGGCTCTTCCCCGCCACCCGATGACCGCACCTGGGTCCACGTGACCGTGAACGACAGGTCCCGACGAGAGCTGGCCGACATCGGGATCGCGGCCACGGTGGTGCGCAATGCCTTCGCCGTCGACGCCGCCGCAGGTGATCGAGACGTCACCCGCCGAGCTCTCGGACTGCGTGCCGAGACGCGGCTCGTACTCCAGCCCACCCGGGCCATCCCGAGGAAGAACGTCGCCGGTGGCATCGCTCTCGCCGAGGACCTGGGGGCCACGTTCTGGCTCCTCGGGCCGGCCGAGGACGGCTTCGGTCT
>JADGOL010000067.1 GCA_017882995.1 Acidimicrobiales bacterium | reverse complement strand
GCCTGGCGCGACACGTTGGCAGTTGCGGACATCCCGACCCCCTTCGCGCCGGGTTCTCCGACGCGTCTTCGCCCCGAGACCTGATGGCGACCCCCTACCCGGCCCGGACGCTACGGGAACAACGTCGGGTCGTCCACCATCGAAGAGCCACTCGTTTCGTTGCCCGGCCCAACGTTTGTCCTGACAACGAGACTCGCGCTCACCAACCGACGTTGCCGTCGACCATCTCTCGGATGAGGTCGGCGTGGCCGTTGTGGCGGGCGTACTCCTCGATCATGTGGAGATAGATCCATCGCAGTGAGCAGGGGTCACCTTCTCTGAGGCCGGTGTCGTCGAGCGAGAACCCCGCGGCGGCCACGCGACTGGCTTCGCACTCCCCGAGCCACGTCGACAGGTCGCTCTCCCAGTCGGCGTCGTCGAGAGGGACGAGCTCGCTGTCCTCGACGTCGGGGTCGTACCAGATCGGCGGTGCGTCGGGGTCACGGAGAAGGCACCGTCGGAACCAGCTCCGCTCGACTTCCCCCATGTGTCGCACGAGGCCGTGGAGTGACAATTTCGAGGTCGACACGGGTCGGGCCTTGCGGCCGGCGTCGGAGATCCCTTCGCACTTGAGCAACAGCGTGGCGCGGTGGAACTCGAGCCATCCTTCGAGCATGGCTCGTTCCTGGGCCACGAACGGGGGCTCGACGCGGCGAGGATCGGACAGGTCTTCCACCATGCGACACCTCCCTCCTCGGACAGCCCGCCTATCAAATCAGACGGGACACGCCGTCGGGGCGGTCAGCCGAAGGTGAAGTCGTACGCGTCCACGCCGGGCGAGAAGTCGATCACGAGCGTGGCGGTCTCGATGTTCGGAGACGACACGAGCGTGTAGAGCCGGGGAATGCCCGACACCGCCAGGGTCTGGGTGCGCGTGCCCACGGTGGTCTTGACGGTGCCGTTGCCCCCGAGGACGAGATACACGTGACGGGCGGTGAAGGCGAGCTCGAGGCGCCCCCCCGGTCCCGACGAGATCTTCTCCGCACCCACGGTCCATGTCCCGGCGAAGGCCAGGGCGTCGGGAGGGAGCGTGCTCGGGAACGTGTAGAGCGCCGGTTGGTTCTCGGAGATGCTCGGGCCGTCGAAGTTGGGCAACCCGTACTGGTACCCGAGGTAGGACTCCGGGGTCAGGCCGCCGGTCGGGGTCTTGTCGGGGACGTCGGTGCTCGGCGGGAGCTTCACCTTGGGGTTGGCGTCGACGAGGAGCGTCCGGATGAGCGACTCGGTACCGCCGTAGTCGCCCTCGCCGATCCCGGCGTGGCGGACCTGGCCCGTGGCGTCGATCAGGTACTCGGCCGGCCATGAGTTGTTCTGGTACGCGTCCCATGTCTTGTAGCCGTTGTCCACGGCGATGGGGTAGTCCACCCCGAGCTGGTCGGCGGCCAGCGTGACGTTCGACACCACGTGCTCGAAGGCGAACTCCGGGGTATGCACGCCCACGACCTCGAACCCTTCGTCGTGATACCGGGAGTACCAGGACTCGACGTGGGGCAGCGACCGCTGGCAATTGATACACGAGTAGGTCCAGAAGTCGACCAGGACGACCTTGCCCTTCAACGACGCCAGCGACAGCGGGCGATCACCCGGCGTGTTGAGCCAGGACGAGATGCCGGTGAAGTTGGGGGCGGCGCCACATTCCTCGAGTGTCGACAGTCCCGGCGCGCAGGTGCCGAGCTTCCCCGACTTCTTGGCGCCGGTGAGGGCGGCCAGTTGCCGTTTGGCATAGGAACCACCCTCGAGGTGGTTCTGGAGGGCCGTCGTGTACCCGGGCACGACCCGCTGGAGGCCGTCGGTGACGTTGAAGGCGATCAGCAGCGTCATGGTGAGGAGCACCACCCCTCCGATCTGCCGGGCGAGCACGGCCCGCGACCGGAAGGCGGCGACCCGCTCGGCCACGCGCTGGCCGGCCAGCGCGAACACCAGGAGCGGGACCGACGCACCGAGGGCGAAGTCGACGGTGAGCACCACGGCGCCGAAGCCGACGCGGTGATGCGCGCTCACCACGGAGATGGCCGTCAACACCGGGCCCGCGCAGGGGACGAAGAGCGCGCCCAGGCCCAGCCCGAGTACGAACCCTCCGGCGTTCCCGTTGGGCTGACGCTGCGCCATGCGGGCGAAGGGTCGCTCGAGGAGATGTCCGAGGGACGGAACGATGAGCCCGGCCGCCACGATGCCGAGGACGACCAGCCCGGCGTCGGTCAAGAAGTCCTGGGGCAGGCCGATGGCGCTCAGCAGCGACGACCCGACCAGGGTGACGATGCTGAAGCTGACGACGAGCCCGCCCACCACGGCGTAGGCACGGTAACTGCGAGACCCCCGTGTCCCGACCGGCGGTCGGGTCCGTGTCGCGGTCGCGTCCGGCGAATCTTCGACTCCGTCTTCGGTCGTGTCGTCGGGGGTGGGGACCGTGGCCCCGGCTACGAGGACGACGGGGAGGACCGGGAGGATGCACGGTGAGATGCCGGCGATCATCCCCGCCACGAACCCGATGACATACAACAGGAGCACTACCCGGCGAACCTCCTCCGGGGCCCCCTCGGCGTCCGGTGTAGCCATGGTACGAAGCCGCGCCCTGAGAATGACGTCGCGCCCGGCGCGCGCCGGCGCGTCGCGGTGTCTTGCCTGGGGTCAGCGAGGCGACGTCGGTCAGTCCCCCGGGACGGCCCACCCGAGCGAACGCTCGACGGCGTGACGCCAACCGCCGTAGGCGCGGTCCGCCGACAGCGCCGAGCCTCGAGCCTCGAACCGGGCCTCGAGGGACCAGATCGACTCGAGATCACCGACCGACGGCCACACACCCTCGGCCACTCCCGCCAAGGTGGCGGCCCCGAGTGCGGTGGTCTCGGTCGTGGTGGGACGCGACACCGGCACCCGCAGTTGGTCGGCCTGGATCTGGAGCAACAGGTCGAGGACAGCCGCACCACCGTCGACGCGCAACGCGGCGAGCTCGGTGCCCACGTCCTTCATGGCGTCGACCACGTCGCGCACCTGGTACGCCATGGCCTCGATCACGGCCCGGGCGATATGGGCCGCGCCCACCCCGCGGGTGAGGCCGGTGATGGTGCCGCGCGCGTACGGGTCCCACCACGGGCTTCCGAGCCCGGTGAAGGCGGGCACCACGTAGACACCCTCGCTGTCGGCCACCTGGTCGGCGAGCGGTCCGATGCCGGCCGCCTCGTCGATGAGCCCGAGCCCGTCGCGCAGCCATTGGATGGCCGCCCCGGTGACGAACACCGCCCCCTCGAGCGCGTACGCAACCGGTTGCGAGCCGCCATGCTCGCCGAGGTCCCACGCCACGGTGGTGAGCAGTCCCTCCGAAGGCGGCGGGCACACTTCACCGACGTTCATCAAGACAAAGCTCCCCGTCCCATACGTCACCTTCGCCATGCCCGGTGTCACGCACGCCTGGCCGAAGAGCGCCGCCTGCTGGTCGCCGGCCACTCCGCTCACCGCAACGCCGGCCACGGTGGGCGCCGCGGTGGCGAGCGCCCCCCGCACCACCCCGAAGCGACCGCACGAGGGCCGCACGTCGGGGAGCGCGGCCCGGGGTACTCCGAAGATGTCGCACAGCTCGTCGGACCACGATCGCTCGCGAATGTCGTAGAGCAACGTCCGAGAGGCGTTGGTGGCATCGGTGGCGAGGACCCCACCGTCGGGCCCGCCGGTGAGGTTCCAGATCAACCAGGCGTCCACCGTGGCGAGCACCAGGTCGTCGGTGACCTCGACCCCGCCGGGGCCGAGCAGCCACTCCATCTTCGTCCCCGAGAAGTACGGGTCGAGGACGAGGCCGGTCCGCTCCCGCACCACCGGGAGATGGCCCTCGGCGCGCAACTGGTCGCAACGCTCGGCGGTCCGCCGGTCCTGCCACACGACGGCTCTGTGCAAGGGACGGCCGCTGGCACGATCCCAGGCGATCACCGTCTCGCGCTGGTTGGTGATGCCGATCGCCGCGATGGTGCTGCCCGCCGCGTGCCGACGATCGGCCACGTCTTTGACCGTGGACACCACGGTGTCCCAGATCTCGATGGGGTCGTGTTCCACCCAACCCGGGCGGGGGTAGTGCTGGGTCAGCTCGCGGTACGAGACGTCGATCACGGCTCCGGACCCGTCCACGGCCAGGGCCCGGACACCGCTCGTGCCGGCATCGATGGCGATCACGCAGGGCACGGCCGCCGACCCTATCCGGACCCCCAGGCACGACCCCGTGAGCCCGATCCGCCGCCTCGGGGGACTCTGGGTGCAAACCTTCGCGAACGGGTCGCGACCAGGGCGGACGCCGGAGCCAACCCATTGACACTCTCGTAACTACAGTGCTGTAATGGCCACTGCATCTGGGGGCCACTTCAGGGGAGACCACAACATCTTGTGGTCTGAGGGGGGTTGGGCTGAGAAAGCCCTGCCGTCTCCCGAAGGTAGGCACCTACGCTGGGAACCAAGGAAAGGGTGGAACAACGATCATGGCAATCGCCCCGCAGAGGACCGCTATCGGCATTCGGCGGCACTTCACCACCGAAGGGGTCCACCCCTACGACGAGCTCGCATGGGAACGGCGCGATTCACGCATCACCGACTACCGCGACGGAAGCGTCGCCTTCGAACAGCTCGACGTCGAGGTTCCCGTCACGTGGAGCCTGAACGCCACCAACATCCTCGCCCAGAAGTACTTCCGCGGCACTCCGGGCACCGCCGAGCGTGAGACCTCTCTCAAGCAGGTGGCGGACCGCGTGGTGGACACCATCACCGCCTGGGGCATCAAGGACGGCTACTTCGAGGACGACGCCGAGGCGCAGGTCTTCAGCGACGAGCTCAAGCACATCATCGTGAACCAGCGCGCCGCCTTCAACTCGCCGGTGTGGTTCAACATCGGCGTTGCGGGTGTGCCGGCCCAGGCCAGCGCGTGTTTCATCCTCGCCGTCGACGACTCGATGAATTCGATCCTCAACTGGTACCGAGAAGAAGGCATCATCTTCAAGGGCGGTTCGGGGGCCGGCGTCAACCTGTCCAACATTCGGGCTTCGGTGGAACGACTGCAGGGCGGGGGCACCGCCTCGGGCCCCGTCTCGTTCATGCGCGGCGCCGACGCGTCGGCGGGCACGATCAAGTCGGGTGGGAAGACCCGTCGTGCCGCCAAGATGGTCATCCTCAACGACGACCACCCCGACATCGAGGACTTCATCTGGTGCAAGGCGCTCGAGGAGCGCAAGGCGCGCGTCCTGCGCGACAGCGGCTTCGACATGGACCTCGACGGATCGGACTCGTTCTCTATCCAGTACCAGAACGCCAACAACTCCGTCCGCGTCACCGACGAGTTCATGCAGGCCGTCCTCGACGACGCCGAGTGGGCCCTCACCGCTCGCAACGACGGCTCGACGGTCCGCACCGTCAAGGCCCGTGACCTGTTCCG
>JADGOL010000333.1 GCA_017882995.1 Acidimicrobiales bacterium | reverse complement strand
CGGCGCCAACGACCACCACCACGACAACGGCTCCGACCACCACCACCACGAAGCCCACCACCACCACAACCACCACGGCGCCAACGACCACCACCACGACAACGGCTCCGACCACCACCACCACGAAGCCCACCACCACCACAACCACCACGGCGCCAACGACCACCACCACGACAACGGCTCCGACCACCACCACCACCACGACCAAGCCGTCAACGACTACGACAACCACCACAACCAAGCCCACGACGACGACGACGACGACCAAGCCATCGACCACCACCACCACCACCAAGCCGACCCACCACCACTCGAAGGTGTGGTGGAAGCTGATCTGGTGGCTGCTCCGGACGCTCTTCGGGATTCACCCGTCTCACTAGCGCCGGCGGCGGGCCAGGGGGCCTCGACTTCCCGACTGCACGACCCCGGGCAACCGGTTCCCGTAATAGGTAAGTGCCTGGGGGTTTCGCCCCAGGCACTTTGCCGTTGGGCCGGACAGCCGGGTCACAATCGACACATCCGCATTGGTCGAGCCGGCGAGCGACTCTCTGGGTGGTGCGAAGTGAGCGCGACGGTGCAGGTGACGGTCGTATCGATGCGTCACCCATGGCGCGCTGCGGAGGTCGAGCGCGCAAGGTTCTCGGTCTTGTGTGCGGGCGGCAAACCCTGGAGCACCGTGCCGGTGCTCGCCCGTCGTCAAGCCCCCGCTGCGACTGCGAGGCACGGCGCTGATCGATCCGGAGGGTGCCGCCTCGGCTGTCGCCGAGATGCCGTGCACCGGTCGACCAGCGACCAGCGCGAGGCTCAGTTGGTGACGGCCTGGTAGAGGTAGAGGAGTCCGGTGAGCCCGGCGAGCGCAGCGATGAGCCAGGTGAGGAAGGCTTCGGGGAGCCAGCGTTGAGCGCGGGCGCCGACGTACGACCCTGCCAGCCCGCCGAGGCCGAAGCAGAGTCCGAGGGTCCAAAACGGCGTGGCGTTGGCGCTGCCGCTACCGAAGACCAGGTAAGCGAGTAGTCCGGCGAGTGAGCTGCCGAAGGTGGCGACGAGGGCGGCGCCGGCGACTTCGGTGACCGCGATGCCTGACGCGACGAGGAGCGGCGCGAGAAGTGATCCGCCGCCGATGCCGTACATGCCTCCAGCGAACCCGACGAGCGCGGCAAGCGCGGCGATGCGGACGGACGACACGCTCGCCGTGGACTTCACGGCGGGCCCGGGGTTCCGGGCGGTGGCCCGGCCGCCGACGATGACGCGGATGGCGAGCGCGACAAGCACGATCCCGGCGATGGCCTTGAAGGAGCGGGGGTCGGAAAGCAGGTGCACGCGGAGCCAGGCGCCGAGGACGATGGCGGGCACCGAACCGGTGAGCACGAGCCGGGCGAGGCGGGCGTCGATGCGGCCGTCGCGCCAGTAGCGCACGATCCCGGCGGGGGCGGACAAGATGTTGAACACGAGGCCGGTCGAGCTGACCGACACTGAGTTGAGGCCGAGCACACTGACCTGGAACGGAACGAGCAGAAACGCGCCGGAGATCCCCACGGGGGTGCACCCCGCCGCGACGGCAAACCCCGTGATGAGATAGACGACCAGGTGGGCGACGTCGGTGGACGGGCTCAACGAAAGGCTCCGATGGTGCGAGACGGGTGGCGGTGTAGCGGGCCCAGTCCCCGAGCGCCGGAGCGTATCCAGCGCGCCGCAGCGTCGGGGTGTGTCAATGCAAGCCGATGAGATCGAACATGAACTCCTTTGATCGACGTCCGCGGCGCGGCGGCCCGGTCGGCGGCGAACACGTGAAAGAGGACGGCCCGGCCACCGTCAACGAGCCGAACACGACGAAGACGGCGACGGCGCTCTGCCCGCCGGAGTGCCCGGCCTGGGCGATCGATGCCGCAACCGCCAACGTCAGCGCCAGGTTCTTCGGGTTGACGCCCGACAGCAATGCGCCCAGACCGAGTGACTTGACCGGGCCGAACGTGTCGATGGGGCTATCCACGTGGGCCTGGTCGGCTCCTCGTCCTTCTTGGGCCGCCCCCGTCGAGGCGAGCGCGGCAACGGCCGCCCTCGCGGGCGGCCGTTGCCGTGCTGGTGCCGAGGACTAGCGCACTAGATGGTCTGCGGGTTCACCAGCTTCGGACGGATCGCGAACCAGTAGACGAGGGCGATGATCCAGCTGAAGCAACAGAACAGGCCGAACACCCAGAGGCCGATCCACAGGCTCTTGTTCTGACCGCTCTGCTGCCAGGCAGCATCGGGGTGCTTGAGGATGTCCATCAGGACGTAGATGTAGACGGCGAGTAGTGCGAGGCCGACCAGGATCGAGATGATCGAGACGATCGGACTCGATGACGAGGCGCTGTACTCCACCGTTTGCGCGAGCAGCATGGGGTCTCCGGGGGAAGGGGGCCGCTACGACGGCCACACGGGTTCTCGTGGTCTTTCGGCACCGGCTGCCGCGCCATGACCCGATCAGACCAGAAAATCATCCGAGCCCGGGGAACTTCCGGCGCACCCCTCCCGTCCATGTTGCCGACATCAGCGGCGTCGGGAGAACCCATGGCAACGAATGGCAAGCGTCGACGTCGGTCGGCGCTACTGGTGGCCGTAGCCGCCCTCCTCACCGGAGCCTGTAGCTCGGTCGACGTCGCCGGGCCGGGGGCGACGCCGGGCCCGGTCGAGGTCCAGACCGTGGCGGCGCTGCAGCCCTTCGATGCCTGCGACGACGTGCTCGCCTGGGTCAAGGAGGCGGCCAAGGCCCGCGTCACGGCCTGGGGCCTGAACGGTGGCGGTTCCTACGGTGTGGCCACCCAAGGGGGTGCGGTCGATACCACGACGAGCAACCAGGCCGCCGGTGCGCCCGCGTCGCCGGAGTCCTTCTCCGCCAAGAGCGCGGATGCCAGCTCCGCCGCACCGGCGCACTCGGACACCAACGTGCAGGAGGTCGGCGTCGACGAGCCCGACCAGGTCAAGACCGACGGCCGACGCCTGCTGACCCTGCGCCCCGACGGACTGGCCATCGTCGATGTCAGCGGACCCCGGCCCACCTTGGCCGCGACGCTGCCCCTCCCCACCGGGACGGGCACCTCATCTTCGCTCCTGTTGTCGGGCGATCGGGCGCTCGTCATCACCCCTGAGGGCTATTCGGGGGGTGGCCGACCGGTGCCGATGATGGAAGGTGACGTGGGCGGCGGCAGCTACGTCGGCGGGCCCTACCGCGCCACTACCCCTGGCACCTGGCTGCGCCTCGTCGACATCGCTGATGCGACCCATCCGAAGATCATCGACACCGTGCACCTCGAGGGCACGTACGTCGACGCCCGCTCGAACGGCACCGGCGCTGATGCCCGTGCCCGCCTCGTCGTGTCCTCGTATCCCTCGAGCCTGCCGTTCGTGCAGCCGTCGGGATCGAGCGACGCGTCGCAACAGAAGGCGCTCGAGACCAACAAGGCCATCATCGACGCGTCGACCATCGACGACTGGGTACCCCACGTCCGACGCGGCGCCCCCGATCCGGCGGGCCAGTCCGTCGGGGCCCGCGAGGCGCTGCTCGACTGCCACAACCTGCGCCACGCCGCGACCTTCTCGGGCTTCTCGACGTTGAGCCTGCTCACCCTCGACCTCCAGCGGTCCACTTTCGACCTGGCCGACGGCACCGGCGTGCTGGCCGACGGGCAGACGGTCTACGCCTCGACCCGCAACCTCTACGTGGCCACGCCGATCACGGCCGACCAGCTCAACCCGGTCCCGCCGGGAACGACCCTTCCGCCGGCCACCGTCCCCGCGACCAGCCCGCCCGCCCCGACCACCACGACGCCGCCGGGCACGACCCCCGGCACCACTCCGGGAACCTCGCCCGAGTCGCCATCGGGCTCGAGCTCGGGGGCAGGACCGGCCTCGAGCCAGGCCATGCCTCCTGCGTCAAACGAGCCGGGCACTGCCATCCACCGCTTCGACATCAGCGGAACGGGCGCCGCTCAGTACACCGCGTCGGGCGTCGTCCAGGGCACCGTCGCCGACCAGTTCTCGATGTCCGAGCAGGGCGACACGCTGCGAGTCACGACGACCCGCCAGTGGGAGCGGGTCAGCGAGGTCGTGACCCTCCAGGCCACCGGCAACGAGCTGCGCATCGTCGGCCGCGTCGGTGACATCGGCCGAGGCGAGCAGGTCAAGGCCGTGCGCTACGTCGGCGATCGGGGCTACGTCGTGACCTTCCGCCAGACCGATCCCCTGTTCGTGATCGACCTCCACGATCCCACCCAGCCGAAGATCACCGGTGAGCTGCAGATGCTCGGCTACAGCGCCTACCTGCACCCGATCGGCGACCACCTCCTGCTGGGCATCGGTCAGGACGCCTCCGAGCGGGGGCGCACCTCAGGCACCAAGATCGCCCTCTACGACGTGTCCGATCCGACGGCCCCGCGTGTGGTCCAGGACCAGGTCCTGTCCGGTGCGAGCTCGCCGGCCGAGGACGACCACCACGCGTTCCTGTGGTGGTCGGACGCCAATCTCGCCGTCCTTCCGGTGCGCCAGGGCTGGACCGGGAGCGGTGTCCCGTCGTGCCCGGTCGGCGCCACCTGCGGCACCACGGCGAGCGGGAGCGGCTTCGATGGCGCCCTGGGCTTGCAGGTGACGGCGAACGGCATCGCCGAGAAGGGGCGCATCGTGTCCCCCTGGACGGCTTGGCCCACCGGCGAGAACGGGCCCGGCTGCCCCGACACCGCCTGCGCGTTCCCGTTCACGACGCCGATCGACCGTCTCGTCGTGGTGGGTGACCAGGTCTTGTCGGTCTCGAGCGCCGGCGTGCTCTCGTCGGACCTGGCCACGCTGAAGCCCGGGCCGTGGCTGTCGCTGGGCTGAGGGCGGCCCCGAGGAAGTGGAACACCGCGCGTGGACCCACCGGGGAGGGATCCCAGAAAATGTCCGAGAAGCGCGTATCTGTTCCACCTCTGGCGCCTCCTCCTCACTGACAACCCCCGTGACCAGCAGGTCTTCGGGGGTAGCGAAGTCGATCCGGTGTTGGTGCAGCGGATCTTGTTCGGGGCCTGGGTGGCGTGGTGGTCGGCCGGGCCCCGAACAAATTCTTCGGCTCCTGGTCGGGTGACGACCGGGAGCCAGGGGCCGCCGGGGGTCACTCGATCAGGGCGGCCGCCGTCCGCGCCCCCAGCTCCCAGGCGGCCTCGAGGATCGCCGCATCGGGAACGCCGATCGCCCGGAGGGGTTCGGCCACCGGCCGCCAGGCCAAGCCCGTCACGATCCGCTCGATCGCCAGCACCGCGCCGTCCACGTCGTTGTTGCCGTGCACCCACAGCGACCACGGTCGGCCCCGGGTCGCATCGAGGCACGGGTAGTAGACGACGTCGAAGAAGTGCTTGAGGGCCCCGGACATGTACCCGAGGTTGGCCGGCGTTCCCAGCACGAACCCGTCGGCCTCGAGCACGTCGAGCGCCGTCGCCGCCAGCGCCGGACGCAGCACGACCTCGATGCCGGCATCCGTGAGGCTCGGGTCTGTGGCTCCCGAGCGCACCGCGTCGAGCAGGGCATGGCAGACGGGCGACGGAGTGTGATGGACGACGAGGAGGCGGGCCACGCCCGCAGTCTCGCAGCCCTCCTCTCAGCCCGACTGGACCGGTCGCTCGACCAACCACCGGATCGTGCGGAGGAGCTCGTCGACGTCGATGGGCTTGGACAGGAACGCCTCGACGCCCGCTTCGGCGACGCGCTCTCGGCGTTCGCGCGTGGCATCGGCACTGATGATGATCACCGGGGTCGACCGCAACGTCGGGTCCTCACGCAGCCTGTGCAACACGGCTTCGCCGTCGAGCTCGGGCAGGTGCAGGTCGAGCAGGACGATGTCGGGCCGTTCGCGCTCGATCAGGTCCAGGCCGGCCTGGCCGTCTCGGGCCGCATGCAACGTCGTCGCGCCCCGCACGCGCAGCACCTGCTCGATCAGCTGCAGGTTGGCCAGGTTGTCCTCGACGTAGACCACGGTGATCGGCTGCGCGTCGCGCGAACGGACCGCCCTCGACGGCTCCGAACGGAAGTGGGCGATGGGCCCGGTCGTGCCCCGCAGCTCGATCGAGAAGGTGGAACCCACGCCCACGAGCGACGTCGCCGCAAGCGTGCCGCCCATCCGCTCGGCCAGGCCCTGCGCGACCGTCAGCCCGATGCCGACGCCCTCGATCTCGGTGGTCTCGGCGCCCAGTCGTTCGAAGGGGTCGAAGACGCGCGCGAGATCACCCGGGCTGATGCCCCAGCCCGAGTCGCGCACTGACACCCGCACGTGGGCATCGCCCATGGGCTCGGTGAGCACCGCGATCTCGCCGCCGGGCCGGTTGTACTTGACCGCGTTGGACAGCAGGTTGATCAGCACCTGGAGCAGGCGCTGGCGGTCGGCCACCACGTGATCGTCGTCGCCGACGCCGGACGCGTCGATCGAGATGCCCCGGGCACGGGCGACGCCCGCGAGCAACTCGGTCGCGGCGGTGACCACATCGGCCACGCCGACATCCTCGACCGACATCGTCATCTGGCCGGAGTCGACCCGGGCGATGTCGAGCACGTCGTCGATGAGGCTGAGCAGATGACGACCGCCGCGCAGGATCTGGTCGACGGAGTCGCGCTGATCGGGGGAGAGCTCGTCGAGACCGAGGACCTGTGCGAAGCCGAGCACCGCGTTGAGCGGCGTGCGCAACTCGTGGCTCATCCGCGAGAGGAAGGTGCCACGCACGCGGTCGAGCTCGAGCAGGCGCTGGTTGGCGGCCTGGAGCTCCTGCGAACGGAGGAAGACCTCTGCCTCCATGCTGATGGCCTGTTGTTTGAGCGCGCCCGTGAGCTCGACGTGCTCGGCGTCGCGCTGCTTGAGCCGGACGAACTCGGTGACGTCCTCGACGCGATGGATGATGCAGGTCAGCTCGCGGCCCGGACCGAGCACCGGGCTGTTGACCAGGCTCCAGTAGCGGACCTCGAAGCCACCGCCGTCGGACTCGGGCCGGCGGATGTCGTACTTCTGGACCGCCATCGTGTCGGCCACCCGCTTGCGGCGGACCCGCTCGAGCGAGGCCCGCAGGTTGACGACACCGGTGGCCCCGGGATCGTCGGGGTTGTCAGGGAAGGCGTCGAACAAGTGCTGCCCGACGAGCTCCGTCCGGTCGCTCATGGTCGCCGAGAGGTAGGCGTCGCTCACGTCGACGATCGTGAACTCGGGGCTCAGGAGGAGCATCAACCCCGGGGCGGACTGAAAGAGCCGTTGGTAGTCGATGGATTCGGAACCCAGCGCCTCCGGCGGCATCGACCGATCGTAGGACAGCACGAACGCGACGG
>JADGOL010000332.1 GCA_017882995.1 Acidimicrobiales bacterium | reverse complement strand
ATCATTACAATGAGTCGCAGAGACCACAGGAACCGGACGCCCCCCTCCGAATCCTGTCGAGTCGGAGCAAAGGGACCGGGTCCCCCTCCGGTCCCTTTGCCGCGTCAAGGCCCTGGTGGCGGGCACCCTACGGCAGGTCGCGAGGTGGACGGCGGTATGGTCTGCGCCATGGTGACGGCTCGCTCGCCGAAGACCCATGTGCACAACGGCAACGGTTCCGGGCACGCCGGGCCGGAATCTCGCGTCGCGGTGTTCGTGGACCTCGACCGGACCCTGCTGCGCGGGGCGAGCGGTCTCGTCCTCAGCGCGGCCATGCACGCCGAGGGGCTCTTCGAAGGGCGCCGATCGCTGCCGGGGGAACGGCTGTTCTACGGGCTCTACGACCTCATGGGCGAGAGCCTCGCCTTCATGGCCATGGTGCGGGTGGCGCCGCGCTTCACCAAGGGATGGCCCGTCGAGGCCGTGTGCCGGGCCGGGGAGCTGGCCGCCCCGGAGCTGGTCGAGCTCGTCCAACCCTTCGCCCCGGGGGTGTTGGCCGAGCACCGCGAGGCGGGCCACCTGATCGTGCTCACCACGACCACGCCGGCGGACCTCGTGGCGCCCTTCGCCGGGATGCTCGGCTTCGACCACGTGCTCGCCACCCGGTACGGGCGCGAAGACGGTCGGTACACCGGTGGTATCGAGGGCGACTTCGTGTGGTCCACGGGCAAGCTCGCCACGGTGCGGCGATGGGCCCGGGAGTCGAACATCGACATGGCCGCCAGCCACGCCTACTCCGACAGTGTGTTCGACCTGCCGTTGCTCGGCGCCGTGGGCCGTCCCCACGCCGTCAACCCCGATCGGCGCCTGCATGCCGTCGCCCGACTGCGGCGGTGGCCGGTGGAGCACTGGGACCGCCCCCCGGGTGTGCCCAAGATGGGGGGGCTCGAGCCCTACGACGTCATTCGACCTTTGGTGCGCCCGGCCATGTTCCCCTACGCGCGTTTCGACATCGACGGCGTGGGGCGCGTGCCGGGGCGGGGGCCGGTGATCTTGGCCGCCAATCACCGCAGTTACTTCGACGTCGTGGCCCTGGCCATGGTGGCGGCCCGGTTGGGGAGGCCAGTGCGTTTCTTGGCCAAGCGTGAGTTGTTCGACGCGCCGGTCGTCGGCCAACTGGCGCGCGCCCTGGGGGGGATACCCGTCGACCGGGGCAGCCGCTCCGACACACCGTTGCGAGAAGCGCGTCGGGCGCTCGAGGCGGGCGAGGTCGTCGCGATCCTTCCGCAGGGGACGATCCCCCGGGGCAAGAAGTTCTTCGATCCGGTGTTGGAGGGCAAGACAGGGACGGCCCGGTTGGCCGCCATGACGGGCGCGCCGGTGCTGCCCGTCGGCGTGTGGGGGACAGAAGCCGTGTGGCCGCGCTCGGCCCGACTTCCTGACGTCGGCAACCTGCTCCACCCTCCGCCCGTGCGCGTCCGGGTGGGCAAGCCCGTCCACCTCGGGCTCTCCGACGCCGCCGAGGACACCGAGGCCATCATGGCGGCGATCATGACCCAGCTCCCTGCGGAGTCCCAGCGTCCGCACGAGCCAACGGCCGAGGAACTGGCGCGCACCTTCCCGCCTGATCACACCGACACGTGACAAGTTCGCCCGCTGACGGCACATTGCCGGTGCGGGCACGCCTGGCCGGTCGGGCGTCGACCGCCGTGAGCGCGGCGTCGCGCCGGTTGCATCTCGGAGGCGGGTCGGTCATCGGTGGGCGTGTCGGGCTGTTGATCGCTCCGGACCTGCTCAGCACCCTGGCCGCAGGCCGTCAGGTGGCGCTCGTGACCGGGACGAACGGCAAGACCACGACGACCCGCTTGCTGGCCGCCGCGCTCGGCGGCGCACCCCGGGTGGCGACGTCGTCGGCGGGTGCCAACCTTCCCCCCGGGTTGGCTGTCGCTTTGGCGACTGCGGCACCGGGGGTGCCGGCCGTGCTCGAGGTCGACGAGGGTTATCTCGGTGTGGTGGCGCAAGCAGTCCAACCCGAGGTCGTCGCGCTGCTCAACTTGTCGCGCGATCAACTCGACCGTGTGAGCGAGGTGCGAATGGTGGCAGCGCGCTGGCAGAGCGCGCTGAGCGCGTCGACGGGTATGACCGTGGTCGCCAACGCAGATGACCCGCTTGTCGTGTGGGGAGCCCAGGGTGCCGCCAAGGTCGTCTGGGTGGCTGCGGGCCAGCTCTGGCGCCACGACGCCGTGGGCTGCCCGGCGTGCTCGGGCCGGATCATCTTTTCCGATCGCGACTGGTCGTGCTCGTGTGGGTTCCGACGTCCGGCGCCCGACGCCGAGCTTCGTGGTGACGTTCTCCTTAGCGCGGATGGTCGCCACCTTCCGATCCGCCTCGTGCTGCCGGGCCGGTGCAACCTCGCCAACGCGGCCATGGCGGCAGTGGCGGCGGGGATACTCGGTGTCGACGAGGTCGATGCGCTGGCGGCGATGGAACCGGTCACCGACGTCGAGGGAAGGTTCGCCACCGTGGCGTGGAGCGGGACGACCGTTCGGCTCCTCCTGGCCAAGAACCCGGCCGGGTGGGCCGAGCTCCTCGACCTGCTCGAGGGGGGCACCGACCCGGTCGTGATCGGCATCAATGCCCGTATCGCCGACGGGCATGACCCGTCGTGGTTGTGGGATGTGCCCTTCGAACGCTTGGGCGGACGACTGGTGGTGGCCACGGGGGAGCGGTGTCGCGACCTGGCGGTCCGACTGCGCCACGGCGGAGTGGTCCATGTCACGGTTCCCGACGATCTCGACGCGCTGCGTGCGGCGCGTTCGTCGACGGTGGAGTACGTCGGCAATTACACCGCCTTCCAAGCACTTCGGCGCCACCTCGTCCAAAGTGCGCCCCGAACGCAGGTGCCGGCCCCGGCCCCCTCGACGCCGGGCGGCGAGTGGGCGGACGCAACCCCGGCTCCCGGCATGCCCGTGGGTGTCACCGTCGCGGACGGACAGCTCAAGACGCGGCGACGCCCTCGGACCAGATCGTCGGGCCCCTCGGCGCTACGGGTGGTCGTCGTGCACCCGGATCTGCTCGGCACCTACGGAGACGGAGGCAACGGTCAGGTGCTAGCCGGTCGTGCCGTGTGGCGCGACATCCCGGTGGAGCTCATCCATGCTCCTTCGGACGTGGCTCTTCCCGCCGGAGCCGACGTCTACTGCCTCGGCGGTGGCGAGGACGGCCCCCAGGTGCAGTCGGCGGAACGCCTGCGAGACGGGGTGCTTGCCAGTGCGGTCGACGCCGGCGCCGTGGTGTTCGCGGTGTGCGCCGGTTACCAGGTGATCGGTCGCTCGTTCCCCGGTTCCGACGGAAGGCCCCATCCCGGGGTGGGCCTGCTCGACGTCGTCACGGTGAAGGGCTCCGGGCGGCGCGCCGTGGGGGAGCTCGTGGTGGAGCCAATCCGTCACGACAGGGGCAACGGGGCCGCCGACCCGGTCGTGCTCGAGACCTTGACGGGTTTCGAAAACCATTCCGCCGTGACGAGCGTCGGCGTCGGGGCGCGTCCGCTGGGGCGCGTGTTGACAGGAGTCGGCAACGGCAGCGGCGACGGTACTGAGGGGGCACGCTCGGGTCTGGTCATCGGCACCTACGCGCATGGCCCGGCGTTGGCACGCAACCCCAGCCTCGCCGACCTGCTTCTGGCGTGGGCGACCGGATCGGTTCCCGTTCCTCTGGCCGATGTGGAGGAGCGGGCGCTGCGGACGCAACGGCTCGAGGCGGCAGGGGCTCGGGGTTGGCGTTATGCCACAACTGCACCGGCCGACGCCGTGCGCCGCATGAGAGGCCTTGCGAAGCTACGCAGGTCGTAGCGGCCCGTTACCGAGAGACATTGCACTCGCATGGGCCGGCGGCACCTTGCCCGACCGGGAACGGCTGTCCGTTTCTCGTCCTTCTACTGTGGGGCCAAGACCATGAATGATTCCGCCCAACCCGGGTGGTCCCCGCCGTGCAGCGTGAGCGTTGCCCTCCCGGCCCTGACGCCGATCAGCGCCAGGGCCACTGTCCCTCCGTGTCTCGCCGTGATCTGCTTGTCAATCTGCACGAGACCAGCCGGTTGGACCGAGAACTCAGCGCCCCGATCACAATCGACCGAGAGTTGAAAGAGGATCGGCGTGCTCGTCGTGACCGCGATTGGTCCCTGCCCCGCCACGGGTGGCTGCGGGCCAGTTGCGTGTGAGTATGGGGAATACACGTATAGCCCGACCGCACCGGAATAGAGCGTCTGTCCGCAGATAACCACCGGTCGACTGGCGGTTGTGGCGCCCTTGTTCTCGATGAACCACAAGGCTCCCGAAACAAGTGCCAGGGCTAAGAGGAGACCGATTGCTCCAAAGACCCGTCGCATGACCATTTGACGTCCCGGAGCGTTCGGTGGTTCCTGACCCGTCGACCATTTCCAGCCCTACCCGACGACGGCAATCATGCACCCCTGGTCGGTACGCCGCATCCTGTGCGGGGTTCTCTCGCTTCTAGAGCGCATCGAGGCGCGGGACCCAAGGGTCGTGATTCGCCAAGCATTCTGCGGCGAGACGGAGCCACCCAGAAGCACACGGGATGAACATGTCCGACTTCCGCTCTGGCCCACCCTGGGAGCAGGTTTGCGCCCGATCGAAAACGCCGGCTCCCGGGCCACGCCCCTCGTCCTCTCGTTGACATTGCCGAACGCTGGCGTATGAACGACCTCTCCACTGACCTTGATCAAGCGTCTTCGACGTTCGGATCTCAGAGTCGGCGAGGTAGCGGACCAGCGGACGTGCTGACCTCCACAGGGAAGGGTGCGGCCAGCTCCCGGATCCCGACAATCGTGGAGGTGGACGAAGCCGATGGCGTAACAGCTCTGCCAAATCTCCACGGTCATGAAGTTCAGGTCCAGTTGGCGGCCAACTCACAAACCCATTCTTGTACTCGCCCGCCTAATGCGTGACGAGCAATACAACAACCACAGAAACGAGGAAGCCGAAGATCACGATCGCCGCAAGGGTCGCCGCCATCGGTGGCTTCTGCCCTTTGAGGCCCCGCATCCCGGCGGCAAGGCGAGAGACACCTTGGATCTCACCAGCCGGGCTCGTGGCGCTCGCCTCGAACCCTGTTTCTGGCCACATCACCGCTGGCGTTGCGATTTCTCTTAGCGGGCCAGGTCCGGTTCGGATGCCGCCCGCAGATCCCCGTGAACCAGGCATCGACGGTCGCTTGGTCTTGGGCCGGCTGATCCCACGTGATCCCATCACCCGAGTCTTGCACCGCATCGCCGGGGATGGGTCACACGGTCCTGATCGGAACCTGCGCATCCGCAAACGTCGTGCGGGTGCGCAGGTTCCGCCGTCGACAGAGTCAGGCCGTCGCATTGGTGGACGTGGAGGGCGACATAGACCTACTGGGGGTCTGACTGCCCTGGGGTCCGACTCCGAAACCGGAGACCGTGGTGATTGCCTTGAAGCCCGAATCCAACTCTACGGTGACGTACGTTCCGTCGGCCTTCTTCATGTGAACCTCATAGGGAGAGGTGCCCGACGAGTCGGTCTCGGCCCGGATCACCGTCGCCCCGGGTACCGCGGCAGTTGCGGCCGCCGTTGCGCTCGCGAGATCGGTACCGGTCAACAGGGTTTCGTT
>JADGOL010000331.1 GCA_017882995.1 Acidimicrobiales bacterium | reverse complement strand
GTTCCTCGTGCCGTCGATGGCCCAGCTCATCGTCTCGCATCCGCGCTTCGCCCAGGCGGAGCTCTCGTCCATCGCCATCTGCGCCATCGGCAGCGCCCCATTGGCGCCCGCCACGCTGCGTGCCCTCCAAGAGCGCATGCCCGAGGCCTCGGTCTCCAACAGCTACGGCATGACCGAGGCGGGGCCCGCCTTCTGTTCCATGCCCAAGGGCGAAGCGCTCAGGCGAATCGGCTCGGTCGGCCAACCCGTGCCCCCGCTCGAGGTGCGCATCGTCGACGAGGAGGGCGACGACCTGCCCACCGGCGAAGTGGGCGAGGCCGTCTTGCGCATGAAGGGCCGCGAGCGCGAGTACTACCGCAACGACGAGGCCACCGCCGGGACCTGGAAGGACGGCTGGCTCTACAGCGGGGACCTGGCGCGCCTCGACGAGGACGGCTACCTCTACATCGTCGGCAGGAAGAAGGACGTCATCATCCGGGGTGGCAACAACATCCACGCCGTCGACGTCGAGGCCGTGCTGCTCGAGCATCCCCATGTCGTCGAGGCCGCCGTGGTGGGAGTCCCCCACCCGGTGCTGGGCGAGGACGTGGCCGCCGTGGTCGTGCTCTCGCCCGGGGCGTCGACGACGACCGACCAGCTCCGGGAGTACTGTGCCGGCGCGCTGGCGGACTACAAGGTGCCGCGGCGCATCGAGGTCGTCGACGAGCTCCCCCGCAACGCCACGGGCAAGGTCTTGAAGGTGAAGCTCCAGGATCAGCTGGCCGCATCGGCCTCGAGATAGCCCGCTGAGCTCGGGTACCTCGGGACAAAGGACCCGACAGGGGCCGCCGCGGTTGTATCGACAACTCCGGACCCGGACTTGAGCGATTTCTCCGGCTCCGGGAAATTCGCCTCTGACCTGGGCCAACGTGCCCTGAATGGGCCCTTCACCTGCTCCCGAGCCTCCCTCGGACCGACCCCGGACGCGTCGAGACGGGGTTTCGGTGATCCGACGCCTCCCCGAGACGGCCACCGCCTCGAGAAGCTGAGAGGGGCGAGGTCATGGCCGGCCCACCCGACTCCGCACTGGGCGCATGACAGCCTCTACACCCGGGCCCCGAATCGGCCGAATTAGAGGTGTGGGCTGGCCCGACGACGACACCCGGGAGGACCGCGGCGGGGATCTCGGCGCCCGCCTCAGGGCCCGGCTGGTCGATCCCGTGAATCTCGCCGTCCCCCCGGTCATCGGGATCTTCTGCCTGATCCGGTCCTGGCACCTGATCGCCGACATCCCGTACTGGGTCATCGCGGTCCTGATGGTCTCGGCGCTCGTCGTGAACTCGGTCGGCGTCGCCTTGGCGGGCGACGGCGCCACCGGGTGGCGGCTGCACATGCGGGTGGCGGTCGAGATGGCCGTGATCGCCGTGATCATCTACGGCATCGGGTGGGGCGCGATCCTCGCCATCGGCTTCGTCTTCGGAGCCGTGGACGTCATGCGCAGCGCCGGCTCGGCGGCCGCCCGGCCCGCCATCGTCTGGACGCTGTTGTGCATAGCGCTCGGGCAAGGAGCCATCGCCATCGGCGCGGCCCCGACACTCATTCACAAGCCCCTCGTCGACAGCTTGAGCGCGCTCGACGCCATGGGGGCCGTCTTCACCATCCTGGTCCTGCAATGGTTCGCGGCGGCCCGGGAGTCGAGCGAGGGACGGTTCGAAGCCCTGGTGCACGAGGCGAGTGACATCATCGTCGTCGCGGATGCCGAGGGGCGCCTCACCTACGTGAGTCCCGCCTTCGAGAGGATCCTCGGCTCGTCCGCAGGCGAATTCCGCTTTCGGTCGGCTGCCGAGATGATGCATCCCGACGATCTGACCAACATGCGGGGCCGGGCGCCCGAGATCCAAGGGTCCGACCGCCACGGCATGAAGGCCGAGATACGACTGCACCATGCCGATGGGAGCTGGCGGTGGTTCGAGGCGAAGGTGAGCAATCACCTCGAGAACCCCAAGGTGCGAGGCATCGTCGGCAACCTCCACGACATCACCGAGCGCAAGCGCGCCGAAGAGGCGTTGCGCGACGCCCACGAGCGGTTCCGATCCGCCTTCGAGAACGCTCCCATCGGGATGATCATGGCCGATCTCGGTGGACAGATCACCAGAGCCAATCCCGCCTTCGGGCGGATCCTCGGGCGCGACACGGTCGACGTCTGCGGCAAGAACATCGACAGCTTCACCCACCCCGACGACCGGGAGCTCAGCAAGGACGAGTCGGACCGGCTCGTAGCAAGTAGATCGGACGGATACCGGCTCGAGAAGCGGTACGTCCATGCCGACGGCCACGACGTGTGGGTGTCGATCAACGTGTCGTGTGTGCGCGACGAGGACGAGCGCCCTCTGTACTTCATCGGGCAGATCGAAGACGTCACCGAGAGCCGGGCCTTGCACGAGCGCCTCGCCTTTGCCGCCATCCACGACTCGCTCACCACCTTGCCCAACCGCGAGCTGTTCATGGACCGTCTCGAGGTGGCGCTACGTCGGCTCACCCGCAGTCATCATCAGGTGGCCGTGATCTTTCTCGACCTGGATCGTTTCAAGCTCGTCAACGACAGCCTCGGGCACGACATCGGCGATCGCGTCCTGCGCGCCGTGGCGGAGCGGTTGAACAGCGTGATGCGCGCCACCGACACCCTGGCCCGCTTCGGTGGGGACGAGTTCACGGTGCTCTGTGACGAGATCGACGACGAAGCCGACGCACTCGAAGTCGCCCAGAGACTGGTGAACGCCATGGACCTGCCCCTGGCCCTCGAGAGCGGTGAGGTCTTCGCTTCGCTGAGCGTGGGCATTGCCCTGTCCGGCGACGGCAGCGCGTCCGGAGCGGTCCTGCTGCGCAACGCGGACGTCGCCATGTACCGGGCCAAGGGGCGCGGGCCCTCGCGCATCGAGGTCTACAAGGAGGACGACGAGCAGAACGTCCTCAGTCGACTCCGCACCTCCAACGAGCTCCATCGGGCGCTCGAGCGTCACGAGCTGGTGCTCCATTACCAGCCCGTCGTCGACCTCCACACGGGGACGCTGGTGGGGATGGAGGCGTTGGTGCGGTGGCAGCACCCCACGCGGGGTCTGCTGGCCCCGCACGAATTCATCGGGCTCGCCGAGGACTGCGGGCTCATCGTCTCGTTGGGGGCGTGGGTGCTGAACGAGGCCTGCCGACAGGTCTCGGTGTGGAGCCGGCTCCGGGGCGAAGCCAACCAGGACGAGGCGCGGCTCAACATCTCGGTCAATGTCTCTGCGTTGCAGCTGACCGACCCGGGCTTCGTCAACCAGGTGTCGCGCGCGCTCGAGACGTCCGGTATCAATCCCGACCGGCTGTGGCTGGAGATCACCGAGAGCACCCTCATGCGCGACGCCGATGACGCTGTCCTGGTGCTCCACACGCTGCGCGAGCTCGGGCTCCATTTCGAGATCGACGACTTCGGGACCGGCTATTCGTCACTGAGCTACTTGAAGCGGTTCCCCGTCGAGACCCTGAAGATCGACCGCAGCTTCGTCGAGGAGTTGGACATGAGGGCGGAGAACTCCGCCATCGTGCGGGCCATCATCGGTCTCGGTGAGTCCCTCGGCCTGTCGATCATCGCCGAGGGTGTCGAGACGCCCGCCCAGGTCGCCAAACTCAAGTCCCTGGGGTGCTTCTTGGCCCAGGGATATCTCTACGGCACACCACTCCCCGCCGCCTCACTGGGCGCTTTCCCGGCCGACGACCTCACCTCGTGGCAACTGCTCGCGAGGTCGGCGGCTTC
>JADGOL010000330.1 GCA_017882995.1 Acidimicrobiales bacterium | reverse complement strand
GATGCCAATTTCTGCTCGTCGTGTGGGTCGGTGCTCGGTGCGCCGTCGTCGGACACCACGGTGGTCCTGCACCCTGTCGATGCCCAGGGCGAGGCGGGTGACGAGGAGCTCAGTGTGACGCTTCCGGACCGCCCCAGTGGCACCGGGCTTCTCGTGGTCAAGCGGGGGCCCAACGCGGGCACCCGCTTCGACCTCGTGACCGACGTGACGCGTGCCGGGAGACATCCCGAGAGTGACATCTTCCTCGACGACATCACGGTGTCGCGACGCCACGCCGAGTTTTCCAAGAGCCACGGCGGGTACACAGTGCGTGACGTGGGCTCACTCAACGGCACCTACGTGAACCGCGAGCGCATCGAAGAAGCGGTGCTCGCCTCGGGCGACGAGGTGCAGATCGGGAAGTTCAAACTCGTCTACCTGGCGGCGGCGGACGAGTGAGCTTGCGCGGCGGAACACCATGAGCGCGCGGACGTACCTGTCGATCGGGGACGTGCTCGCGCTTCTCCGTCAGGAATTCCCCGACGTCACCATCTCCAAGATTCGCTTTCTCGAAAGCCAGGGACTGGTCAACCCCGAGCGGACACCGTCGGGCTACCGCAAGTTCTACGAACACGATGTGGAGCGCTTGCGCTGGGTGCTACGTCAACAGCGCGAGCACTTCCTTCCGCTCAAGGTCATCAAGGGACGCCTCGATCAAGAGGGCACCGACGATGGCGACGACAACGGACGCGGTGCGGGCATGCCGGGGGACTCCGAGCCCGTGCTCGTGGGCCGGGCCAGTGGACCAGGTGGTCCCCGAGCAGCGGGGCGCGAGCTGCCGGGATTCGAGCCCCCGTCCGCCGAGCACGGCCGCGGGCTCGACCCCGGACGGGCCCGGGCTGCTCCTCCTGCCGCCCGCCCGGACCTGACCCGAGGCCGTGGCGTCGCAGCCGCATCCGCACCCGCCGCCTCCGTCGGCGCCGCGTCCCGGACGGGCGCCACCACCAGGAGCACCGGCGGTGGTGCCGGGGTGGGGACGGCCGACCGGGTGTCCTCGCCGGCCTTGGCGCCGGCCCGCCCGGACCGAGCGCCGGTTGCTCCGGGCCCGGTTCCCGGGGACCTCCGGAGCACGGGCCGCAACCGCGGCGCACGCCCCGGGGCCCCGGAGCCGGTCAAGGTGCCGGGCGGGGCGGCCATGGGCTCGACCGACCTGGGGTCGCGCCAGGCCCGTTCTGCGCACAGCGCCGGCGACGCCGAGGCCGGGTCGGGCGAACGTGTCCACGAGCTCGACGACGAGATCGTCGTGGGCGCGTTGGCGGGCGCCACCATGACGATCGAGGAGCTGGCCGAGGGAAGTGGCCTGGACGTGGCCGCGGTGGAGCAGCTCGAGTCCTACGGGTTGCTGTGCGGGCGAGTGGTCGGCGGCGTGTCGTACTACGACGAAGACGCCCTCACCGTGGCGCGCGTGGCGGCCGGATTGGCGCGCTACGGCGTGGAGGCCAGACACCTCCGGTTGCACAAACACGCCGCGGAGCGTGAGGCGGGGTTCATCGAGCAGATCGTCCTGCCCCTTCTCAAGCAACGCAATCCCGAGGCCCGGCAACGGGCCCATGAGATCGTGACCGAATTGACCCAGCTGGGCCAGGCACTGCGGGAGGTGCTCCTGCGCACCACGTTGCGCGACCAGCTCGGCAGGTGACCGAGCGCGACAGGTGACCGAGCGCGGCGGCGCACGAATCCTGCACGACCGCGACGCGCTGGCACGGACGGTGGCGAGACTGGGGGAGGAGTTGTCCGACGCCTACCCCGACGGTGTGCTCCTGGTGGCGGTGCTCAAGGGGAGCCTGCCGTTCGTCGCCGACCTGGCACGCCGGGTGACGGTCCCGTGCGAGGTCGACTTCCTGGGGATCTCCACCTATACCGAGGGGACGGGCCGGGTCCGGATCGTGAAGGACCTCGACCACGATGTGCACGACCGGAGTGTCGTCCTGGTCGAGGACATCGTCGATACCGGCCTCACCTGCACCTACATCCTCGGGGAGCTCCGCCGTCGCGGTCCGAGATCGCTCGAGGTGTGCACGTTGTTCGACCGCCGGGTGCGCAGGATCGTCCCGGTCACGGTGCGGTTCTCAGGCTTCGAAGCCACCGATGACCTGCTCCTCGGGTATGGGCTCGATGTGGCGGGTCGCTATCGCAACCTCCCGTTTGTCGCCGCGGGCGACCCTCGAACGCTCGAAACCGACCCCGATGCGTATGTCGGAGCCCTCTACGGGCGGTAAGTTTCAACCATGGTCGAGGTGCGGCTGAGCGCGGTGAGGGTGGACTTGCAGTCCAACACGCCCGTCCTGTTGCTGACTGAAGCCGAAGGGCTCGGCCGGACGCTCCCGATCTTCATCGGTGCACCCGAGGCAACGGCCATCGCGTTCGCCATCCAAGGCGTGGCCACACCGCGACCGATGACCCACGACCTGTTGCGAGACGTCGTCGACGCGCTCGGCGCCAGTCTCGAGCGTGTCGTCATCACCGAGTTGCGCTCTGCCACCTATTTCGCCGAGCTCCAGCTCAAGCGCGGAACCGGAACGTTGAACGTCTCGAGCCGGCCGTCGGACGCGGTGGCCCTGGCGGTGCGCACCGGGAGCCCGTTGTTCGTGGCCGATGACCTGATGGACGCGGAGGGGATCCTGCTTCCCTCCGACGACGAGGACGAAGACGGAGACCCGTCGACTCCCGACGAACTGGTGGGGGAGTTCCGCCAGTTCCTCGACACCATCCGGCCCGAGGACTTCAGCTCCTGAGCACCTCGACTCCGCACCGGTCGCGCCGGTGGGTGACAGCCGGCGGAGCACGGTGGCGGTCGCGCTCGGGCATGGGCATCGCCGGTGTTGTCGCGGCGCTGTCCCTGGCGGCGTGCTCCTCGCCCACCGCCACCACGCCGAGCACGGCGGCGCCACCCTCGACGGGGAGCAGCTCGAGCTCGTCGACCACGACGTCCTCTGTCCCGGCGGGACTGGCGTGCGCGGCACGCGACCTCGTCGCGAGCGTCGTGGGGTCCCAAGGGGCGGCCGGAACCTTCGAGCTCACGTTCGGCCTTCACAACACCTCGACGGCGCCGTGTCCGATGGACGGCTATCCCGGGGCCCAACTCATCAGCGCATCCGGCACCGAGCTCCCCACGCACGTGGTGAGTGGCGGGAATTATCAATTCACGGATTTCGCCCCGGCTCCGGTGACGTTGGCGCCGGGCGCAACGGCCTACTTCAACCTGGCGTACTCCGATGTGCCCACCGGCACCGAGACCGCGTGCCCGACCGCGGCGCACATCGAGGTGACGCCACCGCACGCCGTGGACCACGACGTGGTGGCGATCAACGCGGTGGTCTGCGCGGCGGGGACCGTCACGGTCTCGCCGGTGTTCGCTCAGGGCGCGGCGCAGGCCCAGACCACAGCACCGTCACAACCCTGATCTCTGGCGGTGCTGGGTCAGTGCGCCGGCCCGGCGTCGACCCGGACCAGCAGCCGACCGCGCACGCGTGACGCCAGGATGTCGGAGAGCGCCCCGGCCACACCGTCGAGAGAGACTTCCCCGGCGACGAGATCGTCGAGATGGGTGGGCCGGAGATCGGTGGCGAGTCGGGCCCAGACGGCGCGTCGGCGCTCGATCGGGGTCTGGACCGAGTCGACGCCGAGCAACGCCACGCCGCGCGTGATGAAGGAGTACACGGTGGTCTGCAACGCGGTGCCACCGGTGAGCCCGCTGGCGGCCACGGCCGCGCCGTAGCGAAGCGTCTGGAGGATGCGCGCCAGGGTCTCACCGCCGACACAGTCGACCGCACCGGCCCAGTGCTCGGGGCCCAGCACGCGGCCGCCGGCCTCGTCGAGGTCGTCGCGCCCGATGACCGTGGTCGCCCCCAGGCGCTCCAGCCAGGGGCGTTCGTCGGCCTTGCCCGAGCTCGCCACCACTTCGTAGCCACGCGCCGCCAGCAGGTCGACGGCGAAGGATCCCACCCCGCCCGAGGCGCCCGTCACGAGGACGGGCCCGTCCCCGGGGCGCAGGCCCCGCTGCTCGAGCTGGTCGAGGGACAACGCCGCGGTGAACCCGGCGGTGCCGATGGCCATGGCCTGGCGCGCCGAGAGGCCGTCGGGGAGGGCCAGGGCAGACCCCGACGGCACGCGGGCGAAGCGGGCATATCCGCCGTGGCGGGACACGCCGAGGTCGCCGCCGTGCGCCAGGACCTCGGTCCCGACCGCCAGTGACGGGTCGTCGCTCGCCACCACCACGCCGGCCAGGTCCACGCCGGGCACGAGCGGCGACGTGCGGGCCACCCGGTTGCCCGGGACACTGACCATGCCGTCTTTGTAATTGACCGACGACCAGGACACCTCGACGAGCACCTCGCCCGCGGGAAGGTCGTCGAGGCCGAGCTCCTCGACCCCGCTCGAGACTTCGTCGTCCTGGCGACGCACGACAAAGGCCGGGAAGCGGTCCTCGGGCATGGCCGTAGCCTACGGGTGCGCGGACACCGCCTCATGGCCCGCTCCGGGCGCGGTGTGGGCCTACCATTGGGTCATGTCGACCGGCCTCCTCGGGCGGGGTGCCCGGGCGATGGCGTCGTGGAGTCCCGTGGAGCGCGATGCCGTGCTCTACGCCGCATCCGCTCTGTTCGCCATCGGTACGGCCCAACTCGCCTCCATCAGCCTGTATCAGCAGTGGGGGAGGCTGGCGGTCGGGCCCTATGCGTTGGGCGCGGTGGCTTCGGCGATCGCGGCGCGACGGGCCCGACACCGCATCATGCGCAGCGCCCCACCCGGGGTGGGCGAGGGCGTGGCCCGCGCCGGGGACGGGGCGCCCGGCCACAGCGCAACGACCTGGCACTGGACGACGCCCCGGGCGGTGATCTTCCTCGTGGTGCTGCTCGGGGCCACACTGATTCCGTTGTCGCTCGAGGTGTTGTGGCGCACCGACACCGGTGGCACCGCCCACGTCCAGCCCGAGGTGCCCGTCGTCGAACGCGCCGGCGAGGCATTCGTCAAGGGCAAGGACCCCTACCGGCTCATCAAGCCCCACGACCACATCAAGGCTCCGCCGGGACAACCGGCCTATGACGTCTACAACCCGTACCTGCCGCTCATGTCGCTGTTCGGAGGAGCGCGCAGCACCCACGCACCACCCCGTCTGACCGACGCGCGCGTCGCCTTCTCGGTGTTCACCATCCTCATCGTGGTGATCGCCATGGCACTGTGTCGCGGCCCGACGGGTCCGCGCGTACTGGCGTTACAGAGCATGACGGTGTTGCCCACCGCGGCCCTGCCCCTCGCCACAGGGGGTGATGACGTCCCGGTGGCGGCGCTGTTGTTGCTCGGCTTGGTGTTGTTGCAGCGGCGAAGACCGTTGTGGGCCGGAGTCGCCCTCGGGGTGGCGGCGTCGATGAAGATCACCGCCTGGCCCCTCGCCGTCCTCGCGTTCCTGGTGGCGAGAGACAGGAACGGCGCTCGGGGACGGCGGCCGTCGCTGTTCGTCGTCGCCGGCATCGTGGGCGTGATGATCCCGGCGGTGCTTCCCACCGCGACCGAGAACGTCTCCGCGTTCATCGAGAACGTCGTTCGCTTCCCTCTCGGCCTGGCCGGGGTGCGATCGCCCGCCGCCAGCCCGCTCATCGGCCACCTGGTGGTGTCGCTGTTCCCCGGCATCCACCGCGCCTTCACGCTGTCGATCGCCGGGGCGGGCGTCCTGGTGCTCGGCTACGTCCTCGTCAAGCGCCGTCCCAAGACCCCCGCCGCGTTGTCGCGCCTCGTCGGGTGGGTGATGACCGTCGCCATCCTGTTGGCCCCCGCCACCCGGGTCGGGTACCTCCTCTACCCGGTGGACTTCTTCGTGTGGGCATGGCTGCTGCGCAGCGAGGACACCGTGGACCCCGGACCGGACTCCGATGACGGCGTTCGCAGTCCGGTCCCCGCCGGTGCGCCGGGCTGGGGGGAGCCGGCCGGGAGGGACCTTGACGACCACGACGGGCCCACCGGCCACGACGACTCGTTCTCCGAGCGAAACCCGTCGGGTGGAGACCGCAGCGACCGCAACCGCGTGCTCAGCGCTGCGCCCACGCGGTTGGGATCAGGCCTGATCCGACACCGAGTACAGCCGTAGCGTGAACGCGGTGGTGCCGGTGCTCCCCGAGGTGGGGGCCCCGCCGCCGAAGACGGTGGGCGACACCGTGACGCCGAGGTCCCACTCGTGTCCGTCGCTGGCGGGATGTTGCTCGAGGATCAGGTACGGCCCGGCGCCGGTGCCGGTTGGGCCCTGGCTGAGCCGGTGCCAGTGCAGGGCCGGGAGCTCGGCCCTGAAGAACGTGATGACGTCTTGTTGGGAGCCACGCACCTCGAATCGCAACGACCGGTCGTAGAGCTCGACGCCTCGGTCGACGGCCGAATTCGGCACCGCCGTGGCGCCCTTGGGCACGGCCAGGGCGTTGAGCAGGTCATCGGGGGGTTGGCCCGTGGTGACAATGGCCTTGAGCAGCGGTCGGGCCGGCACGGCATGGAGCACGGCTCCTGGGGCCGTGGCGATCTTGGTGGGCGCCGCGGTGGGCCGGCTCTGGTGACCGCCCACCAGTTCGAGCGCCACGCCCACCAGGAACAGGACCAGGGTGAGCCCCAGGACGACGAGGGCGGGTTTGGTGCTGGGCCCCGGAGGCCGCCGGGAGCGTTCGGGCCCGTCGCCACCGGTCACGGAGCGGTGGCCGTTGCCGCGGGCGGCGGTGGCGATAGAGGCGGCACCGCGCCCGGTCGGGTCGAGGGCACCGGGGAGGTCGTCGGGGCTCGGCATGGGTCTGGGGCCACCACAACCGACGGGATGGCGCGCCGTGGTGACGTCCCGGAGCTTGCGATGGCGAGGTCAGTGTACAAGGGGACCGTCGGCTCACCTCGGGCGGGCTCACCTCGGGCGGGCCCGCCACGGGAGTGTCGGGCCAACCACGTCGGGTAGGCCCCGGCCTCCGCGACCGACTCCTCAGAGTGAAACTACTTCTACGAAACGCGTTGACGGCTGATTTGCGAGGGGCCTATGGTGTCCCCGACACCGAGGCCCGGAAGGGCCCCGGGGGGGTGGCCCCATCGACGTTTGCGCCGGTGGGGCCGTGTTTGGGGGGTGACTCGCCCACCTGTTGGGCGTCTACGGGGGGCGGGGGCGACGAGCGATCGGCTCGTCGCCCCGCGTCTCCTCCCGTGTCGCCTCAGCTTCGAGGCTCGCCGGACGAGCCCCAGCCGAAGTGGTCCAGCGGACCGTGCCCCGCCCCCAGGTGCCACGTCGCCGAGCCGGCCAGCGCGCTGGTCACGAATGCCTTGGCCTGTGCCAGGGCGTCTCGGAGCTCGACCCCGCGGGCCAACAGGGCCGCGGTCGCGGCCGAGAGGGTGCATCCGGTGCCGTGGTCGTTGCCGGCTCGCAGTCGCGGACCGTCGAAGATGTGGAGCTCACCTTCGAAGACCACGACATCGGGAGCACGGTCGCCGCCGAGATGCCCTCCTTTGACCATCACCGCTCTGGCCCCGGACTGCGCCAGGCGATGGGCGGCGCGCACCATGCCGTCGAGGTCGTCGACAGCCGCGTCGGTGAGGAGGGCGGCTTCGCGTGTGTTGGGGGTGACGACGAGCGCGTGGGGGAGAAGGAGCCGGAGATAGGAGTCGACACCGTCGGCGTCGAGGAGGCGACGACCCGTCGAGGCGACCAGGACCGGATCGACCACCAGGTTGGGGAGCCGCCCCGCGGCGGCGAAGCGGGCGACGGCGGCGACTGTCGCCGACGACGCCAACATGCCGGTCTTCACCGCCGCCACGGGAAGGTCGGCCAAGACGGTGTCGATCTGCAACTCGACGAAGCTGGGGTCGACGGCCAAGACGCCGCGGACCTCGACCGAATTCTGGGCGGTGACGGCGGTGACGACACTGGTGCCGAAGACACCGTGCGCGGCGAAGGTCTTCAGATCGGCTTGGAGCCCGGCGCCACCTCCCGAGTCGGAGCCGGCGATCGTCATGGCCACCGCGGGATCCACGGCGCCAACCTAGGTCAGAGGTCCGGCGTCCCCTCCACTGGGCTCGACGCCTGGGCCAGGTAGCGCCGGGGGATCCGTCCGGCCTGGCGCGCCTCGTACCCGGCTTCGACGGCGTGGCGAAAGGCGCCTGCCATGCGCGCCGGTTGGCGGGAGCGGGTGATGGCGGTGGCGACCATGACCCCCGCGCACCCGAGCTCCATCGCCAGCGCGGCGTCCGAGGCGGTTCCGATCCCGGCGTCGAGGATCACCGGCACCGAGGACCGCTCCGCGATGAGGGCGATGTTGTGGGGGTTTCGGATGCCGAGGCCACTGCCGATGGGTGCGCCCAGGGGCATGACTGCCACGCATCCGGTCTGTTCCAGACGCCGTGCCAGTACGGGGTCGTCGTTGGTATAGGGCAGGACCACGAAACCCTGGTCGCAGAGTTGTTCGGCGGCGTCGAGCAATTCCACCGCGTCGGGGAGGAGCGTGTCCTCGTCCCCGATGACCTCGAGCTTGACCCAGTCGGTGTCGAACGCCTCGCGCGCCAGCTTGGCGGTGAGGACGGCTTCGGCCGCGGTGAAGCAGCCCGCCGTGTTGGGAAGGACGGCCACACCGTGCGCCCGGAGCACGTCGAGGATCCCCCCTCGTGACGCGGGGTCGACGCGGCGCACCGCCACGGTGGCCAGGGTGCAGCCCGATGCCTCCACGATGGCATCGAGGACGTCGGGGCTCGAAACCCCGCCCGTGCCCAGGACGAGGCGCGAGCCCAGAGCCCGACCGGCGATGGAGAAGTCGCCTCCCGCGGTGTGCACTTCAGCCACCCGCGGCCGCAGTCACGATCTCGACGACGTCGTGGTCCGACAGCAAGGTCGTGGCCCACTCGCTGCGGGGCACGACCTCGCGGTTGCGCGCCACCGCGATGCCGTCGGGAGAGGTGCACCACGAAGACACGAGATCCGCCACCGTGGCGGAGCACGCCATGACGTGGCGCTCGCCGTTCACGACGACTGCGGTCCCGGGCTCGTTGTCTGGCGCTCGGCTCTCACCCACAGGGCCAGCATGGCACCTCGATCACGCGCCGGCGCGCCCCGACACCGAGGCGAAGCGTCCGGGCCCGAACGGAGCCAGCTCGTCGGGGGGCTCTTGGCCCGAGACGATGGCGCCGACCGCGGCCGAGGTGAGCGGGGCCAGCAGGATCCCCTGGCGGTAGTGGCCCGTCGCCACCACCAGGCCCTCCACCCCCTCGCCCGCGGCTCGCCCCACGATGGGCGCGTTGTCAGGAGAGCCGGGTCGGAGTCCTGCGCTGGCCTCGCCCAGGGTCATCTCGGTGATCCCCGGCACGACCCGGTGGGCGTCTCGCAGCAACTCGTAGACCGCGCCCGCGGTGACAGCGGTGTCGAAGCCTCGTTCCTCCATGGTGGCACCGACCACGACGGTTCTGTCCTCGCGGGGGACGACGTAGACCGAAGCGCCCCGGACGATGCCGCGCACCGTCCGGGTGAGTGTCGGGGCGCGATCGCAGGGAAGGAGTCGCAGGATCTGTCCCTTCACCGGCCGGACCGCCGGCACAACACCGGCGGGCAACCCGGCGAGTTGCGCCGACCACGTTCCGGCGGCCAGGACGACCGCACCGGCGAGCAACGTCGTTCCTCCCGCGAGCCCGATGCCCGACACCACGCCGGCCGAGCATTCGAGAGCCTCGGCGCGGGCGCGGTGCACCACGGCCCCCGCCGCGGTCGCGGCGTCGAGTAGCGCCCCGACGAGAAGGCGGTTGTCGACCTGGTGGTCGCCCGGCGCCCAGATGCCGGCGCGCACACCCGGCGCGACGGCGGGCTCGAGTTGCCGAGCGCGGCGACCGGTGAGCCACTGCACTCCCAGGCCGAGGTCGCGTTGGAATTCGAACAGCTCGCGCGCCCAGGCCCGGTCTCCGTCATCAGCCGCCACGACGAGCGTGCCCGTGGTGCGGTACCCGATGGATCGACCGACGGCCGCCTCGAGCTCGGCCGCGAACGCCGGCCACCGGCGCGCCGACGCCAGGGCCAGGGCCAGCAGAGGCTCCTCGCCGTGGTGGACCTCGCTCACCGGCGCCAGCATCCCGGCCGCCGCCCACGAGGCCCCCCGACCGGGCTCGGGATCGACCACGGCCACCGTCATGCCCCGGCCGGCGAGATCCCAGGCGCAGGCGAGGCCGATGACACCCCCGCCCACCACGACGACGTCGTAGCGATGGTCGGCGGGGGCCGACGACGGCTCCGTGACCGGGCGGGAAACCTCGCCGCCGGGCCGGCCGGCCGAACCGGGCTGGCCCGGGTCGGTCACCGGCGTGGTTGCGCAGGTGGCCGGGACACGCGAGGTATCCTAAGGGGGCTGCAGCAGGGCCAGTGTCGTCCCGAGCGTCAGCAAGCCACCTCCGCGTGACCGATCACGGAGAGACTCGAGTGACGACAGCCATGCACCCTGCATCTTCAGGGCATCTGCCAACGCACCCCGGCGCGCCCTTGTATGACCCTGCCTTCGAGCACGACGCCTGCGGGATCGCCATGGTGGCCGACCTCCGGGGCCGTCCGAGCCACGGGCTCGTCCGTCAGGCACTCACCGCCCTCGAGCACCTGGCGCACCGCGGCGCCACCGGGGCCGAGGTGGCCACGGGCGACGGGGCCGGGATCCTCGTCCAGGTGCCGCACCGGTTCCTGGCCGGCTCGGGCGGTTTCGACCTCCCCGAGCGCGGCGGGTATGCGGTGGGGCTCGTGTTCCTGCCCACCGACGCCGATGACCGCACCAAGGCACGACGACGCATCGCCGAGCTTGCCGTCGAGGAGGGCCTGGCCGTCGTGGGGTGGCGCGACGTCCCGGTCGAGCCCGATTGCCTGGGGGCCTCGGCGCGCCGGGCCATGCCGCACATGGCCCAGATCGTCGTGGTCCCCACCGGGTCCGCGGCGCGCCCCGGGACACCGACGGCCGCGGACGCGCTCGTGCTCGACCGGCTCGCGTTCTGCCTGCGCAAGCGCGTCGAGCACGAGGTGCACGGCGTGTACGTGTCGTCACTGTCGGCCCGGACCCTCGTGTACAAGGGGATGCTCACCGGCCATCAACTCGACGAGCTCTTCCCCGACCTGTCGGACCCGTCCTTCGAAAGCGGTCTGGCGCTCGTGCACTCTCGGTTCTCGACCAACACCTTCCCATCATGGCCCCTCGCCCATCCGTACCGGTTCCTGGCCCACAACGGGGAGATCAACACGTTGCGCGGCAACCGGAATTGGATGCGGGCGCGCGAGGCGCTGCTCGCCAGCGACCAGATCCCCGGTGACCTCGAGCGACTGTTCCCCATCTGCGATCCCGACGGGAGCGACTCGGCCACGTTCGACGAGGTGCTCGAGCTGCTCCACCTCGGGGGTCGGAGCTTGGCTCACGCCGTGCTCATGATGATCCCCGAGGCGTGGGAGAACCATACGACCATGGACCCGGCGCGCCGGGCCTTCTACCGCTATCACGCCTCGCTCATGGAACCCTGGGACGGTCCCGCCGGCGTGGTCTTCACCGACGGCACCGTCGTCGGTGGGGTGCTCGACCGCAACGGCCTGCGTCCGGCGCGGTACTGGGTGACCGACGACGGCCTGGTGGTGCTGGCCTCGGAAGTGGGCGTGCTCGACATCGACCCCGCCAAGGTGGTGCGCAAAGGTCGCCTCCAGCCCGGCCGGATGTTCCTCGTGGACACCGCCCAGGGCCGGATCGTCGACGACGACGAGATCAAGGCCCAGCTCGCCGCGGCGCATCCCTATGCCCAGTGGTTGGAAGAAGGCCAAGTCACCTTGGGCGACCTGCCGCCTCGGATGATGCTCACTCCGCAGCACGCGTCGGTCGTGACCCATCAAGAACTGTTCGGCTACACCAACGAAGAGCTGCGTCTCATCCTGGCCCCGATGGCCAAGACCGGCGGGGAGGCCCTCGGGTCGATGGGCCACGACGCCGCCATCGCGGCGCTGAGCGAGCGACCTCGCCTGCTCTTCGACTACTTCACCCAGTTGTTCGCACAGGT
>JADGOL010000066.1 GCA_017882995.1 Acidimicrobiales bacterium | reverse complement strand
GAGCTCGCGGCGTGGCAGGAGTCGATCGCCACCACCTTGCTCGTGGCGGGCAGTGCCGACACGTTGCGGATGATGGCGGAGGTCCTCCTGTAACAGCCTCAGGGCGCGAACGCGGCACGCGCCGCCTTCACACCGACGCCGGCGCGCTCGAGGAACCCGTAGGTGCCGTGCTCTTGGAGCTCTCGGGCGGCCTCGACCACGGCGCCGAGGGCGGCGAAACACAGACCCCCACCGACCGAGATCCGGGCCACGCCGGCGCCGGCGAGCTCCGACACCGTCGGGCCTCCCGGGCGGGCCAGCACGTTCACCGGTCGGCTCACGCTGGTCACGACCTGAGAGATGTCGTCGAGGCTGGTGAGGCCGGGCGCATAGAGCACGTCGGCGCCGGCGCGTTCGTAGGCCAGGAGCCTGGTGATCGTGTCGTGCAGATCAGGGTGGCCGTGGAGGTAGTTCTCTGCCCGTCCGGTGAGCACGAGACCGAGGTCGGCCCCATGGGCCGCCTCCGCGGCGGCGGCCATTCTCTCCTCGGCCAGGGAGATGTCGTAGATGGGATCGTCGGGACGGCCGGTGAAGTCTTCGATCGAGCAACCCGCCAGCCCGGCATCCAGAGCGAGCCGCACCGTCTCGGCCACCGCTTCGGGCCCGTCTCCGAACCCGTTCTCGAGGTCGGCCGAGACCGGGAGATCCGTGGCGGCGACGATCGCCGCGGCGTGGCCCATGACTTCGTCGCGGTCCAGTGCGCCATCCAGGCGGCCTTGTGTGGCGGCAAAACCGCTGCTGGTTGTGGCGAGGGCGTCGAAGCCGAGCCAGGCGAAGAGTCGCGCCGAGCCCGGGTCCCACGGATTGGGAAGAAGCAGCGGTGAGGGTCCCGAGTGCAGGGAGAGAAAGCGCTGTGCCTTGGTCATCTCTGCATTCAACCCGATAGGCACATGCTCAGGCCCAGCCGAGCTCCTCGAGTCGAGGATCGTCGATGCCGAAATGATGTGCCACCTCGTGGATGACGGTCTTTCGGATCTGCGCCACGAGCTCCTCCTCGGTGTGACAATGCGCGGAGATCGTCTCTTGATAGAGCGTGATCCGGTCAGGCATCACCCCGCCGTAGCTCAGAGGGCCCCGTCGGGTCAGGGGGATGCCCTGGTACAGGCCGAACAGGTTCCGACCTTCGGCATGATCCTCGACGATCACCGCCACGTTCTCCATGGCGTTCGCGAATTTGGGTGGGAGTCCGGCCAGCGCTTCTCCGACGAGCTCGTCAAACCGCTCGGGGGAAACGGTGGTCACGCCAGAATCGTACCGTCCGCGCTCGGGTCTGACTCGGGCCGACTCCTCGACGGCGTGGGCTCTTTCGGTGTTCTCGAGTGGCTGCGATACCGGTGATGCCCAGGCCGTTGGACGTCACTGTTGTTGGTGCAGTCCGGGGAAGACGTGTCCGAAGGTGTCATGGAGCAACGCAATGGCCTCGCCGCTCTTGATGCCACCGTGGAACGTGTCGGGCACGGCATGGCCGAGCTCCTTTCCGAGTGCGAAGAGCCCCGACAGTGCTGCTCGGGCCAGGGGGCGCAGTGGGGTATCGGCAGGGACGAGTGACGCGTCGAATTGCGGCACCGGCTGCGCGACGACGTCGGGCCAGTCCTTTGGATCTCTGGGCTTGTCGAGCGAAAGCGTCGGGGCGATGTTCGCGGCGATGGCGTCACGGGCGGAGAACGGCGCACCCAGCGTCCAGCGCTCGCGCATGGTCCGGATGATCGACGTGTTGCGATACTCGTCGTTCACGACGGTGTGCTCGGGAATCCACGCCGAGATGGCCAGCGCCGGCACCCGGACACCCGAGCGGTCGAACCGAAAGCCGAGTTGACCAACCCGTGCGGCGGGGTCGGGAGGCGGAGCAGGTGGAGGTGGCACATGGTCGAAGGTGCCACCGTGCTCGTCGAAGTTGACCATGAGCAACGTGTTGTAGGCGTTGGACCCCCGAGAAGACGACGCTGAACGCACCGCGTTGTAGATCTTGGCCAGGAGGGCTTCGCCCCCCACGACGGACTCGGGCGCGTCGATCTTCAGGCCGGGGAGAAGAGCGTTGAAGGCCGGGTGCATGTCGTTGTGGCCGTGCCACATGTTGGGCTCGACGAAGGAGTAGGTCGGCAGGGCTCCGTCGGCGGCGTCCTCCAGAAACCTGTCGGTGGTGACGAAGTTCTCCGCGAAACGCGGGTAGAGGCGCGCCGCGTGGACGAGCCCCGTGAACGAGATGTGGCTCGGAGGGTCGCAATAGACACGCCATGTGAGCCCCTTGGACTCGAGGCGCTCGAAGAGCGTTTCGGCGGTGTTGCGGACCGGGAACGAATCCGGAGGGTCCATGTTGACGACAAAGCCCGACGACGTCGCGGCGTGGAAGAACGAACGATTGGGGAATGTCTGCGACGGTACCTCGCAGAACCAGTGGTCGAAGGTCGCGAACCCTCGTGCGAGTGCCGAGACAACCGGCAACTGTTCCGGTGTGTAGCCCGCCATGATCTGGGAGTACTCGACGTAGGTGGGCTGTCTTCCGATCTCGGCCGTGAATGCGCTGATGTAGTCGGCGACGAACCCGTCCATGGTGGGCACGGGCACAGGGGAGCCGGGCACGTTGTACGGGGCGACCATCTTGTCGGCCAATTCGCACCGGTTGAGCGGTGGATCGATCGTCCCGAACAGCTGGGTGTTGACATGCTGGTACTCCTCCCCGGGGTCGGGGTTGGGGGTGTCCAAGTTGGCCGCCACCCCGTAGGGGACGACCGTGCGGTCGGCCCCGTTCTCGGCCCATGCCGGGATCGGGTTGCTGAGCTCCTTGCCGAGCACCCCCTCGAACGACCGCACCTCCCCTGGTTCGTAGAGTCGGCCGAGGAGGTTGTCGAACGAACGATTCTCGAACACGATCACGACCACATGATCGAGAGCATTGTCCCTGGTCGGCCCCGACATCTTCGATCCGCTCCTCTCGTGACCGACTGAGTCTGCCCACCCGCGACCGCGGGCGCGTTACCCGGACGTGTCGAGCTGGCGGTCGCCCGGGGTGGCATTGAGTGCGTCGGCGGTGCCCTGGTCGGTCACGCCAAGGAGCTTCGCCATCCGCAAATGATGCTCGTCGAGCTTCTCGTCAATGCGCTTGGCGTGCTCCAGAAGAAGAACTCTCTGCTTCTCGAAGTTCTTGGCACTGCGGATCTCGCTGCCGATCCAGCCTCCGATGAACGCGATCGGGAGCCAGATGAACGAGGCATACACATTGGGGCCGTCCACCGATTGGTCCAGTGGCCAGAAGTCGACGCGGAGCCGGTGCCAGCCAAATCTTGCGCCAAACACGATGAAATAGACGACAAGGATCCCGACGAGGACCGTTACCTTTCGGATGTGCTTCACGGCACCTCCTCCGCCAAGGGCCCGGGCTCAGAAGATAGTTCCACTGTGGCACCGTCGAGTCGATGACACGCGGACTCGCCGGCGCCGGCCACCCGGTCCTATCCTCCTCTCGCACTGTGAGTCGACCGCCGCTGTCATTGGAGAATTCAGGGACACCGTTTCACCGCTCGCTCGGGCTGCGGTGGACATTGCCCGCCGGCGACACGGACGATGTTTCTGTCGAGATGGACGTGCGCGAGGAATTCTGTGGCCCCGCCGGGTCACTCGAAGGCGGCATCGTCTCGACCCTTGTCGACGTCGCGGCGGGATCAGCGGCGGCCTTCGCCCATGGCCGGTTGGTGGCCACCCAACACCTGGCCATCAGCTTTCTCGCCCCGGGGCGCAAAGGCCCG
>JADGOL010000065.1 GCA_017882995.1 Acidimicrobiales bacterium | reverse complement strand
TGTCCGTAGGGGTCTCGGTGTTGGTGGTCATCAGTCACGGCTCCCGTGACGGCGGAATGGGATGAGGATCGCCGCGGCGAATACGACCGCCATCAGCCCGATGACGACAAGGTTGGCTACCGAAATCTGGATGAATCCCCAGTGGATGTAGCGACCGGGACCGGTCAGGTTGATGAGACTCCCGACCACGTGACCCATCACTGCCGTCAGCGTCTGCATAGTGCGTTACCTCCTGGTTCGAGACTCCGGACAGGCGCCAGGCCCAACAAGGGCCAAGTCCCATTCTTCGCCGGGTGCTGAAGGTCTGCCCCGTGCAAGACGGGCCATGTCGCGTCGTGCTGGCCACCAACACTTCGGTGGGGCGACCTGTCGCAGCGACCCTGTCGGTGACCGGAACTCCCCGATCATCTCGTGCGCGAGTTCCAGATCTCAAGCTTCACGCGCCTCGCTCTGTGCCGAAAGTCAGCGGGAATGGCCATGCTTCTCGAGGAATCGCAGGATGGTGGCATGCTTCTCCGTGTCCAAGAGCATGAGGTCGATGATGAGCGCCCACGACGTGGTGTCGGCGAATGGGCGCAACCGCTTCCCGAACTGACGTAGTTCGCGGGAGTCGGCTTCCTCCGCCTCGCGCAGCCGTTTGGTATGGGCCGAAAGCTCCTTGTCGATGCCCTGGGAGATCCCTGGTAGTGCTGGTCCAGGCGCCCCACTCGTCGACCCCCAGGCCATGGCGTTCGCCATCTCGGCAAGAAGGCGATGGTGACGCCGCTCGTCTTCCAGGATGAGGCCGATGAGGTACTTCGCCCCCTCGTTCGAGGTGGTGCTGGCCAATTCCTAGTACGTGGCCAGGAGCTTTCCCTCCTCAGCACCGTGCCGGGCCAGGAACTCGACCAGGTCGCGGATGTCGACGCTGGCTCCGGTCGCCCGCAGGCCCATCAGCGCGTTGTCAAAAGTGGTTTGCATGCCGTTACTTTCTCGAGGGCGACCCCGTTACCGGGTGGTCGGTACCGGGCTGTCGTGGTGCGCGAACAAAACCTCGGCCTCGACCGGCCGGCTGAGGTCGACGAGGTCGGCTGCCACGTCGACGAGGAGGTCGTCGATCGTGATCATGCCGACGAACTGCCCACCGCGTACGACGGCCAGCCGGCGGATGGCATGGGTCCGGAACAGCGCGAACGCGCCGTGCAAGTCGGCGTCGGCGTCAATGGTGACGACCGGCGTACTCATGATCCCGTCGACCCTGGCATCAGTTGGCAAGCCCTGAGCCAGGCCCCGCCGAACGAGGTCGCGGTCGGTGACGATGCCGACGAGACGGTCACCGTCGATGACGGCGAGGGCGCCGACCCCGGTCTGTTCCATGACCGCCGCCGCGTCGTGGATCGTCCGCTCTGGCTCGATGCTCAGGCCTGAGCGCCGCATTCCTTCAATTGTTCGCATGGATACCCCTTCCCTGTGATGACTTGCTTTTGCGTGTAATAACTCATCGACCGTTTCGCTGGGCGGTCTCAGCTCGAGGAGTGCTCGAAGTGCTGGACGGTGGCGTCCGAACCGGGGAAGAAGATGGTCTGGTGCCCGGTGTCGCCCCACCAGACGACGTAAGTACCTTCGTCGGTGCCCGCACCGCGAGCACCTCGCCGTCGCGATCTGCCTCGCCTGTTTGGTGGCCGTGGATCACGATGCGGTCACCGTTGCCCGCCTGCATGAAGTCCTCCTTCTGTCCGTTCCTCATTCTTCCATGATCAAGCTTTGCACCCTGGCTCCGCTAGGGCCGAAGGTCCCACCCATGCGAATTGGAACAGACGACCGGTGATCGTCCTTGCCGACATCGCAACGAATCGATCACCGTGGCCGTCCGTTACCGCAGAGAGGGGGAGGGTGCGTACCCGTAGAAGCCCGTCGGCGTCGGTGACCTACCAGGCGACTCCCTGGACGACGACACTCCAACCCTCGTCGTTAGAGAGGAAGTCAAAAGCGACAACACCCCGGATGTGGCGGTGAAGAGCTTGGTGCTTAGTGTCGTGCGGAGAGGATCGATCGCTCGGCGGCACTGAAAAAGACCGGAAGCAATCGGGTGCGGGTAGAGGCCTTTTCAATGTGCTGGTCCATTCTCGGCCCCTCGATCAGGGCGTCCTGGCGACCCTTTCAAGAAGCCCTGGTCTCCGAAGTGGCCGACACCAAGGATCACGACTCGCGAGGGCATCCACCTGGGTGCCATGGCCGGCACCGCGCCTATCCAGCACCGCTGTTACGCGGGCTGAAGGTCCATGGGGAGGTGCTCTGGCTCCGCCCGCTACTTCCGGCCGAACTGACTGGCCTCCGCTTCAACGTGATGTCCCGGAGAAACGACCTCGTGGTCGACATCGACGTCGACTGCTGCCGACTGCGCGTCGAAGCTGGGCCGAGACGTGCCCGCCCATGTTGATGCTGTCCGGCGAGTAGGAGATGCTCGACCCCGGGTAGGTGGCGGGGGTCGCCTCGGCTCGTGCGACGTGACTCGAACGGTCCGTGTGCCGATACCCGTCCATACTCAGTTCGCTCTCGTCGTCAGTGCTCGTTCGACGAGCTCCATCAAGCGCCATCGATCACGTTCCGAGGGAGCGGCTCACGGGTGCTGCGGCGGTCGATGGAGGAGCCGCCTTCCTGACACCCGCGGACGTGCGATGGCGATGTGGTGCTCATGCGGGCCCATCACCCAGGGGCGGACCTCGGTGGCCCGGGCGTGTTCGGACGACCGATCGATGGCGTCGGTGATGTCCTGGGCTACGCCGTGCACTACCACGACCCAACCCTCACGGCTGACGGGGTCGATGTCCTCGACCTCGAACGCGACGCGGGCGAGCGTGGCGTAGGTCAGCTTGACCCCGGGCTGGGTCCTGATCGTAATCGTGTGCCCGTCCAGCGCGTAGTTGACGGGAAAGATCTCCGGCTGCCCGTCACGGACGATGGCCAGTCGGCCGAGATGCTGACGTTGCAGGAGGGCGAAGCACTCCTCTTCGCCGATCTCCATGAGCTCTCGTTCCTCAGCGGACGGGTCGACGCCGCCGTCCTCGTGCTCGCCGTGTTCCGGTATTTCGCGATCAGGTGTGGTCATGGGACCATCATGGCGGGTGCGAGACGTCGGCTCCAGTGCCGTTGGTCACAAGTCGCAGGTCGCAACACCCGACCACCCGACCACCTGACCACTGTCGAAGACGTACACCTAGTCGAACGCGGTCAACTCGTCGAGCCGGTGGGTGACGTAGAGGAGGCTCGTGTCGGTGGCGGTCACCAGGACGTCGTGGACCAGCCGTGGTTCGTCCAGTCCCGAGGTCGGCTCGTCGAGGATGAGCACTGACGGTTCAGCTGATTGCGCCCGGACCGCCAGGCGTTGGCGTTGGCCGCCAGAGAGCCGCGCTCCCTGCTCGCCGACATGGGTGTCGAGACCGTCGGGCAACGAGTCAATCCACGGGCCGAGCCGTGCCACCCGGGCTACCTCAGTGATCTCCGCGTCGAGCGCCTCAGGCCGGCCCAGGGCGATGTTCTCCCGGATCGTCGTGTTGAAGAGGTGGGCGTCTTGGGCCACCCAGCCCATCATGCGCCGAGAAGTGTCTTGGGCAAGATGGTTCATTGAGATCCCCCCGAGCGTGGGCTCACCGCCTTCCAGGGCCCAGAACCGGAGGAGCACGTTGCCCAGGCTGCTCTTGCCGACGCCACTCGGGCCGACAAGGGCTACCCGGCTTCCCGCTGGAACCGACATCGTGAGGCTATCAAGCGCCCACGGAAGGTCCGTCCCGTAGCGGAGGGCGGTGTCCGTGAGTGCAGCGTGGTCAACGTGTGCGGGGTGGGAGCACGAACCCGGGGGCCGGTGGGCCCCGATAGCCGGGATGGCGACCGCCAGCCACCCTACGACGGCCGCCCCGGCGAACCCGGTGGTGAGGGCTGAGACCGCCCCCGCCGTCCACGCAGCCGGCCAGTACCAGACCGGCCACCGGCAGGATGACGGTCGACCTCCCTGCGAAATGCCAGTTCAGCCGCCCGATCAAGATATTGGTGCCCTTCACCTCGGGTGTACGAAGAAAAACCGTCGATAGACCGAACGTGGCGAGAGGTGCTGGTGAAAGTCGATCAGTCGAGGGGCGTCGTCTGGACGGATCGGCCTCAGATGTACCTTGGTTCCGGCCTTTGTCGTCACGTCACATGCCAGGTCGGCCGGGTAGCGGGGAGCCGGCGGTTGGCTGAGGGGGGCGAGCTTCCTGTGCCCGGCTGCAACTTTCTGATCTGGATGCGCGGGCATCGCTAATTCCACTCACCCTTCCTGGATATCCATTCATCTCACCAGATCATTGGTCTGAGGCCCCGTCTGCCACCTGGGTCGAACGTCCCATCCCGGCGAGCCGGTGAGCACTGTTCAGCGGCGTTGAATACGCCGACCCGTCACCTCACAGTGGACGATGTGGACGTAGACGTCCCGCTCACTACCTGCCCACGGGGCAATGTCCAACATCTCAGCTTGTTGGAGCTCGGCCGATTCGACGATCTCATGGGCTTCACCGCTGATCAGGGCGGCGCTCCTCGCCGCGTGCGAAGGAGCCGATCTATTGGTCGTCGGGTCTCGTGGCCATGGGGCTTCCATGACGTGTTGCTGGGTTCGGTCGCCCACCGGTGTGCTCACCATGCTGGTTGCCCGGTGGCCATCATGCGATCCCCGGCGGTGGAGCGGGACTCGGGCGTATCGACTTGAGCTGTTCCGAACAGCACGGTGCGGCGACTACATCGGCGGCCTCTGAACCGTTGAACTGGAATGCGACGTGAAGACCGCGAACGGCGCGGCGATGCATTTCCGACCAATACGGCCCGAGGACGCCACCCGACTGGTTGATTTCCACCGGCACCTGTCGGCCCACTCGGTCTACCGGCGCGACTTCTTCATGCACCCGACGCTATCGGCTGCTGAGATCGAACGGTTCACCCACGTCGATTGCATCGACCGATTGGCGCTTATCGTCGAGGACGGCGACGAGTTTGGCGCTGTCGGCCGTTACGACCGGGGCGCCGGGCCGACCGAGGCCGAGGTGGCGTTTCTGGTCGCGGACGAGTACGAGCATCAAGGGATCGGGACGCTGATACTCGAGCACCTGGCGGACGCTGGCCTGGAACAACGACGTCACCGTCTTTGTCGCTCAGACCTTGGCGGAGAACCGCGCCATGATGGATGTCTTCCTTCGCTCGGGGTTCAGGGTTACTTCCACTTCTGAGTACGGAGCCGTCAGTGTGCGTTTCCCCATTGAGTCCAATGACGCATCCAAAGCGGCGCGCGCCGCCCGGGATGCCCTGGTTCACCAATCGCCGACGCCGGATGGGCTCGTTCATGTCCCGAATGCTGATCGGCGGCTGCTGGGCTGATTCGGTGGTGGCCGGAACTCCCTATATCTGAGTCCCGGTTCGCTTGCCTGGCGCTTTGGCGGAGAACTTCAGTCGACCTTGGGTCGGCATGTGTGCGACGACAGTCTGCATTCGGCCGCCTTGGTCGATCGATCTACTGGGTGACGGGTACCTGCCAGATGAGTAACGTCCCACCGGCTCCCGGGCTCTCGATGACCAACTTCCCGTGCAGCTTCTCTGCCCGGCGCTGTAGGTTGACCAGGCCGAGCCCTGCCTGGGTGCTGCCGCTCTCGTTGATGCCGCGGCCGTTGTCGACGACCTGGAGACAACAGACACCGTTGACGACATTGAGGATCACACTGGCCTGACTGGCGTGGG
>JADGOL010000064.1 GCA_017882995.1 Acidimicrobiales bacterium | reverse complement strand
GTCGAGCCCAGGTCGCCCGTCGTGCGGTACGTCGGGACCGCCGCCGCATGTGCCGACCCCGGGGGGGCCGAGGGTGACACAGCAGCGGCGACCCGACCAAGCGCCGGCACCAACGAGGACCCGCCTCAGGCGACGACACTTGAGCCCCCCGCACTGACGCACAGGTGACCGGGAACGAGGCTAGTTCGTCTGTGGCCGCGACATCCGGAACACTCCGGGGCTCGCCGAGCGGCGCCCGATAATGTCTCGCCCCGTGTTCAGCCGGTCCGCGCGAGTGTTCGTCGAGGACGCACTCGACCCAGTCAACCCGGCCCTGAAGGTGCTGGTGCGCAGTGCGTTGTTCCGCACCGGCGCCGACGTGACCGACGAAGCGGCCCGGAGGCCGTGCCTGGTCCTTGCTCCGCACCCTGATGACGAGACGCTCGGTGTCGGGGCGACCGTCATGCGTAAGGTCGACGCCGGAACTCCGGTGCATCTGGTGGTGGCGACCGACGGGAGCAAGTCGCCACCTGGCGATCCGGTAGAGGTGACCGCGCTGCGCAGTGCGGAGCTACGGGCCGCGTGCAGTGTGCTCGGTCTGTCTGAGGATGACGTGACCCGTCTCCCCTTCGTCGACGCCGAGCTCGTCGGGAACGAAGAGGCCCTCGTCGCCGCGATCGCCGAGGTCGTCGCCGCCCGGCGTCCGGCCGAGGTCCTCGTCACCGGTGAGGACGACCCCCACGAGGACCACGCCCTGCTCGGAAAGGCGACGCGTCGGGCCCTCGCCGGGACGGGGATCAGCATGCTCACCTATCCCATCTGGCAGTTCGACCGGCCCGCCCGCCTCGTCGGGTACCTGCGCCGGGGGAGACGCCCCCAGCTGGTGCGCACGAACGGCTACCGGGAGCGCAAGCGAGTGGCCGTGGCCGCCTACCCGTCGCAGATGGCGGCCCACAACGACGACGCGGAAGGGCTGCGGCCGAATTTTCTCCGGAACTTCGACGGCCCCTACGAGATGTTCTTCCCGGTCGACCTCTCCGCCGGCGACGTCACAGCCTGAACGAGCTCGAGCAGGCGCCGATCAGGCGCCCGTCGTGGCGTGATGCGATCAGGCGCCGACCTGTGCCTCACGCTGGCGCTTCGTGCTGTGGACAGGGTCCTTGTCGAACTGGGGCAGGACGTGCTTGCCGAAGGTGGCCACGGCCTCCTCGCACAGTTCGATGGGCATGGAGGACGACAACATCCCGAAGCTCAATTGGTCGGCACCGGTGTCGGCGAAGCGCTGGATGGATCGTGCCACCTCGTCCGGGCTCCCCACCGCGATCAGACCGCTCTCGATGTTCTTGTTGATCTGCTCGGGCGTGGAGGGCGGGATGAGGTTGGGCCAATCCGGGACACCCGGTGGACGCGGGAAGGTGTCGAGATACCGGAACACGAGACTCAGATGGACATTCGAATCGATGTCGGCGAACACGTCGCGGGCCCGGCCCCCGTCCTCGAGACAGAGCATCTGGGTCGTGATCATGACGTTGTTGTTGACGTAGTCGCCGACGGGCTCGGCGTTCTGGATCTCCTTCTTGTACTTCTCGATGAGGGGCGCGAACCCCTCGGGCTTGCCGAAGGCGAAGCACAGCACACCGAGCCCTTGGCGGGCGGCCATCTCGAAGGTGCCCGGGCTGCCCGCCGCCACCCACAGGGGCGGGTGGGGGTTCGTGTAGGGCTTGGGGAGAACGTTGCGGGTGGGCATGGAGAAGAACTTGCCGTCGAAGGAGTAGTCCTCTTCCTTCCACATCCGGACGATCTGCGGGAGCGTCTCCGCCACCATCTCGCGCGTGAGCTCTTGGTCTTCGATGCCGAAGCCCTTCTGTTCGGTCGTGGACGATCCGCGTCCCGTGCCGAACTCGAAACGGCCCTCGGAGAGGTGGTCGAGCATGGCCACCCGCTCGGCGATGCGGGCGGGGTGGTTGGCGGGCGGGGTGAGGTTGAAGATGCCCGACCCCAGGTGGATGTTCTTGGTCTGGGCGGCCGCAAAGGCCATGAAGGACTCGTTGGCCGACAGGTGGGAGTAGTCGGTGAGGAAGTGGTGCTCGGAGGACCAGGAGTACTTGAAGCCTGCCGCGTCGGCCGCCCGGATGTAGGCGAGCTCGTCCATGATGCGGTCGTGCTCCGCCGCTGCGCCGTGCGCCTCGCGGTACTGGGGCAGGAGGCTGACGGCGTTGAAGATCCCGAACTCCATGGCGAAACGCTCCTCTCGCTCGGTTCGGAACGTACCATCTTGCTATCGAAAATGCAACGTGTTCCAATATTGGGAGAGGGCCGGCGATACCCGGCCACAGGGGTCCTGACCAGGGCCTCGTGACCTGAGCGCTCGACCGAGGACGACCCGCACCATGGATACCATCGCCGAATTGCTCCTCGCTCGGGCCCGTGACGGTCGGCCCGGGATGGCGGCCGGGGACCAGCGGTGGACCTGGGGCCAGATCGTGTCCGATGCCGGAGCACGAGCCGCGCTCATGGGCGGGCGACGGGCCGAGGGCCCCTTCCACGTCGCCACCCTCCTCGACAACGTCCCCGAACACGTCCTGTGGCTGGGTGCAGCCGCCTTGGCCGGGGCGGTGGTCGTCGGCGGCAACTCCACGCACCGCGGGGAAGACCTCGCCCGCGACCTCGCCCATACCCAGTGCCAGCTCCTGGTCACCGACCGGGCCCATCTTCCGCTCGTGGACGGGCTCGACCTCGGGCCCGGCATCGGCAAGGTCGGCGAGTCGAGCCCACGCGTGCTGGTCGTCGACGGGGACAGCTACCGCGCCGAGCTGGCCACGCATGCCGGGGCACCGCTGCCCGATCCCTCGGCAGTCGGTGTAGACGAAGACAGCCTCGGCTATCTGATCTTCACCTCGGGTACCTCGGGCGCCCCCAAGGCGTGCCGTTGCACCCAGGGGCGGCTGGCCCGCATCGGGATCATCGTGGCCCAGATGTTCTCGTTCACCGTCGACGACGTCTGCTACGTGTCGATGCCCCTGTTCCACTCCAACGCGCTCATGGCCGGCCTCTCCCCCGCCATCGCGGCGGGAGCGACGATCGCGTTGCCCACCGGGGGTCGATTCTCGGCGTCGGGCTTCCTCAGCGATGTCCGTCGCCACGGCGTCACCTACTTCAACTACGTGGGCAAGCCCCTGTCGTACATCCTGGCCACGCCCGAGCAACCCGACGACGCCGAGAACTCCTTGGTGCGGGTATTCGGGAACGAGGGCGCCGAAGCCGACATCGTCCGCTTCGGCGAGCGGTTCGGGTGCGTGGTGGTCGACAGCTACGGGTCCACCGAAGGCGGCGCCACCGTGCAACGCACGCCCGACACGCCGCGCGGCGCGCTCGGCCGGGCCCCGGAGGGGACGATGGTCGTCGACCCCGAGACCGGTCGTGAGCGCCCTGTGGCGCGCTTCGACGCCGACGGCGTGCTCGTGAACTCCGAGGATGCGGTCGGGGAGCTCGTGTCCACGGGCGGGGCCAGTGGGTTCGAGGGCTACTGGCACAACGACGAGGCCGAGGTGGCCCGCCTCCGAAACGGGTGGTACTGGACCGGGGATCTCGCCTATCGCGACGAGGCGGGCTTCTTCTACTTCGCCGGGCGGTCCGACGACTGGTTGCGCGTCGACGGGGAGAACTTCGCGGCCGCACCCGTGGCTCGCATCTTGGAGCGGCATCCCGACGTGGTGCTGTCCGCGGTCTACGCCGTTCCCGACCCTGTGGTGGGCGACCAGGTCATGGCGGCGTTGCAGCTGCGGCCCGGAGCCGTGTTCGAGCCTGTCGAGTTCGCGAGGTTCCTCGACGCCCAGAGCGACCTGGGGACGAAGTGGGCCCCACGCTTCGTGCGCGTCTGTCCGGAGCTCCCCATCACCGCCACGTCCAAGGTGCTCGTTCGAACGCTGCGAGTGCAGCGTTGGAACAGCACGGACTCGGTGTGGTGGCGGCCGGGACGTCCCGACGAGGGCGGCTACCGACCGATCGAGGCGGCCGATGTCCGTGGGCTCGAGGAGTCGGTCGCCCGCCGCTGAGTCGCCTTCGGACCTCAGGCGGCCGCGTCGGCCACCATGTCGGCCACGAGCTCGTAGGACCGGACGCGGTCGCGGTAGTCGTGGATCATCGCGGTGATCATCAATTCGTCGGCCTGCGTCTCGCGTCTGAGTGCCTCCAGCCCGACGCGCACCGTTTCGGGGTCTCCGACGATCTGCCCTCTGGTCCTCGAGTCGAGAAGGAGCCGCTCCGAGGGGGAGTAGTCGTGATCGGCCGCCTCCTGCGGGGTCGGGAGCCGTCCCGGTCGCCCCGATCGCAGCCGGACGAACGCCAATCTCGAGGGCCCCGCCAACCACTGGGCCTGCTCATCGGTATCGGCGCAGATGACCGACACGGCCACCATGGCGTGAGGCTCGGCCCACGTGGGCGATGGACGGAAGCTCGATCGGTACAGCTCCAGTGCGGGCAACGTGTTCCCGGCGCTGAAGTGATGCGCGAATGAGAACGGAAGGCCGAGCAGGCCTGCCAGCTGGGCGCTGAACCCGCTCGATCCGAGCAACCAGAGCTCGGGTTGGTCCCCGAACCCGGGCACGGCGGTGATGCTCCGAAACGGGTGGTTGTCGGGAAACCCGCCGGTGAAGAACGCCCGGAGCTCACCGAGTTGTTGGGGGAAATCGTCTGCGTTGAGGGCCTCTGACGAGCGTCGCAACGCCAGGGCAGTCACCTGATCGGTGCCCGGCGCCCGTCCGATGCCGAGATCGATGCGTCCCGGGTGCAGGGCTTCGAGGGTGCCGAACTGCTCGGCCACGAGGAGCGGCGCGTGGTTCGGCAGCATGATCCCTCCCGAACCCACCCGGATCGAGGTCGTGGCCGCCGCGATGTGACCGATCAGCACCGCCGTGGCCGAGCTGGCGATGCCGGGCATGTTGTGGTGCTCGGCCACCCAGAAGCGACGGTACCCGAGCGTCTCGACGGCTCGGGCGAGCTCGATGGACTCCTCGAGTGCCCGAGCGATTCCAGACCCTTCGGCCACCACGGCCAGATCGAGTACCGACAACGCGCCGATCTGTCGCGCTGGATCAGCACCGGTCAAAGTGATTCCTCATCGCGGAACCTGTCGCTACCCCGGAGGAGCGAAGAATTCGAGGGCGATGTTGTCCGGGTCACGGAATGACAGACCGGACCCGTAGGGCGCATCGACGATTCCCCCGTTC
>JADGOL010000002.1 GCA_017882995.1 Acidimicrobiales bacterium | reverse complement strand
TCACCGATGATCTTCGTCGTCTCATGAGCCGAGAGCGGGTCGCCGCCTTCGGCCTCTGCGATCTCAGCGGCAAAGTCTTCGACCGAGTGAACACCGCCGACGAGGACGTGGCGCAACGCTTCACCGCTCGCTTGGGGGTCGCCGATCGCCTTCACCGCCGACGCGACGGCATGATCGGGAGAGGTCGCCACTGCGTGCACCAGACTCATGGCTTCCTGCCGGCCGGTTGCTGTCGAGACGACCGGTGCACGGTCGGGGTTCTGCTGACGGTCCCACTCGGCGAGCACCTCGTCGTACCCACCTTCGCCTGGATGGAGCAGACGGGTCGTAGGCGCCTCACTCGTTGGCGCCACCTCGCCGTCAGCACCGACGTTGGAGGTATCCGATCCATCGTCGGTGTGGTGCTGCCGCTCCCGCTGCAGGGGGACGACGAGGGTGCCATCGGCGTTGCGAACGATGTCCATGTGGGCGGTTCTCCTTGGGTTGACGACGCTTGCACGACGCCCGAGACCCATTCTTACCCAGGGTGGCCTGAAAAGCAGTGGCGGCTTCCTCAATCTCACAGGCACAGATAGCCAGCTCTGTTGCCCGCAGCATCGACACGAGGCTTACGGGGTGTTTCGGTCTGTCATCTACCAGCCGAATCCAGTCGCGCCTCGCTGTGACTGAAGATTCGAGCCAAGAATCCACCGAATGTCTGAGGCTCCGAAGGGTCAGTCGGATAGCAGCGGCAACGCTGGCGACGCGTGCCCGAGCGCAACACCCGTTCGGGCGGGTCGAGTCCAACGGACCAACGTTGCCGGTTGGCACTATCAGTGGAAACCAAGGACCAACCGAGGCTCCAACAGGTCGCGAGATCGACGGTGCTGGCTCGTGTTCGTGTCGCGACGACGCGTGCACGAGTCCGGATTGCACCTTCCGCTACTGCGGGATCTGCCCGGGGAGCCGCGCGAGGAGTCGTGCGCGTCCCCGCCCGGTGGTTCCTGGCGCGCTAACCGACGGACACCACTACAGAGTCGGGGCCGGCTCCGCTCTGGGGTGGTTCTCCGGGACAGGGACCTGCGTTCCGCGCACCGCCACGCCGTCACGTCCCGCCCCTTTGACCTCGTAGAGGGCGAAGTCGGCCTCATCGCGCATGTGCTCGACCGTCGGCACGTCCCGGTCCAGGCCACTCACGCCGATGCTGAGGGTCACCTGCACCTCGAGGACCGACGAGGCCTCCCGACAAATCCGTGTCGCAAGGGCGCCGGCATCAGATGAATCGGTGTCGGGCATGAGGACCGCGAACTCGTCCCCTCCCAACCGACCGACGAGATCGAAGCTCCGAGCATGGGTGCGCAACACCGCACCGATCGCAGCCAGGACGTGGTCTCCGACGAGGTGGCCGAACGTGTCGTTGACGGACTTGAAATGGTCCACATCGATGATCAAGAGGCTCAGGGGATGACCGTGACGCATCGATCGCGAGATCTCCTCCTCGAAGCGTTGATGAAAGACCCTGTGCACGGCGCATCCGGTGAGCCCGTCGGTGGCGGCCAGCACGGCGATCTGGGCCGCGAGCATCTGCTCATGGTGCTCTCGATAGGTGCGATTGACCGACGCCGCCACGGAGAGAACCGAGGCACCGGCCAGAACGGCGAAGAGGACGACCACGCCGACTGGCGCGACCTGGATGTGCGAATCGGTTGCCGCCACCAACACCGCGGAGGCAAGGGTGACGAGTCCGCACAGACCTGCGACGAAGGGCGTGAAGGCGAGCGCCGCGAAGGCGATGGGCAGAAAGAGCAGATAGAGCACGGGGCTGTCGAGCCCACCGTCGAGAGCGGCAACGCCGCCGACGGCCAAGGCCGCCACCACGGTCCAGGTCGCGGAGAAGCGGGTCCGCCAGGACCTCGACGCCAGGCTCGGCGCAAGAAAGACGCACAGCACTCCGAACGCGAGCCAGAACGCCACGATGAGCCACAGCACCGCCCGATGAGGACCATGGGGTGTGAGAGCCAGATACACCATGACGAGGATCGTCTCTCCGATGAAGACACCGAATCCCGTCCGCATGTGGCGGAGCCAGAAGACGCGTTGGATCTCGGAGCCCGGGTCAGCGCTCGACCCGGCCCGGTCGATTCGCGATTCGCTCATGGGCGGCGCGGCGCTCACGGCGTCGCTCGCACCTGACGCTCGCGGTGCGGGGGACCGACGGTGTCCATCTCTTGATCATCGACCCACTCGGGAGCGGGCATGAGGTGTCCGCGCGCACTATTTCTGAACAACTCGAGCCGATGGGGTCGCCACGACCTCGGGTCGACGGCTGCGACGATCGTCCGCGCCTATGTTGGCCGCCAGGCACGGGGCTGACCGGAAGGCGGCCCCGAGTGGGGGCACGAGGAGGGGGCGATGGCCGGCCCGGGCGGAAGTCGACTGGGGCGATCGTGGCGACGGTTCCGACGGCGCTCGGCGAGCGTGCAGATCGTGTCGGTGGCGCTGGCGGTCGTCCTCGTCCTCGTCGTCGTCTTCGCCGTGGGGGCCGGCTCCCCCGTCAAGAAGGGCAGATCGACCACCGGCACCGTCGGGGCCGTGAGGGCGAGCGCCAGTAGCGCCGGGGTCACGACCCACAACATCAGGGTCGTCTTCCCGGTGTCCAACCTGTCGTCGCTGGCGTCGAACCTCGGTTTTGCGGGCGACATCGAGTACAGCGAACAGAACAAGGCCATCAAGTTGTTCGTGAAGCTCATCAACGACACCGGTGGCATCAACGGCCGGACGATCGACGTCAGCATCGTCAACTTCGATCCCACCAACGAATCCCAAATGCGGGCGCTGTGCAAGGACTGGACCGATGGAAGCTCTCCTGCCTTCGCCGTGCTCGACGGGGTCGGGACCTGGACCGGCGACAACCAACTCTGCATCACCCAGGAGGGCCACACTCCCCTGCTCAGCCAATGGACGACCGTGACCAATTGGACCCGGCAAGGCTCGCCGTACCTGTGGTGGACCGGTCCAGATGACGCCGCGATCCTGCAGGCCACCGTGGACTGGGGCCTGAGCGCCGGGCTTCTCGGGGCCCAGGTCAAGGTGGGGGTGATCGCCGGCAACAGGGCGAGCGACACGGTGGCTCTGAACCAGTATCTCCTCCCTGATCTGAGGCGGGCGGGCATCGCGCCGGTGGTGAAGACGATCGCCTCGGACCCTTCCGACACCGCCTCCACCGACTCCCAGGCTCCCCTGGTTGTCCAACAACTGCGGTCCGACGGCGTGACCTCGGTCATCCCGCTCATTCCTTTCAACGTCTTCTTTCCCGTGCTGGCGGCTGAAACACAACAGCAGTACTTCCCCAAGCTCCTCTTGTCGGACTACGAGGAGTCCATCGAATCGGCGCTCGGCCTCCTTCCCTTCCCCTACGAGAAGGCGCTGGACGGGCAAGAGGGCCTGACGACCGCAACTCTGGGCGGCATCGACGACACGCGACCTGAGGCCGACGGGGGCTATGACCCCGGCGTGCGTAGTTGCTTCACCGCGTGGCACAAGGCCTATCCCCAGGTTCCAAAGGGAAACCAGAACGACTACCTCGAAGAACAGGGGCCGGTCCAAGGTTGGTGCCAGGAGATCCGCCTCTTTGCCGCCGCCGCCACCGCGGCGGGACGGCACCTGGATCGGCGCACCTTCGACGCCGCCATGGCCAAGATCTCCAACTTCCCCGGTGGGTACTCACCGATCCTCACCTACGGTCCCGACAAGTTCTCCGGCCCGACCCAGTACCGCGTGGTGAGGTTGCATACCAACTCACCTCCGTCCAGCCAGTGCAAGTTCCCCATGAACCACATACCCCAGGGGGTGTGTTGGGTCGTCGTCAACGACTGGCAGCCGTTGCCCGGCGCGGGATGACCGCCACTGCAGGTGGATCGGCACCGGGACGACCATGGTGGAGATCCGCCGTCCTGTACCAGATCTATCTGCGTTCGTTCGCTGATTCGAATGCCGACGGCGTCGGCGATCTCGAGGGGGTCATCGACCGGCTCGACCACCTCGAATGGCTGGGGATCGACGGGATCTGGCTCAGCCCGATCACCCTCTCGCCCAACGCGGACTGGGGCTACGACGTCGCCGACTACCGCGGCGTCCAGCCGGATCTCGGAACGTTGGAGACGTTCGACCGCTTGGTGGCGGGGGCCGACCAACGAGGCATCCGCGTGCTCTTGGACATCGTCCCGAACCACACGAGCGAACAACATCCGTGGTTCGTCGACTCCCGCTCCTCTTTGACCGCACCCAAACGAGATTGGTACGTCTGGTCGGATCCGAAAGCCGATGGCTCGGCGCCCAACAACTGGGTGAGCAGCTTCGGCGGGCCCGCCTGGACGCTCGACGGAACCACGGGACAGTTCTACCTCCACAATCATCTTTCCGAGCAGCCCGACCTCAATTGGTGGAACGAGGAGGTCCGAAACGAATTCGACGCCATCCTCCGATTCTGGTTCGACCGAGGAGTGGCCGGATTCCGGATCGATGTGTGCAACATCATCGTCAAAGACGCCCGGCTACGGGACAACCCACCGGCGACACCAGACGACGACTTCGAGGCACAGCTCTTCGGACAGCGACCCGTCTACAACGGCAACCGCCCGGAGGTCCACGATGTCCTCCGACGATGGAGGCTGCTAGCTGAGTCCTACGACACACCCCGAGCACTCATCGGCGAGACTCCGGTGAAGGTCGAGGAACTGGCCACGTACTACGGCGACGGCAGCGACGAGTTGCATCTCGCCTTCAACTTCCCTTTCCTCACCGCACCTTTCGATGCCACCACGATGCGCAGCGTCGTCGAAGACACAGAAGCTCACCTTCCGCCCGGTGCCTGGCCGGCATGGACAGGCTCGAACCACGACATGTCCCGGTTCTCGTCCCGGTGGGCGGAGGGCGACCCCGCCAAAGCTCGGGCCGCGCTCCTCATGTTGCTTTGTCTGCGGGGAACACCCGTGCTGTACCAGGGGGACGAGATCGGCCTCGAGGACTTCCCCGTGTCGCAAGCTGATCTGCGCGACCCTCTCGGCGTCCGCTACTGGCCCGCCTACGCGGGGCGCGACGCCATGCGCACACCTATGCCATGGCGCGACGGGCCCGGGGGTGGCTTCACCACTGCCGACACACGGCCATGGCTCCCGTTGGGACCGACCGGGAGGTGCAACGTCGAGCACCAACGATCCGACCCTTGGTCGATGCTCACGTTGGCTCGTGATCTCATCGTTCTGCGCCGGCAGACCCCCGAGCTGCAAACGGGCCGCTACGTGACGGTGACGGCACCCGAGGGGGTCTGGGCGTGGCGTCGCGGGGAACGCGTGCTCGTGGTCCTCAATATGAGCGAAGGCGAGTCGACGCTGACCGGAACACGGGGCCACATCCACATCGCCACCAATCGAGAGCGCGATGGCGAGTCCTTTGACAAAGCACTGACGTTGCGAGCATGGGAGGCGGCGATCGCTGAGATTCGGTGAACCTCGCGCTTCGGGACTCGGACTCTCCTGAGCCAGGACGCGAACCGGTCAGGGGGCCGACGAACGGCTCCGGCTCGGCCGGCCTGATCGTGGGCAATCAACCACAGTGTCCCGGGTGCGACGTCCCAGCCTGACTTCGCCTTCAATGGGATCACGAGGAAGGGCCGCCCGGCATCCCCAATAGTGGGTATGCGAACGGCCATTCGCTCAGGATCTTGCGCTATCAGGGTTCTTCTTCGAAAATCGCTTCCTGATCTGAGCGGTCGACCAGCGATCCGGCCTACG
>JADGOL010000329.1 GCA_017882995.1 Acidimicrobiales bacterium | reverse complement strand
GGGCGAGCGTGTTCTTGGCGACGTGGAACGTCGCCCCGGCCTCGCTCAACGAGCGGCGGACGTCGGCCACCTGGGTCACGGTCAGGCCGCGGTAATCGGTGACGATCATCGCGGGCGCCTCCCGCATGCGCTCGGTCAGCCGCTCGACCACCCGCTCTTTTTGCTCCAAACGCACGGTTCACCTCCTTCATGCGATCTCGCGTCCGCCGTGAGGCGACGCGAGCGCACGCGGGTGAGACGTGCACGAGCACCGGCCTCGGTCGGGTGTTGTGGGGTTGAGCCCGGTGGGCCCCGACGGTCTCTGGCGCGGACAGGTTTGCGGCGGGAGCATAGCGGGGACCCGGACCCCGGGACAGCGCTCCGAACATCGCCGTGGACGCTCCGCCCTTGCCACAAGCGCTCTGCGGTTCGGAGACCTGTCCCACCCCAGCCGCTCCTCGGCGAGAGACCACCGACGTTGGTGGGCGGGGACGGTCCGCCCCTGCCACGGTTGTCGCGTTCCGATGCGCCCACGACGGTTGTGGAGATGGAGCAGTGTGGGGGGCAGACCCCCTCTACACATTCCTCCGCGTGGTCTGCACTCGGGGCGCGTTGGGATGTGTAAGGGGTCTGACCCCGGGTCTTTTCTAGGCCGTGGCGGTCTCGTCGAGCAGGTCGCGGATGCGGCCCGTGTCGACCTTCACGCCCGGGCCCATCGTCGAGGAGAGCGTGATCGAGCGCAGGTACCGGCCCTTGGCCGCCGCCGGCTTCGCCCGCAGGATCTCGTCCAGCACCGCCCCGTAGTTCTCGACCAGGGCGCGCTCTTCGAACGACTTCTTCCCGATCGCGACGTGGATGATGCCCGTGCGGTCGGTGCGGTACTCGATCTTGCCCGCCTTGATGTCGGACACGGCCTTGGCGATGTCGAACGTGATCGTCCCCGCCTTCGGGCTCGGCATCTTGCCCTGAGGGCCGAGGATGCGACCGAGCCGGCCGACCGTCCCCATCATGTCGGGCGTGGCGATGGCGACATCGAAGTCGGTGAAGCCCTCCTGCACCCGGGCGGCCAGGTCGTCCGCGCCGACGACGTCGGCGCCGGCGTCCTCGGCCTCCTTGGCCTTCTCGCCCTGGGCGAACACGGCCACCGTCACGGAACGGCCGGTGCCGTGCGGCAGGAAGAGCGTGCCGCGCAGCTGCTGGTCGGCGTGGCGGACGTTGACGCCGAGCCGCATGTGCATCTCGACCGTCTCGTCGAACTTGGCGGTCTCGAGCGACTTGAGCGTGCGCACCGCGTCGAGCGGCGGGTACGTGCGCTCGCGGTCGACCTGTGCCCGTGCCTCGGTATAGCGCTTGCCGGCCATCAGGCACTCACCTCCACGCCCATCGAGCGGGCGGTGCCGGCGATGATGTGCATCGCGGCGTCGACGTCGTTCGCGTTCAGGTCGGGCAGCTTCGTCTCGGCGATCTGGCGCAGCTGAGCGCGGGAGATCGTGCCCACCTTCGTCCGGTTCGGCTCTCCCGAGCCCTTGTCGATGTTGAGCGCCTCGCGGATCAGGACAGCGGCCGGCGGCGTCTTGGTGATGAACGTGAACGAGCGATCCTCGAACACGCTGATCTCGACCGGCGTGATCCGGCCGGCGTTCGGCCCCTGGGTGGCGGCGTTGAACGCCTTGCAGAACTCCATGATGTTGACCCCGTGCTGGCCGAGGGCCGGGCCCACCGGGGGCGCCGGGTTGGCCTGGCCGGCAGGGATCTGGAGCTTGATGACCTTGATGACCTTCTTCGCCATATCTCACCTCTCGTGTGGTGCAAGCGCCCGGTCAGGGCTCCCACGTCGTGAACGCGCGGAATACTAGCCCCCACCCACCATCAACCCGGGGTCAGACCCCCTTACACATCCAACTGTCCCGAGCACTGCGAACGCCGAGGAATGTGTAGAGGGGGTCTGACCCCTGAACTGCTCCATCTCCAGCCGCGATGGGACAGAACACCGCTGCGCACACGACCGTTGATGGACAGGTGCCTGGCACCGGACACCGGTGCCAGGCACCGGCGGCCCGCGATAGGCCCTAGATCTTCTTGACCTTGTCGAACTCGAGCTCGACGGGGACCTGGCGCTCGAAGATCGAGACCAGCACCTTGAGCTTGCCCTGGTCCTCGTTGATCTCGGCGATCTCGCCGTCGAAGTCGGCCAGGTACCCGGACGTGATCTTGACGCTGTCGCCCATCGTGAACTCGGCCTTGGCCTTGGTCTTCTGCTCGGCCTGGGCGACGGCCGTGTGCAGCATCCGGTCGACCTCGGGCTGGCTCAGCGGGACAGGCTTGTTCTGGGAGCCGACGAACCCGGTCACGCCCGGCGTGTTCTTGACGAGCGTCCAGGCGTCGTCGGTCAGGTCCATGTTGACCAGCACGTAGCCAGGCCAGAGCCGGCGCTCGGTCTGCACCTTCTGGCCGTCCTTGGTCTCGACCACGGACTCGGTCGGGACGACGACCCGGCGCACGACCTGCTCCTGGCTCATCGACTTGATCCGGTGCTCGAGATTGGTCTTGACCTTGTTCTCGTGCCCGGAATAGGTGTTGATCACATACCAGCGGAACATTGCGTCCCTACTTTTGCAGATTTACCAGCTTGGTGGCGAGATGGGCGAACGCCTGATCGAGTCCGTACAGGTATCCACCCACCACGATGCACGCCGCGAGGACGACCATCGTCGACTGCCACGTCTGCTGCCGGTTGGGGAAATCGACCTTCGCCAGCTCGGCGCGCACCTCGCCGACGAACCCGATCAGGCCGCGGAGACCACGCCGGCGGTCGACCTCGCCGCCCGACTGGCTCTTGGGCTTGCCGGCCAGCGGCGCGCTGACGGAACGCCGCCCGCTCGCCGCAGGCCTGCCTTTGCGGGACGTGCTCCGAGCCATCTGGGCTAGCGCGTCTCCCGGTGGGGGGTGTGATGCCCGCACCAGCGGCAATACTTCGAGAACTCGATCCGGT
>JADGOL010000063.1 GCA_017882995.1 Acidimicrobiales bacterium | reverse complement strand
GCGCTCGTGTGGAGGCCGGCCTTGTGGGCGAAGGCCGCCGCGCCGACATAGGGCTGTTGGGGGTTGGGGGCGACGTTCACGAGCTCGGCGATGTGGTGCGACACCGGGGTGATCCGCTCCAGGCGGTCGGCGGGGATGGTCCTTACGTTCAGCTTGAGCGACAGGTTGGGGATCGTGGCGGAGAGGTCCGCGTTGCCCGTCCGTTCCCCGTAGCCGTTCACACATCCCTGGACATGGGTGGCGCCGGCCCGGACCCCGGCGATGGAGTTGGCCACGGCACAGCCCGAGTCGTTGTGGAAGTGGACCCCCACCTGACACTCGAAGTCCGATACCACCTCGGCGACGATCCGCTCCACATCGTGGGGCAGGGTGCCGCCGTTGGTGTCGCAGAGCACGAGGGCCTCGGCCCCGGCTTCCTCGGCGGCGCGCAGGATGCGGAGGGTGAATTCGGGGTCGTCACGGAAGCCGTCGAAGAAGTGCTCGGCATCGAAGAACACCCGCAGGTCGTGGTCCCGGAGGAAGTTCACCGAGTCGGCGGCCATGGCCACGGCTTCGTCGAGCGTCGTGCGCAACGCCTCGGTGACATGCAACTTCGAAGCCTTGGCCACGATGCAGACGGCTTCGGTGTTCGCCTTCACGAGTTGACGAAGGACCTCGTCGTCCTCGGCCCGGACCCCGGCGCGGCGGGTGGACCCGAAGGCGACGAGCGTCGCCGTGGAGAGGCGGAGCTCGGCCGGGGCCCGGGCGAAGAACTCCTCGTCCTTGTGGTTGGCGCCGGGCCATCCCCCTTCGATGAACGTCACGCCGAGATGGTCGAGTTGCTCGGCCACCCGGAGCTTGTCGTCGACGGTGAGCGACAGGCCTTCTTGCTGGGACCCGTCGCGCAGTGTGGTGTCGAAGATGTCGACGGCCTCGGGGAGCACGGGCAGGTCGAAGCCGTGACTGGCCGTGCCGTGGGTGTGCCCTGGACCGGCCTTGCGCGTGACGACCTTGCTTCGCCCCGAACGCGGGCTTCGCCCCGAACGCGGGCTCTGTCCCGAGCCCGTTCCGTGACCGACGTCACTCGACATATTCGAGCCAGTCCTTGTACCGGTCCACCTCGCCGCGGACCGTGGCGAAATAGGTGTCCTGGATGTGCTTGGTCACCGGCCCCACCCGACCCGTGCCCACGGTGCGGTCGTCGACCTCGCGGATGGGGACGACCTCAGCGGCGGTGCCGGTCAGGAAGGCCTCGTCGGCGGTGTAGAGGTCGGTGCGGATGAGCGTCTCGGAGACGTACTCGTAGCCCAGGTCCGTGGCGATGACGCGCACCGAGTCCTGGGTGATGCCGGCCAGCGCCGCGGACTGCGACGTCGGCGGGGTGACGATGGTCCGGCCCCGAACCACGAAGATGTTCTCGCCCGTGCACTCCGACACCGATCCGTCCGCCGAGAGCAACACGGCCTCGTCGTAACCGGCCTTGAGGGCCTCGACCTTCGCCAGCGACGAGTTCACGTACATGCCCGTCCCCTTGGCCGCCGTCGGCACGGCGTTGGGGTCGTGGCGCTGCCACGAGGACACCTTGAGGCGGATGCCGTTGGCCACACCCTCGTCGCCCAGGTAGGTCCCCCACGGCCAGGCGGCGATGGCCACGCTGACGGGACACGGCAACGGGTTCAGTCCCATCTCGCCGTACCCGAGGTAGACGATGGGTCGTAGGTAGCAGCCGTCGTCGAGCCCGTTGACGCGGACCACCTCTTTGCTCGCCGCCACGAGCTCGGCGGGGCTGTAGGGGATGTCGATCATGAACACCTGGGCCGAGGTGAAGAGCCGGTTGATGTGGTCGGTCAACCGGAACACGGCCACGCCGCGGCTCGTGGGGTAGGCGCGCACCCCCTCGAAGACGCCTGATCCGTAGTGGAGCGAGTGCGTGAGCACGTGGACCCGTGCCTTGTCCCAGTCGACGAGCTCGCCGTCGAGCCAGATCTTCTCGGTCGGGGTGATGGGCACGGGCTCAGAGCCTTTCTGCAATGGCGTCGCCGACTGCGACGGTGGACGAAACATGAGAGCCGGACGATTGAGACGGTTGTTCGGACAGATAGGCGGTGACGGCCTTGGAGACGCGCTCGGCCGCGTCGACCTCGCCCAGGTGCTCGAGCATGAGCGCGGCGGAGCGGACCGCCGCCACCGGGTTGGCCGTGCCGGTGCCGGCGATGTCGTGGGCGGCGCCGTGGACGGGCTCGAACAGTGACGGCCCGGTGCGCGCCGGGTTCAAGTTGGCCGACGCCGCGAACCCGATCCCCCCTGCCACCGCACCCGCCAGGTCGGTCAGGATGTCACCGAAGAGGTTGTCGGTCACGATGACGTCGTAGCGGTCGGGGCGCTCCACCATGTAGATGCATGCCGCGTCGACGTGGTTGTAGTCGCGGGTCACGCCCGGGTACTCCCGAGCCACCTCGTCCACCACCCGTTGCCAGAGGTCTCCGGAGAATGTGAGGACGTTGGTCTTGTGGACGAGCGTGAGGTGATGGCGCTCACGGCTCAAGGCGAGCTCGAAGGCGAACCGGACGCATCGCTCGACACCCATCCGGGTGTTGACCGACCCTTGGGTGGCCACCTCGAAGGGCGTGTTGCGACGAAGGAACCCGCCTTCTCCGGCGTAGGTGCCCTCGGTGTTCTCCCGGATGACGACGAAGTCGCAGTCGGGCGCGGGCGCCCCGGCCAGCCCGACGAAGGGCCGGAGGTTGACATAGAGGTCCAGCTCGAAACGCATCCGGAGCAGCAGTCCGCGCTCCAAGAGACCCGGGGGGACCTCGGTCGACCCCACCGGAGGGCCCACCGCCCCGAGAAGGATGGCATCGAAGCCCCGGAGCTCCTCGAGGGTGGCGTCGGCGAGCACCTCGCCGGTGCGGAGGTAGTGGGCGGCACCGAGCTCGAAATAGGTCGTCTCGAGGGTGACGCCGGCCGCGGACAGGACCTTGAGGGCCTCGGACAGCACCTCGGGGCCGATGCCGTCGCCGCCGATCACGGCCACGTTGTGGGTTGTGGGTGTGCTCATGGTTGGGTGCTCATCGTCGGTTGTGGGCATGGCCCGGAAAATGAAAAACCGCCCACAATGTGGACGGTCGGGGAGGCGCACACCAATCGGGTGTGCGCCTATTCGATGACGATTACGGAAGTGCTCGGGGTTCCCATCGGAGAAACAGTCTCCCGCGCCCCGACGCGCCCGTCAACCACACCCCGGGGCACACCGACCGATCCCGGCACCGGACCGGCCCCGTGTCCGAGGGCGGAGGGGCTGGTCGGGCGTCTTCGAGGCGGCCTCGGCCCACCGGTGGCCCCCGACCGAGCCGATACCCTTGGGGGACATGGCCGACGCCGAATCCACCCATCTCACCCAGGCCACCTTCGAACGACTCCAGGCCGAGCTCGAGGACCTGACGACCCGGGGCCGGGTCGAGATCGCGCGCGCCATCGAGGCCGCCCGGGCACTGGGCGACCTGTCCGAGAACGGTGACTACCACGCCGCCAAGGACACCCAGGGGAAGATGGAGTCCCGGATCCGCCGACTCCAGCACACCCTGGGCCACGCCGTGATCGTCGACCACGTTGCCGTCGGGAGCTCCGAGACGGTGTCGGCCGGATCGGTCGTGGCCATCCGCTACGAGGGGGACGAGGAGATCGAGCGGTTCCTGGTGGGATCGATCGAGGAGCGCCACGACGAGCTCAACGTGGTGTCCCCGGGATCGCCGCTGGGCCAGGCCCTGCTCGGCAAGACCTCGGGCGACGTGGTCGAGTACGAGTCCCCGGGCGGAACACTGCGGGTCGAGATCGTCCAGATCGGCACCTGACCGATGACGTCACGCGTCGGCACACAGAGCCCCCGTTCACTCAGTGACAAGGTCTGGGAACGCCACCTCGTCCATCAAGCCGACGGTGAGCCCGATCTTCTCTTCATCGACCTGCACCTGGTCCACGAGGTCACGTCGCCTCAGGCCTTCGACGGGCTGCGGCTGGCGAGCCGGCCCGTCCGGCACCCCGAGCTCACCGTGGCCACCGCCGATCACAACGTCCCCACCACAGACATCGACAAGCCCGTGGCCGACCCGGTGTCGGCCCGGCAGCTCGAGGTCCTCACCGCCAACTGCGAAGAGTTCGGGATCACCTGCTATCCGATGGGCCACGCCAATCAGGGCATCGTCCACATCATCGGGCCCGAGCTCGGCCTGTCGCAGCCGGGCATGACCATCGTGTGCGGCGACAGCCACACCTCCACCCACGGCGCGTTCGGAGCTCTCGCATTCGGGATCGGCACCTCAGAGGTCGAGCACGTCCTCGCCACCCAGACACTTCCCCAGATGCGGCTCGACACCATGGCCGTCGAAGTCGAGGGCGACGCGCCCGGGGGTGTCACCGCCAAGGACATCGTCCTCGCCATCATCGGGCGCATCGGCACCAGCGGCGGCATGGGACACGTCATCGAGTACCGCGGCCCCGCCATCCGGGCGCTGTCGATGGAGGGCCGGATGACGATGTGCAACATGTCGATCGAGGCCGGCGCCCGGGCCGGGATGATCGCGCCCGACGACGTCACCTTCGAATACCTCGAGGGCCGTCCCCACGCGCCGACCGGGAGGATGTGGGAGCGCGCCCTCGACGACTGGCGCAGTCTCGGCACCGACGAAGGCACTGTCTTCGACAAGACGGTGACGATCGACGCCTCGCAGATCCGACCCCATGTCACCTGGGGCACCAACCCCGCCCAGGTGGTCCCGATCGACGGGATCGTCCCCGACCCGTCGAGCTTCGCCGAGCCGGCCGAGCGCGAGGCCGCCGCCCGGGCGCTGCAGTACATGGGCCTCGGAGCGGGAACCGCCGTGCGCGACGTGGCCGTCGACACGGTCTTCATCGGGTCCTGTACCAACTCGCGCATCGAGGACCTCCGGGCCGCCGCGGCCGTTCTCCACGACCGGCACGTCCGCCCGGGATTGCGGGCCCTGGTCGTGCCCGGATCGCACCCGGTGAAGGCCCAGGCCGAGGCCGAGGGGCTCGACAAGGTCTTCCTCGCCGCCGGCTTCGAGTGGCGCCAGCCCGGCTGCTCGATGTGCCTTGCCATGAACCCCGACAAGCTCGCCGTCGGCGAACGCTGCGCTTCGACCTCCAACCGCAACTTCGAAGGTCGCCAGGGACGGGGCGGTCGGACACACCTGGTCTCACCCGCCGTGGCCGCGGCGACCGCCGTGGCCGGACACTTCGCCACCCCCGAGGACCTGTCATGACGCCAGGAGGATCTGCCATGACGCCCGGAGGATCTGCCATCACGCGCCGAGGACCTCTCGCGACCCCGACGAGGCCGTCGTGAAGCCCGTCACCGTCGTCACCGGCCGGGCCGTTCCTCTCGACCGCTCCGATGTCGACACCGACCAGATCATCCCGTCGGACTGGCTCAAGCGCGTCGAGCGCACGGGATTCGGCGCCGGCCTCTTCTCGGAGTGGCGCGACGACCGGGCCTTCGTGTTGAACCAACCGGAGTACGCGGGCGCCACCATCCTCGTGGCGGGCCCGAACTTCGGCACGGGGTCCTCTCGGGAGCACGCCGTATGGGCGCTCCTCGACTACGGCTTCGAGGCCGTCGTGTCGCCGCGTTTCGCCGACATCTTCCGAAACAACTGCACCAAGCAGGGACTGCTCCCGGTCGAGGTCGAGCCCGCGCTCGGCCGCGCCCTTCTCGACGCGGTCGTGGCCGACCCGTCGCTCGAGCTGACCATCGACGTGGCCCGCGGCTCGGTCGAGGCACCGGCCGTCGGCCTCACCGGCTCGTTCTCTCTCGACGAGTTCACGCGCGAGAGGCTGCTCAACGGTTGGGACGACATCGGACTGACCCTCCGCCACGGAGACGACATCACGGCCTACGAGCGCACCCGCTCACCCTGGCTCCCCACCGCCACCGGGATCGCCCCACGCTGAGATCGGTGGCTGGTCGGCTCCCGAGCGCGGCCGTCCCAGCTCGAGGGTTCGGGTTGGCGAGCTTGTGGACCTCTTGGCAGGTGAGCCGAAGCGTCGGAACCCCTCCTGGCATAGCGTCGGGGCCGCCCCATCGAACCCGTTTCACCACCGGGCCCGAAATCAACCGATCGATCGAGGAGGCAGCGTGCTGAAGGACTTCAAGGCATTCATCTTGCGGGGGAACGTGATCGACCTGGCCGTTGCCGTGGTCATCGGAGCCGCCTTCGGTGCGGTGGTGTCGTCCTTTGTGAAGAACCTGCTCACGCCGTTGGTCTCCATCCCGGGAAGCAGCTCCTTCGACAACCTCACCTTCACGGTGCACCACAGCATCTTCTCCTACGGCCGTTTCTTGAACGATCTGATCTCGTTCGTGTTGATCGCGGCGGCCATCTTCTTCTTCGTGCTCAAGCCGATCAACGCCCTGGTTGTTCGGCGCCAGAGGGGCCAAGAGGCCGAGCCCGGCACGCGCGACTGCCCTGAATGTTTGAGCGAGATCCCCGACCGGGCCCGGCGATGTGCGCACTGCACGGCGGAGATCCAACCCGCGGCGTAGCCTTAAGGCCCGATCTCCAATTCGCGCTGGTCGTTGCGGGCGCGGATCCGGACGAGGCGGTTCACCGCGGCCAGATAGGCACGGGCCGAGGCTTCGACCACGTCGGTGGAGACACCACGTCCCGAGACCTTGAGCCCTTGGTCCTCGAGCTGGACGACCACGTCCCCGAGGGCATCGACGCCCCCCGTCACCGAGGACACGTTGAACCCGATGAGCCGTGACTCGACCTTCGTGGCGGCCCGGATAGCGGTGCACGCCGCGTCGATCATGCCGTTGCCCTCGGCGGCGGCCTCCACCTTGTCTCCCGACCGACTGACCACGACGCGGGCGCGGGGCATCCCGACGGTGCCGCCGGCCACCTCGAGCGCGTCGAGATGGAAACCCTCCACCAGGTCCTGGCCGAGCTCCTCGGCCACGATCGCCTCGAGATCGGCCTCGGTGATCTCGACCTTGCGGTCGGCGAGCTCCTTGAAGCGCGTGAAGGCCTGATTGAGGCCGTCACCCTGGACGCGGATCCCCATCTTCTCGAGCGTGTTGGCGAAGGCGTGGCGTCCCGAGTGCTTGCCCATGACGATCTGGCGACCGACCTGGCCCACACTGGCGGCGTCGATGATCTCGTAGGTCGACCGATCCGCAAGGACCCCGTGCTGATGGATACCGGACTCGTGGGCGAAGGCGTTTCGGCCCACCACGGCCTTGTTGTACTGGACGGGGTAGCCGGTGAGTCGAGCCACGAGCCGAGAGGAGCGCGCCAACTCCTCGGTGCGCACCGTGGTGGTGATGCCGGGGAACTGATCGGCGCGGATGCGCAGGGCCATGACGACCTCCTCGAGCGCGGCGTTGCCGGCGCGCTCTCCGAGGCCGTTGACACAGACCTCGACCTGGCGCGCCCCGGCCTGGACACCGGCGAGGGTGTTCGCCGTGGCAAGCCCGAGATCGTTGTGGCAGTGGGTCGACAGCACGTAGTCGCCGGGGACCTCCTTGCGGATGTGTTGGATCAGGGCACCGAAGTCCCAAGGAATGCCGTATCCCACGGTGTCGGGGATGTTCAACGTGGTGGCACCCGCCTCGACCGAGGCCCGCAGCACCTCCAGCATGAAGTCGAGGGGCGTCCGGGTTGCATCCTGGGGGCTGAACTCCACGTCATCGGTGTGCTCCCTGGCGCGGGCGACGCCGCCGCGCGTCTCGGCCAGCACCTGGGTCTCGTTCATCTTGAGCATGTGCTCCATGTGCTGGGGGCTGGTCGAGATGAACACGTGGATCCGCGCCCGCGCCGCGTCGCGCACCGCATCCCAGCAGCGGTCGACGTCGGAGAGCTGGGTACGCGAGAGACCGCAGATGGCCGGGGCTTCAGGCCCGTTGCCGACCGACCGGGCGATCGTCTGCACCGCTTCGAAGTCTCCCTGACTGGCGACGGGGAACCCGGCCTCGATGTAGTCGACCCCGGCCCGGGCCAACTGTTCTGCGATCTCGAGCTTCTCGGCGACATCGAGCGAGATCCCCGGCGACTGCTCGCCGTCACGGAGGGTCGTGTCGAATACGACGAGGTGCCCCGGGTCTCCACCGCGCGGAAGCAGTCCCTGTGCCCCGGCGGGCTGGCTGGACGGCTTCGGGCTTGGCTTGGCGCTGGGCTTCTCGCTCATCGGATGTCCTCGCTCTCGTGCTCTGTGTTGCCGGTGCTCTGTGTTCCTGGTGCTCTGTGTTCACGATCTCCTATCGATCCCGGACCGCTCTTCGCCCAAGAAGAAACCCCCTGGCCATTCGGCACAGGGGGCGGGCTCGGCGAGCGCGATGTGGCGCTCGCCGTTAGGTAAGAAGCAGGTTCGTGATGAAGGGGTGGTGACGCATGTCAACGTCCATGCTTCCAAACCGAGGCGCTCAGGTCAAGCACACCCACCTCGGCGAGGACGTACGCTTCATGGCGTGAGAGCCGTGATGCGAGGTCTGGGCTGGTCGATCGTCGTGATTGGAGTTGCGGCCGCCATTGCTGTTGTGGTGCGGGCCGTGCTCGGAAGGGTCGCCGGGGAGCCAGGCGCACCGAGTCCCCGTCGGGGCAGTTTCGACACATGGCCGACGGTGCCGCCCGCGCCGGATCGACTCGTGCCGAACGGCTCTCACGTTCCCACTCGGAGCTGAGCCCCGGCTCTGACCGCGCGTCGACGCACCCGACCGAGACGTCAGAGGTACGTCGTGGCGAGAACCTTGCAACCGGCGCGTGCGGTAACCACCACCGCGGACCGCGCCGTGTTGGCCGGGACTGATCCGTTCGGGTCGGGTTGAAAGACGTAGACGAGTGCGGGCGTAGCTTTGAATGTGGCAGAGGCGAGAAGTCTCACGGTCCTCGTCGGGCCCGCGGCGTGCACCGCCGATGACAGGCAGCGCTCGAATTCGACAGATGTCGCTCCCGACGCGGAGCCCGTCTTGCTCGAAGCTCTCCCCGTCGGGGCCGTCGCGTTCGCGGCGGACTGCTTCTCCTGCTTCTCCGGCGCCAGGGTAGAGAACTCCTCCGGTGCCACCGCCGCGACTCGGGACCGCAAGCCGTCGATCGAGCTCAGCGCGCCGAAGTCGTGGACAGTCGCGGTGAGACTCCCCGAGAGGCCGGCTGCACCCGCGGCTCGAGCGCTATGGTCCGTTCCCGCCGGTTGGCGGGCCGCCTGGCTGGTCGGTGCCGAAGCCCTGCTCTGTGAACTGCTGCTCTGACCCACAAGGGCGAGGGGTACCCCGACGGCGACAGCCAGGACCAAGACGGCTGCAACCGCACCGACCAGTACCTGCGGACGGCGTCGGGGGATCGGGGACGGGATCGGAATCGGCACTTCGCTGTTGGGGGCGGAGTCGGGATGACCTTCCCCAAGCGTGTGCAAGACGCCCTCGATCGATGCGGCGCGAACCACAGGATCCAGCGTGGATACCGGAGCCCTCAGGCGTGCACGCACCGAGTCGAGGGCTGCCAAACGCCGACGACAGGAACCACAACCGGCGAGGTGGTCACCCACAGATGACGCGGCGTTCTCGTCGAGTTCAGCGTCGAGGACCCCGTCGAGATGCGACGACAACTGCTCGTCGGTCAGGTGCTCGTCGGTCATCGGCTGTGCTCTTCTCCCCGAGATGGTCGAGATTGTGGAGATTGTCGAGATTGTTCTGTGACAGCGTCCGGTCTTCTGACGTCCGGTGCCCCGGAATGGTTCCCGGTGGCATCGGTGTCCCATGTGGCCGCCAACGCGGTCCGGGCGCGGGCGATGCGCGAACGGACCGTCCCGACCGGCACTTCCAGAATGTCGGCGATCTCGTCGTAGGGGAGATCACAGACATCACGGAGCACCACGGCGGTGCGAAAATCGAGGGGCAGCGCCCCAAGGGCGGCGTCGATGTCCACGCGGGCGGCGACGATGTCGGCCGGGTCTCGACCACCACCGACACCACCGAGACCACCGAGACCACCGAGACGACCGACAGGGCCGGAACCTCCAACCCGTCCGCCATCACCTCCGCCACCGACGTCCCGAGACTCACCACCGCTCTGGGAATGATCGGTGCCCCTCGGTGGCGGGACCACGAACAGGCCCGGGGCACCGAGGCCCGAGGAAACCTCGTCGGCGACGTCCCCGATGTCAGCAACGAGACCGGTCACGGGCCGTCGGCGGCGACGGCGGATCTCGTCGATGCAGGTATTGGTGGCGATGCGGTAGATCCACGTGGCGAACGAGCTCCGCCCGTCGAACCGGTTGAGAGCCCTGATCGCCGCGACCAGCGCGTCCTGCGTTGCGTCGAGAGCGTCGGGTTCGTTTCCGAGCATCCGGCGACAGAGCGCGTGGACGCGGTCGTAGTGCGCGGTGACCAAGGTCTCGAGGGCCTGGCGGTCTCCCCCGCGAGCCGCGTCGAGAACCTCCTCCTCGCCATCCCCAGCCGGACCGCGGTGGTCGTCGATGCGACAGAGGCTAACGGGCTGCTCCCCTGGGTCGAGGTCCGGGCCCCACCAAGACGGAGCCCGACAGCCCGGAACTCAACCGAACAAGACGGAGCTCAACAGAGCTCACCCGAGCTCAGACGCAGGCGATGCGGTGGATGGCGAGGATGCCGTCGGTCCCCTGCAAGGTGGCGAAGGCCTCGTCGGGGATGGCGCGGTCGGTGGAGAGCACCATGAGCGCGGTCCCCTCGGTGCGAGAGGGGTCGACGTCCATCGACGAGATGGACACGCCGGCCTCTCCCAAGACGACACCCACCACGCCGATCATCCCCGGACGGTCGTCGTTGCGGACGATGAGCATGTGCTCGGCGGGGGGGACCTCGACGGTGTGGTCGTCGACGAGGACGATGCGCGACTCGGATCGAGGTCCGGTCAGGGTGCCGGCCATGGAGTGGTCGGGTGAGCGCAGGGTGATCAGATTCACGTAGTCGCGGGCCGTCGCGGTCGACGCCTCGCGCACCTCGAGGCCCCGCTCGGCGGCCAGCTGGGGCGCGTTCACGTAGGACACGGGCTCCTCGGTGCCGGCCGAGAAGACGCCCTTGAGCACGGCCAGGGTCAAGATCGAGGTGTTGGAACCGGCCAGCCCGCCCTGGTACTCCACCTCGAGACGCTCCGGAAGCCCGTCATGGAGACAGGCGAAGCAGCGGCCGAGCTGTTCGGCCAGGCGGAGGTAGGGGCGGACGGTCTCTGACACCTCGCTGGCGGCGACGTTGACGGCGAAGGGCACGAAGTCACCGGCCAACGCCAGGTTGACCTGCTCGGCGATGGTCACGCCCGCCTTGTCCTGCGCCTCGGCGGTGGACGCGCCCAGGTGCGGGGTCACCACCACCGTGGAGAAGGCGAACAGAGGCGAGTCGGTGCACGGCTCGGTGGCGAAGACGTCGAAGGCGGCACCCCCGACCCGGCCCGAGCGCAGCGCGTCGGCCAGTGCCTCTTCGTCGACGATCCCGCCGCGCGCCGCGTTGACGATGCGGATCCCGGGCTTGGCCTTGGCGAGCAGCTCGGCGCCGATCAGTCCTGCCGTCTCGGCGGTCTTGGGGAGATGGATGGTGAGGAAGTCGGACTCGGCGACGAGCTCGTCGAGAGACAGCATCTCGACCCCCATGTGGCGGGCCCGGTCGGCCGAGACGTAGGGGTCGTACGCGCAGAGCCGCATGCCGAAGGCGAGGGCGCGCTGGGCCACCAGCGCGCCGATGCGACCGAGGCCGACGACACCGAGGGTCTTGCCGTGGAGCTCGACGCCCTCCCACTTCGATCGCTCCCACTTCCCTGCCATGAGCGCGGCGTGGGCCTGGGGGACGTTGCGGGCTTGGGCCAAGAGCAGCGCCATGGCGTGCTCGGCGGCGGAGAGCACGTTGGACTCCGGCGCGTTCACCACCATGACCCCGCGCCGGGTGGCCGCGTCGACGTCCACGTTGTCGAGCCCGATGCCAGCCCGTCCCACCACGACGAGGTCCGTGCCCGCCTCGAGGACATCGGCGGTGACCTGGGTGGCCGAGCGGACGATCAGGGCGTGGGCGCCCACGATGGCGCGCAACAAACCGTCGGGGTCGAGGTCGAGCTGGACGTCGGCCTGATGGCCGGCGTCGGCCAGTGTCTTGAGCCCGCGCTCGGCGAGCTTCTCTGTGATCAGTACCCGTGCCATGTGGCTCGTCGTCCTTACTCGGCGCTACTACGGCTCTGCGGTTCGGCGCTGCGGTTCGGCGCTGGGGCTCGACTACTCGGCGGTGGCGAAGAGCTTGCCGAGCCGGGTGACACCCTCGACGATGGCGTCGTCACCGAGCGCGTAGGACAGTCGGAGATATCCCTCGGCGCCGAAGGCCTCCCCGGGGACCACGGCAACCTGGGCCTCCTCGATGGCCACCGTGGCCACGTCGGCCGATGACGACACGAGCCGTCCCGCCAGCTTGCGGCCCAGCAGGCCCCGGACCGACGGGAACGCGTAGAAGGCGCCCTCGGGCTCGACGCAGGTGACCCCGTGGCAGTCGTTGAGCATGGCGTGGATGGTGACGCGCCGACGGTCGAAGGCGGCGCGCATCTCCCCCACCGCCACGAGGTCGCCCGTCAACGCGGCCAGCGCGGCGCGCTGGGACACGTTGGAGACGTTCGAGGTGGCGTGGGACTGCAGGTTGGAGGCCGCCGCCGCAACGTCGGGTGGCCCGATCAGCCAGCCCACGCGCCATCCCGTCATGGCGTAGGTCTTGGCCACGCCGTTGATCACGATGGACCGGTCGGCGAGCTCCGGCACCGCCACCGGCATGGACAGAAAGGCGCGGTCGCCGTAGACGAGATGCTCGTAGATCTCGTCGGTGACGACCCAGAGGCCGCGATCGGCCGCCCACCGACCGATGGCCAGGACCTCCTCGGGTGTACTGACCGCCCCGGTGGGGTTGTTGGGGGACACGAAGAGCAGGACCTTGGTGGCCGGGGTCAGGGCCGCTTCGAGCGCGTCCACGGTGAGGTGGAAGCCGGTGGACTCGTCGGTCGGCACCGCCACCGGGACGCCGCCGGCCAGGGCGATGACCTCGGGGTAGGTCGTCCAATAGGGAGCGGGCACGAGAACCTCGTCGCCGGGGTCGAGCACCGTCGCGAAGGCTTCGTAGACGGCTTGTTTGGCGCCGTTGGTGACGAGGACCTGCGACGGGGAGACCTCGAAGCCCGAGTCGCGGGCGGTCTTGGCCGCGATGGCCTCGCGCAGGGGGGCGAGGCCGGCCGTCGGGGTGTAGTGGTGGTTGACGGGGTCGTAACAGGCGGCGACGGCCGCCTCGACGATGTGGTCGGGGGTGGGGAAGTCGGGCTCGCCGGCGCCGAACCCGATGACGTCGGCCCCCGCCGCCGCCAGTGCCTTCGCCTTGGCGTCGACGGCGAGGGTGGCCGACGGGGACACGGCTGCGACACGGGCGGAGATGCGCGACCGGATGGACGTGCCGGCGGCGGAACCGGTCGTTGTGGCGGTTTCTCGGGGCGACGCCATGGCTGCCATGCTTGCACACGTGACGAACGCCTCTGCCACGCCCGACATCCGCATCCCCGACACCCTGAAGCCGTCCGACGGACGCTTCGGGAGCGGCCCCTCGAAGGTGCGCCCCGAACAGCTCGCCGCGCTGGCGGCGACGGGGTCGGGCTACCTCGGCACCAGCCACCGCCAGGCCACGGTGAGATCGGTGGTGGGCCGGCTCCGCAGCGGGCTGGCCCAGTTGTTCTCGCTCCCCGACGGCTATGAGGTCGTGCTCGGCAACGGCGGCACGACCTGCTTCTGGGACATCGCCACGTTCTGCCTGATCGAACGGCGCAGCCAGCACCTCTCGTTCGGCGAGTTCTCGTCCAAGTTCGCGTCCGCCGCCCAGGCCGCGCCCCATCTCGACGACCCCCAGGTCATCGAGTCCCCACCGGGCACCCATCCCGAGCCCGTGGCCGTCGACGACGTCGACCTCTACGCGCTCACCCACAACGAGACCTCGACCGGCGTGGCCATGGAGATCCGCCGCCCGCCGGTCTCGGGGGCCGATGGGCAGATCGTGGCCGTCGACGGCACCTCGGCCGCGGGCGGGCTCCGGGTCGACCCGAGCCAGTTCGACGCCTACTACTTCGCCCCCCAGAAGTGCTTCGCCTCCGACGGTGGGCTGTGGGTGGCCCTGATGTCCCCGGCCGCGCTCGACCGGGTGGCCGCCATCACCGGCCCCGACCGCAGTGTCAAGCGCTGGGTGCCGGCGTTCCTCGACCTCGCCACCGCCATCGACAATTCCGCCAAGGACCAGACCTACAACACTCCCGCGCTCGCCACGCTGCTGCTCTTCGCCGAGCAGGTCGAGTGGATGCTCGCCGGCGGGGGCCTCGACTGGTCCGCGGGCCGATGCGACCGTTCCGCCGAGATCCTCTACACCTGGGCCGAGCAGTCGGAGTTCGCCATGCCTTTCGTGGGCAAGCCCTCCGAGCGCAGCCACGTCGTGGGCACGGTGGACTTCGTCGACGCCGTCGACGCCGTCGCGGTCGCCAAGGTGCTGCGCGCCAACGGCATCGTCGACACCGAGCCCTACCGCAAGCTCGGCCGGAACCAACTCCGGATCGCCATGTTCCCGGCCATCGATCCCGAGGACGTCGCCGCGTTGTGCGCGTGCGTCGACCACGTCGTGGGGGCCCTCGCTCCATAAGTCCCGGACACCGATGGGACTTGCACGCCGTGTGACGACACCAGGCGGTGGTGTCAGGTGGCCGGGCTCACCGAGCTCATGTTGAAGTCCCCCACCCGGAGCGGGGGCATGGCGGTGCGGTTCATCCATTCGCCCCACTCGCGCGACAACGCCCGCTGGCTGCGACCGGCCCCGGTGGCGCGGGCCAGGACGTCGATGGGGCTCTCGTTGAAGCGGAAGTTGTTCACCGCCCCGACGACCTCACCGTGGTCGACGAGGTAGACGCCGTCACGGGTGAGACCGGTCAGCAACATCGTCACGGGGTCGACTTCGCGGATGTACCAGAGGCAGGTGAGCAGCAACCCCCGTTCGGTGGCCGCGATCATGTCGTCGAGCGACTGGGTGGCACCGGGCAAGGACAGGATGAGGTTGCCGACCGGCGGCGAGGGGTCGACCCCCGAGCGGGCCGCGCCGGCCCGGTGGTACTGGAGGCGGTGTAACCGGCCTCCTTCCACCCAGCTCGTGGGGCCGACGGCGAGGCCGTTGTCGAAGACCGACACGTCTGTCCCCGACGCGCTCGTGACGAGGAAGGGTGAGGACTCGAGGCCCGGTTCCCCGGGGTCGCCGCGCAGTTCGAAGGGCAGCGGGCACAGGGCTTCGCCGACCTTGGTACCTCCCCCCGGAGACGAGAACGGACTGCGGCCCTCCTCGGCATCCCGACCCGACATGGACTGGGACATGGCCACCATGAGATCCGCGCTGGCGTCGGGGGGGAGGAGGACCTCGTAGCGACCGGCGGGAAGCTCGATGCTGCGCTTGGCCCAGGCCAGCCGCTGTTCGAGCCGGGCCTCGAAGGCGTGGACGTCGATGTCGTCGAAGCTCGAGGTGCCCGCGCCCGACCACACAGACCGGGTGCCGTCCGCGCTCCGGGCGACGAGCTCCATGGTGCCGGCGGGCTGGACGTGGCGGAGCCGGACGCCGGTGGAGGTCCCCAGGTAGACGGTCTCCACCCCATGGGTGGCGAAGCCCGCCAGCCGGTTCCCCTCCGACCGGGCCCGGGCGAAGGCGTCACCGAGTCCCGTGATCACCCCACCCAGCACCGCCGGCGACGTCGGGACCGGCGGCTCGTCGAATGCAGCCGCACCATCCGCGCCACCCCCAGCACCGGCGGCGCCGGGCGCAGCACCCTCGCCGGGCTCGATCAACGGCGCCGCGTCGTCGGCGGGGGCGGCGCCGGCCGCCTCGGCCTCGCTGGCCCGGACCAGTTCGATCACCTCGACCTCGCCGCTCCCACTGGCCACGCCCGCGGCCAGCCGGGCGAAACCCGCGCTGCCGTCGCTCCCGACGGCCCGGAAGCTCACCACCGCCACCCGGCGGTCGCGGCGGACTCCGTTGGTGGTGGTCGTGTTGTTGGCGAACCGGACCTCGGCCTGGCTGACCTCCTCCACGATCACGACGCACCCTTCGGCGCGACTCGCCGCCAGAGCGCGCTCGACGACCTCCTGGGGCGAGGTCAACCGCCGGTCACCCGCAGCGCCACCCAAACCGGTGCCCGAACCGGGGCTCACCGTGACGCCTCGGCGCGCGCGTTGAGGACGTTGACGGCGCGAAAGAGCGCGCTGGGACACCCGTGGCTCACGGGGGCGACCTGGCCGGGCTGGCCCTTGCCGCAGTTGAAGGCACCGCCGAGGACGTAGGTGGACCGGCCGCCCACGGCCTCGAGCGACCCCCAGAACTCGGTGGTCTGGGCCTGGTAGGCGACGTCTTTGAGCTGCCCCGCCAGCCGGCCGTGGTCGATCCGGTAGAAACGCTGGCCCGTGAATTGGAAGTTGTAGCGCTGCATGTCGATGGACCAGCTCTTGTCGCCTACGACATAGACGCCGCGCTCGACGCCCGACACCAGGTCGTCGGTAGTCGGGCCCGGACCCGGTCCCGGCGCGGGCTGGAGCGACACGTTCGCCATGCGCTGGATGGGCACGTGGAGCGGTGAGTCGGCGAAGGCGCAGCCGTTGGACCGGGCGAAGCCGTTCTCCGCCGCCATCCGCCGGTCGAGCTGGTACCCGACGAGCACGCCGTCGCGGACGATGTCGAAACTCTGGGCCGCCACCCCCTCGTCGTCGTAGCCGACCGAGGCGAGCCCGTGGGGCGTGGTCCGGTCCCCCACCACATGCATGACCGGCGAGCCGTAGCGGAGGGTGCCGAGCTTGTCGAAGGTGGCGAAAGAGGTCCCCGCGTAGGCGGCTTCGTATCCGAGGGCTCGGTCGAGCTCGGTGGCATGTCCCACCGACTCGTGGATGGTGAGCCAGAGGTTGGAGGGGTCGATGACGAGGTCGTAGGTCCCCGGTTCCACCGACGGTGACGCCACCTTCTCGGCGAGGAGGGCGGGGAGGGCGTCGAGCTCGGTGTCCCAGTCCCAACCCTGTCCCGCGGTGTACTCCCAGCCTCGGCCGACCGGCGGCGCGAGCGTACGCATCGACTCGAAGGAGCCCGAGCCCTCGTCCACGGCCACCGCTTCGACCACCGGGTAGATCCGGACGCGCCGTTGCGTCGTCACCGTGCCCGAGAGATCGGCGTAGTGCTTGTCCTCGACCACCGCCAGGACGCGCGCCGCGACGTGGTCGACAGCGTCGGTCGCCAGGAGCCGGCCGCTCCAGTCCTCGAGCAGTGCCGCCTTGTCGGCCATCGACACCGTGGTGGGGTCCACGTCGTAGGGCGACGACCACCGGACATCACCGTGGGCGGGCTCCTCGGCGAGCTCGACGCGCCTGCTCATCGCGGCCGAGGTCTCCTTCGCCAGGTCGGCGGCGTCGTCGGCGAGCCGGGCCGCGGCATCGGCGTTGAGCTCCACCGTGGCCGCGAACCCGAAGGACCCGTCTCGGACCACGTGCAGCCCAACCCCGATCTCGATGTCGTCCACGGTCGTCTCGACGTGACCGTCGCGCAGGGCCACGAACTGGGACCGGATGCGCTCGATCCGCACCTCGGCGTGGCTGCACCCGAGCGCGGCGGCCCGCTCCAGCGCGGCCGACCGGACTTCTTCGAGGGGCAGGCCCGCCAATCCGTCCGCCGCGCCCGAGCCGCCCGACGCGCCCGACGCGCCCGAGCCTTCCGCCGCTCCGTTGTCCCCGGACATCACGCCCGGGACCTCAGCCGCCCGAGACGTCCTGGACGCGCTTCTTGCCGGCACTGATGAACGGCATCATGGCGCGCAGCTCGGCCCCCACCTTCTCGATGGGATGGTTGGCACCCGCGGCCCGGAGCTCCTCGAAGTGCTTGCGGCCGGCCCGGTTCTCGGCGATCCACTCCTGGGCGAAGGCGCCGGACTTGATGTCGTCGAGGATCTTGGCCATCGCGGCGCGGACGTGGTCGTCGATGATCCGGGGCCCGCGGGTGACGTCGCCGTACTCGGCGGT
>JADGOL010000328.1 GCA_017882995.1 Acidimicrobiales bacterium | reverse complement strand
TGAGCCCGGCCCGCACCACGGCGTCGGCGACACCCCGGCCGATGTCACCGAGCCCGATCACCCCCACGGTCGTCGTCATGATTCCCCTCTAGCCAGACAGCTGTCTGGAACGTAGTCTGACGTGATGGCCGACCGCAATGACTACTCGGGGCCCTTCGACCCCGACTTCCGCTACGAGGACCTCTCCAAGGAAGCCCTCGTCCGCCTGGTGCGCGAGTACGCCCTCATCGTGCACCTTCTCGACCGTTCCATGTGCGCCGCCATCGGCATCCGCTACGGACCGGACATGGTCAACGAGCTCGCCATCGAGGAGTGGCGCGGCGCCAGTCCCATCTACGGCGACCGCCTCCGCGAGATCATGGCCGTCGAGGGCGACGGCATCGAGGCCATCTTCAAGGTCCTCCAACTCGACCCGGGCTTCCCCCATCACTACATGGACGTCCACTACGTGGTCGAGGACGACCGCCACGGCTACTTCGAGCTGCGGAGCTGCGGGGCGCTCATGGATGTCGAGCCCTGGGGCGACAAGATGGTCACGGGCATGTGCCACACCATCGAGGACGGCACCTTCGACGTGACGGCCCAGGCCGTCAACCCCAAGGCCCGGGTCCGCGCCGTCCACCGTCCTCCCCGGGTGCCGTCCGACCGGGTGCCGCACTGTCGCTGGGAAGTGGTGATCGACGACGACACCGAGGTCCTCCCGGTGGCCGACATCACCACCATGACGCGCCACACCACCGCCGCCACGTTTCGCTTTCCCCCCATGCGCGACGGCACGCCCCATGTCCCGCCGCCCGAGGTGGCCGTCGAGCTGAAGGCGAAGGCGTGACCGAGGCTGCGGTGGCCGTCCTCGCCGCGGAGGCGTCGCGTCGCCGACTCACCGTCCGCCAGGTGGCGGTGGTCGAGCAGCTGGTCGAGGCTGCCGCCGACGAGGCCCGCGCCCAGGGATATGAGGGGTTGACCGTCCGCAACGTGGCCCGGCGCGCCGGCGTGGCCCCGGCCACCGCCTACACCTACTTCGCGTCCAAGGACCATCTGCTGGCCGAGGTCCTGTGGCGCCGTCTCCAGGCGCTCCCGGTTCCCGGGACAACCGACGATGTCGATCCGACCGATCGCGTCGTCGCCGAGTTGCGGGTGCTCGGGCTGTTCATGGCGGACGACCCCACCCTGGCGGCGGCCTGCACCACCGCCCTCCTCGGGAGCGGGCCCGAGGTACGCGCCCTGCGCGTCCTGTTCGGAACGGCACTCCACGAACGGCTGGCCCACGCCCTCGGCGACGACGCCGACGAAGCCGTCCTGCGCAGTCTGGACCTCGCCTACAGCGGGGCCATGCTGTGGGCGGGCATGGGACACATCCGTTTCGAGGACGTACCCGAGGCGCTGGCCGATGCGGCCCGACTGGTGCTCCGAGGCGCACCATGAGCGCCCCGGGAACCGGCCGGGACACCGACACGGTCACCCCGGTCCGCTACAGCCCCTACGACTACGAGATTCACGAGGATCCCTACCCGACCTACGCGCGTCTTCGCACCGAAGCCCCGCTCTACCGCAACGACGAGTTCGACTTCTGGGCCTTGTCGCGCCACGCGGACGTGCTGGCCGCCTTTCGCGATCCGGCCCATCTTTCCAACCGCTTCGGCGTGACCCTCGATCCCGCCGCCTACGGGCCCCAGGCCCACAAGTCGATGTCGTTCTTGGCCATGGACCCGCCTCGGCACACCCGCATGCGCTCGCTCGTGTCCAAGGCCTTCACGCCGCGCCGGGTGGCCGAGCTCGAGCCCCAGATTCGTGCCCTGGCCGTGCGCTACCTCGACGCAGCGGTGGAGGCCGGCACCTTCGACATGGTGGGCGACGTGGCGGGGAAGCTCCCCATGGACGTGATCTCGCAGATGATCGGCGTCCCCGAGGCCGACCGGGCCGAGGTGCGACGCCTCGCCGATCTCCTCGTCCATCGCGACGAGGGTGTCTTCGACGTGCCCCGGGAAGGGATGGAGGCCGCCCTCGTCCTGGCCGGGTACTTCTCGGACATGGTCGTCGAACGTCGACGGGCCCGGCGCGACGACCTCACCTCGGGGCTGCTCGACGTGGACGTCGACGGCGACCGGCTGAGCGACGACGAGGTCATCGCCTTCCTCTTCCTCATCGTGGTGGCGGGCAACGAGACGACCACCAAGCTGCTCGCCAACGCCTGGTACTGGGCATGGCGGTTCCCCGACCAGAAGGCCAAGGCCCTCGCCGACGCGGACCGCGCCGCGCAATGGGTGGAAGAGACGTTGCGCTACGACACGTCGTCGCAGATGCTGCTGCGGGTCACCACCGGGGACGTGGAGCTCCTCGGCACCGTCATCCCCGACGGCGGTCGCGTGCTCCTCCTCGTCGGGTCGGCCAACCGCGACCCCGACGCGTTCGAGGACCCCGACCGCTACGACCTCGACCGCGACACCACCAAGCACATCAGCTTCGGCGGGGGCCGCCATTTCTGTCTGGGAGCCCCCCTGGCCCGTCTCGAGGCGCGCGTCGTGCTCGAGGAGCTCGTGGCCCGCGTCGCCGACTACGACATCGATGCCGACCTGGCGCGCCGGGTGCACTCCATCAACGTGCGCGGATTCGCCAGCCTGCCCACGACGGTCACGCCCCGCTCCGCCCCGCGCCGGAGGTCGGGCCGGACGTCGGGCCGGA
>JADGOL010000062.1 GCA_017882995.1 Acidimicrobiales bacterium | reverse complement strand
GGGACAGGTGGGGCGGCCGCGCCGACATGGGTACAGTGCCGCAGATGAGCGACGCTCCGGTGACCGGTGCCGATGCCGGCCCGGGCCGGGGTGGCCCGTCGCCGGTGCTCCCCGACTACGGCGGCGCATGCTTGACCTCGGTGGTGCCTGCCCTGTTGTCGGGCGTGGCGGCCGGGGCGGGTTCAGATGGCGAGCCCGGCGCTCCAGGGTGGGTCCCGGGCCCGGTGCACGGGGCGAGACAGGTCGTCCTCCTCGTCCTCGACGGGCTCGGATGGGAGCAGCTCCAGAGGTTCTCGACCGCGGCACCGACCCTCGCCTCGGCGAGCGGGGGCCCGATCACCTCGGTCGCTCCCACCACCACCGCCACCGCCCTCACCTCGCTCACCACCGGCGAGACGCCCTCGGTCCACGGCATCCTCGGGTACCGGCTCCGGGTGGACCTCGACGGTCCGAGTGCGGGCGGTCCCGGTGAGGTGATGAACGTCCTGCGCTGGCGCACGAGCCGCGGCGACATGCGGCGCCAGCTCCCCCCGCCGCGGTTCCAGCGCGTCCTTCCCTTCGGTGGGCGGGGTGTGCCGGCAGTGACGCGCTCGGAATTTGCCTCCACCGGCTTCACCGCCGCCCACCTCACCGGGGCGCGTCTGCACGGCTGGTCGGTCCCCTCCGCACTGGTCGTGAACGTCCGGCGCCTGCTCGGGTCGGGGGAGACCTTCGTCTACGCGTACTACGACGGGCTCGACAAGGTCGCTCACGAGCACGGCCTCGGCGACCATTACGTCCAAGAACTCGCGGCGGTCGACCGGTTGGTGGGGGATCTCTTGGGGGTGCTGCCCCCCGGCGCGGTGCTGGCGGTCACCTCCGACCATGGCCAGGTCGAAGTGGGCAACGCCACGCGCCTTCCTGCCCCGGCCCTGTTCGACATGGTCGAGTTGTTCTCCGGCGAGGGCCGTTTCCGGTGGCTGCACGTCCGGCCCGGATCACTCGAGGACGCCGTGGCGACAGCGAGCGAAGCGCACGGTGACGAGGCGTGGGTTCGGACCCGCCAGCAGATGGTCGACGACGGATGGTTCGGAGGACCGCTCACGCCCGAGGGCGCCCGCCGACTCGGGGACGTGGCGCTCGTGGCCCACGCGCCGGTCGCCTTTCTCGACCCCGCCGACACCGGCGAGACGCGCTTGATGGGTCGCCACGGCTCGCTGACCTCGGCGGAGATGGCGGTCCCGTTCGTGGCCTGGGCCCCGACCTGACCGACGAGTTGCGCGCGGGCCACTCCTCGGACGCTCCTCCGACATCGCATCCCGCCCCTTTGCGTTTGGCGGGCGACCACCCGTTTGGGAGGATCGAGGCCATGGACAACGAACCCGAACAGCCTCTCGGCGTCGATTCCGCCGAGGCGGTGCTCTTGGACCCCGGCGAACGCCCGTCGGGCCTGATACCCCCCGCCGCGCCCCCCGGGAGCGAGGAGAGCGCCGAGGAACGCGACGTCACCGAGTCCGTCGAGCAGCCCGCCAAGGTCATGCGAATCGGCTCGATGGTGAAGCAGCTGCTCGACGAGGTGCGCGCCGCCAACCTCGACGAGGCGAGCCGGACCCGGATGCGCGAGATCTACGAGCAGTCGGTCCGCGAGTTGGCCGGAGCCCTGAGCCCGGACCTCGCCGCCGAGCTCGACCGCATGACGCTCCCCTTCGACGAGTCGGTCCCCTCCGAGGCCGAGCTGCGCGTCGCCCAGGCGCAACTCGTCGGGTGGCTCGAAGGGCTCTTCCACGGCATCCAGGCGACTCTTCTCGCCCAACAGATGGCTGCCCGGGCCCAGCTCGAGGAAATGCGCCAGCGGGGGCTACCGCCGGGGATGGCGAACCCCGACAGCCTCCCGGCCCGGCCCGGCACCTACCTGTAGGGACTGCTACTGTCGAATCACAACGCTGTGATTCTCCACAGGGCTGTGGACAAAGCTTTGTGAGCTCAGCGGGCTGGCGCTTCCAGGGGGCCCACAGCCATTTTCGCGACGCCGCCGAGGAGGACGGCTCATGGCCACCAAGGGATCGTTCACCCATCTGCACACCCACACCGAGTACTCGATGCTCGACGGCGCGTCCCGGCTCGACGACCTGGTCGAGGCAGCGGTGGCCGACGGACAACCCGCCCTCGGGATCACCGACCACGGGAACATGTACGGGGTCCTCGACTTCTATGCGTCGTGTCGGAACGCGGGCATCAACCCCGTCATCGGCACCGAGGCCTACATGGCCGGCGAGTCCCGTCACGAGCGCCCGGTGCGTCGAGGCAAGGTCGACGACACCGGCGGGGACGTCGAGGGGGGCGAGAAGCTCTACTACCACCTGACCCTTCTGGCCGAGACGACCCAGGGGTACCGCAACCTCCTCAAGTTGTCTTCGGCCGCCTACCTCGAGGGTTACTACTACAAGCCGCGTGTCGACTGGGAGCTGCTCGAGCGGCATCACGAGGGCATCATCGCCACGACTGGATGCCTCGGCGGCGTCGTGCTCCAAGCGTTGTTGGCCGGCGACGAGGAGCGTGCGCTCAAGCTCGCCGGTCGCCTCCAGGACGTGTTCGGGCGCGACAACCTCTTCGTGGAGCTCCAGGACCACGGTCTGGCCCAGCAGACGCGGACGAACCCCGCGCTCGTCCGCATCGCCCGACAGCTCGGGGCGCCGTTGCTGGCCACCAACGACAGCCACTACACCCACCGCGAGGACTCCGTCGCGCACGACGCGCTCCTGTGCGTGCAGACGGGTGCGCTCATCGACGACCCCAAGCGCTTCAAGTTCGAGGGCGAGGAGCACTACCTGAAGTCCGCGGCGGAGATGCGCGCCCTGTTCTCGGAGCTTCCCGAAGCGTGTGACAACACCCTTCTCATCGCGGAGCGGGCCAACGTCGAGATCGAGTTCGGCGTGAACGCCCTTCCGGAGTTCCCGGTTCCCGATGAATTCACCGGCGACACCTACGAGCAACGGGCCGACGCATATCTGCGCCACCTCACCTTGACGCGCGCCGAGGGCCGGTACGGGTCGTCGTTGTCCGAACCGGTGCGCCACCGCATCGACTACGAGCTCGGCGTCATCGCCAGCATGGGCTTCTCGGCGTACTTCCTAGTGGTCTGGGACCTGATCCGCCATGCCCGGGAGAGTGGGATCCGGGTGGGCCCGGGGCGGGGCTCGGCCGCGGGGTGCTGCGTCGCCTACTGCCTTGGGATCGTGGACCTCGACCCGATCCGCTACGACCTGCTCTTCGAACGGTTCTTGAACCCCGGGCGCAAGCAGATGCCCGACATCGACATGGACTTCGACGAGCGCTACCGCGGCGAGATGATCCGCTACGCCACCGAGCGCTATGGCGCCGATCGCGTGGCGCAGATCGTGACCTTCTCGACGATCAAGGCGCGGGCCGCGGTGCGCGACGCGGCGCGGGTCCTCGGTTATCCCTATCTGGTGGGCGACCGCATCGCCAAGGCGATGCCGCCGCTCATCATGGGTCGCGACACGCCGCTGCGGGCGTGCCTCGACCGCATCGAGGGGTTCGACGACGGCTACGCCACGGCCCAGGGCCTGCGCGAGATGTACGCCACCGACGAAGAGGCCCGCCGCGTCATCGACGTGGCCAAGGGACTCGAGGGCCTGCGGCGCCAGGACGGCATCCACGCCGCCGCTGTGGTCATCACCAAGGAGCCGCTCACCGAGTACCTGCCCGTCCAACGCAAGCCCGAGAGCGGCCAGAGCCCCGCCGAGGCTCCCATCGTCACCCAGTACGAGATGCACGGCGTGGAGGAGCTGGGGCTGCTCAAGATGGACTTCCTCGGCCTGCGCAACCTCTCGGTCATCGAACGCACCCTCGACCTCGTGGCCAAGACCGAGGGACAGCGTCCCGACATCGACTCCGTCCCGCTCGACGACGACGCCACGTTCGCCATGCTCCAGCGCGGAGACTCGATCGGCGTCTTCCAGCTCGAGGGCGGGCCCATGCGCTCGCTCATGCGGTCGTTGGCGCCGACGGGTTTCGACGACGTGGCCGCGTTGGTGGCGCTCTACCGCCCCGGGCCCATGGCCGCCAACATGCACCGCGACTACGCCGATCGAAAGAACAGCCGTCAGGCGGTGAGCTACCTCCACGCCGATCTCGAGCCCATCCTGAGTGACACCTACGGACTCATGATCTACCAGGAGTCGGTCATGCGGGTGGCCCAACGCTTCGCGGGCTACACCCTCGAAGAGGCCGACAACCTCCGCAAGGCGTGCGGCAAGAAGATTCGCGCCATGATCCAGGCCGAGCGCGAGAAGTTCGTGGTCGGGTGTGTGACCCAGGGATACGAGAAGTCACTGGGCACGAAGCTGTTCGACATTATCGAGCCCTTCGCCGACTACGCCTTCAACAAGTCGCACTCCTACGGCTACGGGCTCGTCGCGTACCAGACCGCATGGCTGAAGGCGCACTACCCGGTGGAGTACTTCGCGGCCTTGTTGACCTCGGTCAAAGACGACAAGGACAAGACCGCCATCTATCTGGGTGAGTGCAGGACACTGGGCATCGAGGTGCTCGTTCCCGACGTCAACCGCTCGGCGGGGGAGTTCACGCCTTTGGTCGGAGAAGACGGTGCCCATCGCATCGTGTTCGGACTGGCGGCCGTGCGCAACGTGGGGGAGAGCCTCGTGGACCGGATCGTGGCCGAACGCGAGTCCAGCGGTCCGTTCACCGACTTCTACGACTTCTGCCAGCGCGTCGACCCGGTGGTGCTCAACAAGCGGACCATGGAGTCACTCATCAAGTCGGGCGCCTTCGACTCGCTCGACCATCCCCGCCAAGGGTTGTGTCTCGTGTTCGAGGAGATCGTCGACCGGACCCTCGAGCGTCGCCGCGAAGAGCAGGCGGGGATCTCCACCTTGTTCTCCACCCTCGAGGGCTTCGGCGACAGTGGCGGGGGCGAGGCGCCGGTGGGATACGGCGATCCCCGAGTCCCGGTGCCCGAGTCCGAGTTCGCCAAGACCCAGCGCCTGGCCTTCGAGAAGGAAATGCTCGGCCTGTACGTGAGCGACCACCCCTTGCGGGGCTTCGAGGCGGCGGTGTCGCGGCTCACGGACTGCTCGATCGCAGACCTGAAGGACATCGACGACGGCTCCACCGACGGCTCGGGTCGAGACGGACAGGTCCGGACCATCGGCGGCGTGGTCACCGGGCTCGTCCGCCGCTACACCAAGCGTGGGGAGCTGATGGCCACCTTCGTCCTCGAGGACCTCCGGGCTTCGATCGAAGTGTTCGTGTTCCCCAAGGTGATGGCGGAGATCGGAGCGCTGCTCACCGACGACGCCGTGTTCGTGGTGCGGGGCAGGCTCGACACCAGAGACGACCAGGTGAAGCTGGTCTGCATGGAGGCGCACCGCCCCCAACTGGCCGCCGACGGGGTGGGAGAGCTCCGGGTCGAGCTCCCGCTCGGGGTCCTCACCGACCCCGTGGTCGATCGGCTCAAGCAGCTGCTCTCGGAGCACCCGGGCAACGAGCCCGTATTCCTCCACGTGGGCCAGTCGGTCCTGCGCCTCCCCGCCGAGTTCAACGTGGACAGCCGCCGGGGTCTGCTCGGAGAGCTGCGGATGCTGCTCGGGCCGAGTGTCATCGTGGCCTGATCGCGACACCGACAGGGGTCGCCACCTGCCCTCGAAGCCGTGGCAGGAACTTCGAGTGGGCCAGGGGTCCCTGCATCCCGTATCCTGGTGGACAACCCCGAGCCGCAAGGACCTTGGCCCCATGCCATCGTCCGACCTGCTCGCAGGGCGTCGGAGCAGCTGGACGAGCACGGAGCAGGCCATGCCGTTTGAGGTCGGGACCAAGGACTGCACAGCACTGAGCGATGCCGAGCTGGCCGAGATGGCCGACCTGTGCGTCGACAGAGCGCCGGGATTCGACATCGGCTTCCTCTCCAAGCAATGCGAGGAGTGGGTCCTCGTCAGCCTGGTGCGTGAGGGCAGCAAGCTGCGTGGGTATTCGTTCTCCACGTTGGAGCGCATCGGTGGGACCCCGTCGCTGCTCGTCGGCGTGGCCACGGTCGACCGCACGGTCAAGGCCGAGCAGGCCATGCGCCTCCTTCTCGGCGACCAGTACCGTCGGGCGTTGCTCGCCTTCCCCGATGAGGATGTGCTGGTCGGCACCCGCCTGGCGTCGTGCGAGGGATACAACTCCTTCGTTGGCCTGACCGAGGTGGTGCCCCGGCCGGGTCACAAGGCGTCGGGTGAGGAGCGGGCCTGGGGTCGCCGCCTTGCCAAGCGCTTCGGCGCCGAGGGACGGATCGACGACCGCACCTTCATCCTCGCCGGCGACGGCTCCACCGCCGGCGCGCTCGACCTGGGCGGTCCCAAGGTGAAGGTCCCCGCCGACGAGGTGGCCGCGCTCTTCACGGGCCTGAACCTCAAACGCGACGACCGACTGGTCGCCTTCGGGTGGGCCATGGCTGAGGATCTGGCCTCGGGACGTCTCGCCGCGGGCAAGACCTCTCGCAGCTGATCGCCGCTTCGTCGCTCCCGTCGGGGGCGACGAACTCAGGGTTGGGGTAACAACGCCGCCACGGTCTTGTAGCAGTGCCCGTCGCGCGGCCTGCTGAGTGCCACCACGAGGAAGTGGGGCCGGAAGCCGAGCGCAGTTTCGAGGTCCTTTCCCGACAGGCGGTCGCGACGCGCGTCGTCGAGCGCGGCGATGGCCCGGCGGTCTTCCAAGGGAAGCCAGTTGTCGCTGCGGGGCCAGCCGAAGCGCGCCCACACCGTGTCGTCTTCGCGTCGACGGAAGATCACCGGCCCGCGGCTCGGCACCACGACGGCCACCGACGGCCGCATGCCGCGGAACTCCCAATACGGCGCCGATGACCCGGGGAACCCGAGCAGGTTCTGTTGGGGAGGGAGGGCGACGTCGCGCAGGACGCGGCGGGCCCGACGGCCCTTGACGGTGCCGAGCACCGACGGGACACCGGTCACGGTGACGGCTTCGGGCTGGGCCAGGTCGTCTCGTTCGGGGTCGTCGGCCCACACCACGTCGACGATCTCGAGCGGGGAGAGGTCGGGCTCGCGCTCGTCACCCCACTCGACGCGCAGGCGGACGATGGCGCCGTTGTGGAGGTCGACTGCGGTCGTGTCTTCGGGCGTGCACGCCAGCACCATGCACCGGTGCGCGCCCGGGACCTGTGCGGGCAGGCGTGTCTTGCGGCGTCCCTGGCGCCGCGACGAGCCCTCGTCGTCGCTCCGCCCCGAGGCGCCGAGCTCGGTGTGGGTCGTCATCGTCGCGCCGAGGCCATGGTGGCCCGTCCGGTGGCGACCTCGTCGTCGAGCCGCAGGACGAGCTCCTCGGGGCTGACGGCGGGGGATCGGCACACGTAGCGCCGGCACACATACGCGGTGGCGTCGTCGCGCCCGTCCCACAGTGGGGACGAGGTGGGCTCCCCCCAGGCGAGGACCATGGTCGGTTCGAACCGAGCCCGGGCCGCGCCGAGGAGATCGGGGCGCTCCCCGGTGATCACGACTTCGGTGATACCCCCGCCCGACAGCGCGCAGCCGGCCACGCTGTTGGCACATGCGAGGGGATGGTGTGCGGCCACCGCCGCCAACGTATCGAACAACGACTCGCCCGCCGCGGTCAGCTCTTCGTCCGCGAGAAGCGCACCGAGGCGGAGCAGTGCGGCGGCGGCGACCCCGTTGGCGGCGGGTACGGCGCCGTCGAGGATCTCCATGGGACGGATCACCAGTGCCTCGGCATCGCTCCCCGTCGTGTAGAGCAATCCGCCCTCGCCGGCGAAGAGCTCGAGCATCGCTCTTGCGGTGTCGCGGGCGTGGTCGAGCCACGCGGCGCGCCCGGTGAGCTCGGCCAAACGCGTGAACAGCTCGACGAGCCAGGCGTAGTCCCCGGCATAGGCAAGATGTCT
>JADGOL010000061.1 GCA_017882995.1 Acidimicrobiales bacterium | reverse complement strand
GCGCACCGTGTAGGCGATCATGTCGACGATCAACCGGCGACTGGGCCCGGGCGGGAAGATGTACGTGCCGCGCGACAGGTACTCCTTGACGATGTCGTTCTGGGTCGTACCCTGCAGCAGGCGATGGTCGACCCCGGTGTCCTCGGCGTAGGCGATGTAGAGGCCGAGCAACCAGGGCGCGGTGGCGTTGATCGTCATCGAGGTGTTCATGTCCCCGAGAGGGATCCCCTCCAAGAGCTCGGCCATATGACCCCGGTGCACCACGGGGACGCCGACCTTGCCCACCTCGCCGATGGCTTCGGGCGAGTCGGGGTCGTACCCGGTCTGGGTGGGGAGGTCGAAGGCGATCGAGAGCCCGGTCTGGCCCTTGGTCAGGTTGGTGCGGTAGAGCTGGTTCGACGCCCGGGCCGAGGTATGGCCCGAGTAGGTACGCATCATCCAGGGCTTGTCCCGGCCACCGTCCCGAGGCGCCACGTCGCTCACCTCTCCATTCTCCCCCCGCGGCGGCCGGTACTCGCCCCCCGGAGTCCCCGGGACCGGTTCCCGGTGCCCACTCGCAGCGGAAACAGCTACTTGCGGTAGTCGAAGAAGCCCCGGCCCGACTTTCGGCCGAAGAGCTCGGCGGCCACCATGCGGCGCAGTAGCGGGACGGCCGCATAGTTGGGGTCGCGGAACTCGTCGTAGAGCGCGTCGAGGATGGCGAGGCTCGTGTCGAGGCCGACGAGGTCGAGCAGGGCGAAGGGTCCCATCGGGAACCCGCACCCGCCCTTCATGGCCGTATCGATGTCGTCCCGGGTGGCAACGCCGTTCTCGAGCAGCCGGACGGCGTTGTTGAGATACGGGAAGAGCAGAGCGTTCACGATGAATCCGGCCTGGTCCTTCACCTCGACCGGTGTCTTGCCGCATGCTTCGGCGAGCGCCTTGGCCGCGGCGACCGTCGCGTCGGAGGCGGTGATGGGCCTGACCACTTCGACGAGGCTCATCACCGGCGCGGGGTTGAAGAAGTGGATCCCGCACACCTGGTCGGGCCGGCCCGTCTCCATCGCCATCTCTACGACGGGAAGTGTCGAGGTGTTGGTGGCCAGGATGGTGTGCTCCGGACAGATGCGGTCGAGCTCGGAGAAGAGGTGCTTCTTCACCCCGAGGTCTTCGACGACCGACTCGATGACGAGGTCGCATCCGGCCAGCTCGCCGAGATTCGACACCGCGGTGACCCGCGACAGCGCACCGTCGCGGTCGGCTTCGGACAGCTTGCCCTTGTCCACCTGGCGCGCCAGCGATTTCTCCATCGCCGCCACCATGGATTCGGCCGTGCTCTGGGCCCGGGAGCGCAGGACGACCTCGAAGCCGTGCACCGCCATGGTCTCGGCGATGCCCGAGCCCATGATCCCCGAGCCGACGATTCCTACCCGCTTGATCGACATGAGCCGTATGTTACCGGCCGGTTACCTGAACGGCCCGTCCGATGGTGTCGGCCCTCTCAGCCCCCGGCGCTACGCACGGCCCGGCGCATGACGCGCGGCCCGCTCTCGATCATGAGTCGGGGCGAGATCCGGTAGATCCGCCACGGGATGCGGGCGTGACGGGGGGTGACGATGATGGGCCGGTTGCGCGCCACGCCGTCGAGGACGTCTTCGGCGAGCGACGCGGCGGGATAGGCACGACCGATCATCTTCGTGAGCAGGGCCCGGGCGTTGGGCGCGTGGGTGACCGGCGGGAGGTCGGGAGGGTTGCCCTTGTCGAGAAGAGGCGTGTCGATCACTCCTGGGCACACCACGCTCACCCGGACACCGTGTTCGGCGGCCTCCATGCGCAGGCTCTCGCTCAAGCTGACCACGCCGTGTTTGGTCATGCCGTAGGCCGTCAGCATGGGGGAGGGGAGCAGACCCGCCAACGACGCGGTGTTCACGATGTGGCCCCGGCCTTGGCGGATCATGATGGGATACGCCGCCACGACGCCGTGCACGACCCCACGCAAGTTGACGTCGATGGTGCGATTCCAATGCGCCAGGGTGAGCTCGCTCACCGGTCCGGCGACGGCGATCCCGGCGTTGTTGAAGAGGAAGTCGAGATGGCCGTGGTCTTGCGCGACGCGCTCGACGAGCGATGCCACCGCTTCGGCGTCGGTCACGTCCAGGGCGACACCCGACACCCGACCCGGTGGTCCCGCCGCCAGGGCGTCGGCGGCCGCCTTCGCTCCGGCTTCGTCGATGTCGGCGAGGACCACGGTGGCGCCGCGTCGGGCCAACGCTCCCGCCAGTGCCTTGCCGATCCCCGAGGCAGCCCCGGTGATGATGGCCACGCGTCCTTGGTAGTGGGTGTCGTCGGGCATGGAGCCGAGCCTAGGCGTGGGACGCGCCGCCGGCTCGGGGCGTCGACCCCGCCGTCGTCCCGGGCCCGAGCCCGCGGCCGGCGCCCCTACAGTGACGCCCATGGTTGGCGCGACCGGGCCCTGCGGGCCGTTGGCCCTCGTGGGCGGGGGCGAATGGACCGACGGATGTGATTTCGACGCTGAGCTCCTGGCCGCCTCAGGCGGAGACGAGGTGCTGGTCCTGCCGACCGCGGCCGCCTACGAGCACCCCGAGAAGGCGGTGGCGACGGCGGTCACGTGGTTCGCACGACTGGGCGGTCGGGCGCGCGGCCTCATGGTGCTCGGGCGCGCCGATGCCGAGGACGAGGTCAACGCGGCGGAGGTACGGGCCAGCCGCTTCGTCTACCTCGGCGGGGGATCGCCCATGCATCTGCGGTCGGTGTTGAAGGGATCGCCCGTCTGGGAGGCGTTGCTCGACGCGTGGCACCACGGGGCCGTGGTGGCGGGCTCGTCCGCGGGTGCGATGGTGCTCACCGACCCCATGGTGGACCCGCGCGGCGGGGCGCTGACCGTGGGCCTCGGCATGGTCGAGGAGCTGGCGGTGATCCCGCATTTCGGCGAGGAGAACGCCGAGAAGGTCCACCGGTCCATCGCCCTGGCTGCTCCGGGACTGCCCGTTGTCGGCCTTCCCGAGCGCACCGCGCTGATCCGTGACCCCGACGGTGGGTGGCGCCAAGCCGGTCAGGGAACCGCGCAGGTGTTCGTGAGCGGAAAGCCGGCCGGGATCGACGCCCTGCCGCACTGAGGCCGACGACCGATAGAGCCGGCCCGGTCAGTCCGCTTCGACGACGGTGACCGACTCGATGGTGATCTTCTCCTTGGTCTTGCCCGAGCTCGACCCCAGGGCGTCGATGGTGGCCACGACGTCGAGCCCCGCCACAACTTTTCCGAACAGCGAGTAACTGGGCGGCAGGCGCATCCCGTCGGGGCCCGAGATGATGAAGAACTGGCTCCCGTTGGTGTTCGGCCCGGCATTGGCCATCGCCAACGATCCCAGCTCGTAGCGTCCCGCGGCGGGGAGCTCGTCGGCGAACTTGTACCCGGGCCCGCCGGTGCCGGTCCCGGTGGGGTCGCCCCCCTGGAGCACGAAGCCCGGGATCACCCGGTGGAAGACGATGCCGTCGAAGTAGTGGTAGCGGGCGAGGAACACGAAACTGTTCACCGTCCGGGGCGCGGCCTGCGGGTCGAGCGCGATGGTCATCGAGCCCTTGGAGGTGACCATGGTGGCGGTGTAGCGCTTGGCCGTGTCGATGACCATGGGAGGCTCACCCTTGAAGGATCGGCGCGGGGCGCTCGAGCCGTCGGCGGCGGGCAATTCGACGGACATGGTGGACCTCCTGTGAGTTGTTGGCGAACGGTACCCGGGAACGCGACGCGGGCGCGCCGACTGAACGACGGGAAGTTCTAGGAAGACGAGATGGACACGGACAACATGCGGTGGATCACCTTGGGCGGCGTGCCGTTGTCGGCGGGGTTGGCGTTGCCGTCCTTGTTGATCTTGGTGGCCACGTCGATCCCCGACGTCACCTGTCCGAAGAGTGTG
>JADGOL010000327.1 GCA_017882995.1 Acidimicrobiales bacterium | reverse complement strand
TTGTCGGAGTCTCGCAATCCCAACGCGCGTTACATCACGTTGGCGGTCGTGTTCGTCTTGTTCGCCGTGCTCATCGGCATCGGGATGTGGCTCGCCACCCACGTCCACGGAGCGGCGCTCCCGCCGCTTCTCCACGGTCGCATGGCCACCGACGTGACGCCCATGTGGGGCTGACCGAGCTCGAGCACTCCCGGTCGCTCAGATCGCGCTGGGCAACTCGATCCAACTCCTGTCGAGGGCAGAGACCGACGGGCATCCCATGAGGCTGAGCGTTCGCACCATCTCGATGCGGAGGATCTCGAGGACCCGTCGCACCCCCGCCTCTCCGCAAGTGGCCAGCCCGTACAGATACGGGCGCCCGATCATGACGGCGTCGGCTCCGGCCGCCACGGCCTTCACGACGTCGCTTCCCCTCCGGACGCCGCTGTCGAGCACGACCGCGGCCGTGCCGCCGAGTGCGTCGACGATCTCGGGAAGCACCCGCAATGTGGCCGGGGCCCCGTCGAGCTGTCGGCCCCCGTGGTTCGACACGATGACGGCGTCGCAGCCGGCCTCCACGGCGCGTCGGGCGTCATCGGCGCAGAGCACACCCTTCACGGCGAGGGGCCCGGTCCACTGGTGACGGATGGCGGTGACGTCGTCCCACGAGAACGGCGACGCCCCCATGGCGACGAGCCGCGCCGTCGGCGAGGCCGCGGCCCCGGCCGAGGTATCGGTCGGCTCGGCTGCGCCGGATCGTGCCCGGACGGCGGCCCGGACCATTCCGGTGACCCATCGGGGCCGGAGCGCGACCTGCGCGGCCAGTCGACTCGCGCTCGCCGGCGTGAACCGGAACGGTTGGGTCACCCCGTGGCGGACGTCGCGTTCGCGATGTCCGAGGGCAGGTGTGTCCAGGGTGACGACCAGTCCGTCGTAGCCGGCCCGCTGGGCGCGCCCCACCAGCCCTTCGGTCTGCTCCGGGCCCCCCGGTGAGTACAGCTGGAACCACTTGGGCCCGGGCGAGGAGGTCGCGAACTCTTCGAGTGACGAACCGGCGACGGTGCTGAGCACCGACACGGTTCCCGCTGCCGCCGCGGCCCGGGCGATTCCGGGTGCGCCGTCGGGGTGCATGAAGCGCACCAAGCCACACGGAGCCAGGAGAACGGGCAGTGACAGGGGAGTGCCCAACAAGGTCGTGGAGACTTGCGGATCACCGGTGGCACCGGCCATGCGGGGACGGAAGGTCACCTCCTGGAAGGCCCGTTCGTTCTGCTGCAACGTCACCTCGTCGTCGGCGCCGCCGTCGATGTAGTCGAACAGCGCCCGAGGGACGGCCCGCGCCGCTCGACGCCGGGCGTCTCCGACGCTGTAGATCCGTGACGCGTCCACCGCCCACCTCCCATGCACATTCGGGGACCCTCGGTGCGACCATTGTCGTGCGCCCGGTGGGTAGTCTGCCCGCCGTGCGTCGATTCGTTGTTCCAGTGGTGCTCGTGGCCGGTCTGGTGGTCACGGCGTGTGGGTCGACCACGGCCCCGACCCCGTCGTCGTCCCCGGCCCGAGGCGCCAATCCGCCCACGGTTTCGGCCGCCACGGACCAGAAGACCGCCCCGGTCCTCGGTCCAGGAAAGCCACCCCCGCCCACCAGTCTCGAGACCAAGGATCTCGTGGTGGGCACCGGGGCCGTGGCGAAGGCGTCGGACACCGTCGAGGTGCAGTACGTGGGGGCCAACTACACCGACGGCAAGAACTTCGATTCGAGTTGGTCGCGGGGGCAACCGGCGTCCTTCCCGCTCCCCGGTGTGGTGCCCGGCTTCTCCCAGGGCATCGTGGGCATGAAGGTCGGTGGCCGCCGAGAGATCGTGATCCCTCCGGCACTTGGCTACGGCGCGACAGGCAGCCCCCCTGCAGTCGCTGCCAACGAGACGCTCGTGTTCGTCGTGGACCTCCTGGCCATCCAGTAAGTCGTCGAAGTCGAACGTCCGGGAGCAGCAGTCGCCTCGATCTGCTTCGGCGCCGCCTCTGATCTACGGGTCGTCGGGGGGGCTGCCGTCACTGCGCTCGTCGCGTAGGTAGCGCTCGAGCTCGGCGGCGAGCTCGTCACCTGTCGGCAAGGTGCCCACGTCGAGGGGGTTACCCTCGGCGGCATCGACGCTTCGCTCGAGCTGACGCACCATCGATGTGTGTTCGGCACTCTTGGCGATGAGGTCGTCGACCTGCTGAAGCGAGGCATCCGCCGCGGTGTGCAGGTCCGTCGAGTCCACCGACAGGTCGCCGATCGTGGCCAGGCCGTCGAGCAGGGCGGCACTGGCGGCGGGGAAGGCCATGCCCGACACGTAGTGGGGGACCCGGGCCCACAGACCGACGGTGGGGATTCCGGCGTCGCCGAACGCGAGCTCGAGCGCGCCCCAGACCCCTGAGGGCACGTCGATCTCCCCTTGGACGATGCCGACCCTCTCGACGAGGTCGGCGGACTCTCTCGGGGCCGTCGCCGCCAGCCGAACGGGCCGGGTGTGCGGCGCAGGCGCCGGGAAGGCCCCCAATCCGACGACCAGTCGGACACCGAGCTGGCCCGCCAAGGTGACGACCGAGGTGACGAACGAGGGCCAACGGAAATCCGGTTCGGGACCGACCAGGTAACAGACGTCGGCACCGAGTCGATCCGTCCCCGCTCGCATCTGGATGACCGGCCACGTGAGACCCTCATTGACGCCGTGGGAGATGTGGACCACCGGGCGCCGGGCACGTTGGTCGATGAGCGATTCGCCGTCGAAGGTGGCAACGAGCTCGGTCGAGTCGGCCGACAGCAGGGCGGTGATCGCGCCGTCGGCCCCGAGTCCGGCGTCCACCCAACCATCGAGCGCGACCACCAGGACGGGACGGTCGAGGCTTCGCTCCCCGTGTCGCTCGTAGAGGGTCACCGGGCGCGATCGTCGTTCACGAGGCGTCCAGCGCGGCGAGAGCCATCTCCGCCAGCCTGACGACACTGTGGCCGAAGTCGTCCACGCTGGAGCGGTCTCCGGCCGTGGCGCCACCCACATAGCGCGCATAGACGCCCTGGATGATGCAGGCCAGCTTCCAGTAGCCGAAGGCGACGTAGAAGTCGAGGTGCAGGAGGTCGCGTCCCGAGGACGCCGCGTAGCGCTCCCGCATCTCGGCCTTGCTCGGAAACCCCGGCACCGTGGTGGGGGTGACACCGAGCAGGGCCGCCTCGTCACCGGGGTCGGTCCAGTACACCATGAGGAGTCCGACATCGGCGAGGGGATCACCGAGGGTGCAGATCTCCCAATCGAGGACGGCACGGACCTCTCCGTCGGGGCCGAGCACCGTGTTGTCGAGTCGGTAGTCGCCGTGCACGATCGAGGTCCCCACTTGGGCGGGGACCCGAGCCGACAGCCGGTCGTGGACGGCACCGACGATCGTGGCGGTGTCGAGCCCTTGGACCTGTGAGTTGCGGAACTGCTCGTACCACCGACGCAGTTGGCGCTCGATGTATCCGTCGCGCTTGGCGAAGTCCCCGAGTCCGACGGCGTCGACATCCACCGCGTGGAGGGCCGCCAAGGTGTCGGCGAGAGACTCACCGGCTCGGCGCCGAGCCTTTTCGTCGAGGTCGTGTTGGGCGGCACGCGCGTCGCGGATGATGTGGCCCTCGACGAACTCCATGACGTAGAAGGGCTGTCCGTTCACGTCCGGGTCCTCGCACAGCCCGTATGTCCTGGGCACGGGGACCGCCGTCGGTCCCACCGCGGTGATGACGCGGTGCTCACGGGCCATGTCGTGCGCGGTGGGAAGGACGTGGCTCAGTGGCGGACGGCGCAGGGCGTAGACGTGCCCCGAGGCGTCGGCGACCCTGTAGGTGAGGTTCGAGCGCCCTCCGGCGATGAGCTCGAACGACAGCGGGGGCGTGGTGCCGGGCACATGAGACGCGAACCACGTCGTCACCCGCTCGGCGTCGATGCCCTCGACGCCGCCGTCGACGAGGTCGGCAGTCGTCATGGGAGGAACGCTACCTGCCGCGCCTGTGGCGGCCTGGGCCGCGAGCTGCGCCCGGTATCGTCTTCGATGTGATCGACGTCACCGACGCCACCTTCGAGCAGGACGTTCTCCTGCGCTCGGAGCAGGTCCCGGTCGTGGTGGACCTGTGGGCGCCATGGTGTGGGCCCTGTCGCACCCTGGGGCCGATCCTGGAGAAGGCGGTGGAGGCCAAGGATGGTTCGGTGGAGCTCGTGAAGGTCAACGTGGACGAGAACCCACAGATATCGGCCTCCTTCCAGGTGCAGTCGATCCCGGCCGTCTATGCCCTCAAGGACCGCAAGGTCGTGGATGGGTTCATCGGCGCCGTTCCCGAGCCCCAGATCACCGAGTTCGTCGAACGTCTCGCTCCGCTGCCGTCGGAGGCCGACGCGCTGGTCGCCGCCGGCGACGAGGCGTCGTTGCGGCGAGCCCTCGAGCTCGAGCCCGACCACCCCGGCGCCGTTGTCGCCCTGGCCCGCCTACTCGTCGCAGCCGGCGATCCGCCCGAGGCCCTGCGGCTGCTCGCCCGGATCCCCGAGACGCCCGAGGCGCGCCAGATCGCGGCCGAGGCCCGGCTGGCCGCCCAGCAGGTCGAGGTGCCCGCCGACGGGGTGGACGTGCTGCTCGACGCGCTATTGCCCAAGGTGAAAGACGACGAAGAGGCTCGCCAGGAGTTTCTCGACATCCTCGAGACGTTGGGCTCCGACGACCCTCGCACCGCGTCGTATCGCAAGGCGCTGTCCGCCCGTCTGTTCTGAGCGTCTGGCGTCACCGGCCGGGCGCAAAGCGCCCGCCGACCCCGTCACGGTTGGCGTGTAGGTTCACGCGGTGCACCTGCGCCTCGGTGACCGGACGTTCGATCTGGCCACGCGGGGATTGGTCATGGGCATCTTGAACCGGACCCCTGACTCCTTCTACGACAAAGGCGCCACGTTCTCCCTCGACGCGCTCTTGGGCCGCGCCGACCAGCTGCTGTCCGACGGCGCCGACATCCTCGACGTCGGTGGGGTGAAGGCGGGCCCGGGCCCGGAGGTGACCGAGGCCGAGGAGCTCGATCGCGTCATCCCCGCCGTCGAGGCCCTGCACGAACGCCTGGACGTGCCGATCTCGGTCGACACGTGGCGGGCGTCGGTGGCCCGAGCCGCATACTGCGCCGGTGCCGTGGTGGGGAACGACATCAGCGGGTTCGCGGATCCCGACTACCTTCCGACCGCCGCCGCGGCAGGCGCGACGGTGGTGGCGACACACATCCGGATCGGTCCCCGCATCCCTGACCCCGAGCCTGTGTACGACGACGTGGTGGCGGCGGTGCGTGACTTCCTCGTCGAGCGCGCCACCCGGGCGCGCGCCGCTGGTGTCGGCGCCGATCAGCTCGTGCTCGACGCCGGGCTCGATCTCGGCAAGACAGCGGCGCAGTCCCTCGCATTGCTGCGCGCCTCGGACGTGCTTGGCGGCCTGGGCTACCCGTTGTTGCTGTCGGCCTCGAACAAGCCGTTCCTCGGCGTGATCCTTGACCTCGACATCGACCACCGCCACGAGGCCTCGCTCGCCGCCGCCGCCCTCGGCGTCTCGCTGGGTTGTCGCATCGTGCGAGCCCACGATGTCGCCGGGACCAGGCGGGTCTGCGACGCGTTGGCCGCGGTCCTCGAGGCGGCGTGAGCTCGCCCCCCCCGCCCGGCGCGTCCAGGGGAGCCTCCAAGTCCCCCTCCAACCGCGCATCGACACCCCTTGGGGGCGCGGCGGCACAGGCCGCGTACCTCGTAAGGGGAGACGATGCCTCGCTCGTCGGGCAGCACGTGCACGACCTGCTCGGTGGCCTCGTCGGTGACTACGACGCCGCCATGGTTGTCGAAGAGCTCGGTGGAGCGGTGGCAGATGATCTCGACGTGGGCATGGTGGTCGACGCGCTGACGACACCGCCGTTTCTCACCGACCGGCGCATCGTGGTGCTACGCGACGCCGGTCGGCTGGTCGCCGCCGACGCGGCGCGACTGGTGGCCTGTCTCGACGACCCGCTGCCCGGCGTCACCTTGGTCGTCGCCGGGGGAGGTGGCACCGTCCCCGCTGCCCTGGTGAAGGCGATCGAACGTCAGGGGACAGTCGTCGACACTTCTGTCGGGACCGGGCGAGCCCGCACCCAGTGGCTCGTCGATCACCTGCACGACGGGCCCGTCAAGCTCGACGCCCGGGCGGGGTCCCGGCTCGGGGAACACCTCGGCGGCGACATGAGTCGCCTGCGGGGTCTTCTCGACGCGCTGGCGGCCGCCTACGGCGAGGGCGCATCCATCGACGTCGAGAAGCTCGAGCCCTTCCTGGGTGAAGCGGGCTCGGTGGCCCCGTGGGATCTCACCGATGCCGTCGACAACGGTGACACCGAGGCCGCGTTGGGGGCTCTGCGGAGACTCTTGGGGGCGGGAGGGCTCCATCCCCTCCAGCTCTTGGCGATCTTGCACCGCCACTATCAGGCCATGCTCCGCCTCGATGGGTCGGGCGTCACCACCCCCGACGAAGCTGCGGCGCGCCTCGGCATGCGCAGCTCCTTTCCGGCGCGCAAGGCGCTCGAGCAAAGTCGTCGCCTGGGCCCCGCAGGGATCAGTCGGGCCGTGACGCTCTTGGCAGAAGCCGACCTCGACGTGCGGGGACGCAGCGCGCTGCCGTCGGAGACGGTGCTCGAGGTGCTTGTGGGTCGTCTCAGCCGGCTGGGTGCGGCGAGGGAATCATCGACGCGCCGGCCTGCCGCCGGGTCGCGACGGAAATCTTGAGGCTCAGGCCTCGCTCGTCGCGTTGGCCCGCCGCATCAGTCGGGACTTGCGGTTGGCGGCTTGATTCTTGTGGATGACACCCTGCGCGGCGGCCTTGTCGATGCGCCGCACCGCTGCACGCGTCGCCTCGGCGGCGTTGTCGGCTCCCGCGTCGAGAGCGGTCACGGCGGTCTTGGTCCGCGTGCGGATCTCCGAGCGCACCGACTTGTTGCTCAGTCGACGCCGCTCGTTCTGGCGGTTGCGCTTGATCTGGCTTCGAATGTTGGCCATGAGGTTGTTCGCTGCTCCGAGACGTGCTCCGCTGTGGGCGGCCCGTTGACGATCGAGGTAGAAGGAGAGTGTTCCTGGCCGGCCCGAGAATCCGGTCCGAACCGGTGGGACCACGGGGCACCACCAGGGGCGCGAGCCTAGCAGGACCGGGTCGGGGGGTCGCCTGGCACCAGGGGTCTTCGCCTGCGCCGGTACGCTCCGAGTGCCGTGCTCAGCCCTGACCTCATCCGCAATTTCTCCATTATCAGCCACGTCGACCACGGCAAGTCGACGCTGTCCGACCGAATTCTCGAGCTGACCCACGCCGTCGACCCGCGTCTCATGCGTGAGCAGTATCTCGACTCCATGGATCTCGAGCGTGAGCGTGGCATCACCATCAAGGCCCAGAACGTGCGGGTCCGATTCAAGGACCATGTCCTGCACCTCATCGACACTCCCGGCCACGTCGACTTCGGCTACGAGGTGAGCCGTTCGCTGGCGGCCTGCGAAGGGGCCGTTCTGCTCGTCGACGCCTCCCAGGGCATTCAGGCCCAGACGCTCGCCACCTGTTATCAGGCCCTCGAGCACGACCTCGAGATCGTCGCCGCCCTCAACAAGATCGACCTTCCCGCCGCCGAGCCCGAGAAGTACGCGGCCGAGATCGAGCGGGTCCTCGGCATCCCCGCCGATTCGATCCTGCGCATCTCGGCCAAGACGGGGGAGGGGGTCGAGCAGCTCCTCGACGCCGTCGTGGAGCGCGTCCCGGCGCCGGCGGGAGACCCGGGCGCGGCGCTGCGCGCCCTGATCTTCGACTCGGCCTACGACCAGTACCGGGGGGTGGTGAGCTCGATCCGGGTCATGGAAGGCGTCCTGCGCAGTGCCACCAAGGTCCGCTACATGCAGGCCGGCTTCTCCGAGGAGGTCGAGGAGATCGGCGTGCGCATGCCGGTCCCGACTGCCGTTGGAGAGCTCGGCCCCGGCGAGGTGGGGTACCTCATCGCCGGCATCAAGGACGTGGGCCAGGCCCGATCGGGCGAGACCGTCACCGATGCCGTCCACCCCGCTCTGGAGCCTCTGGCGGGGTACCGCGACCCCAAGCCGATGGTCTTCTGCGGCCTGTACCCGATCGACGGCGACGAACTGACGGCCCTGCGCGAGGCGCTCGAGAAGCTCAGGCTGAACGACTCGAGCTTCACCTTCGAGCCCGAGTCTTCGGGTGCGCTGGGCTTCGGCTTCCGCTGTGGCTTCCTGGGCCTCTTGCACATGGAGATCG
>JADGOL010000326.1 GCA_017882995.1 Acidimicrobiales bacterium | reverse complement strand
TCGACCGGGCCCGCGCCGCCGGGGCCAGGACCGTGGACCTCACCTCCCGCCCGTCGCGAGAGGCGGCCAACCGCCTCTACCGCCGCCTGGGCTTCGTGGAGCGCGAGACGAACGTCTACCGCTTCGATCTGTAGACGTCTGCATGGTTGACGGTGTGCGTGTGGCTGGTAGGCGCAGACGCGCCGTCGGGAGACCCCGACCCGGCGATCTGGGACGCGAACCGAGCGGGATTCGGGGGCGCTCGTTCTGGGGCACCTGCCGAATCAACGAAGGCCGGCTACGGCGTCGCGGCGCGCTGGTGCACGGTGGCCATGGCGGCGCCGTGCAGTTCGTCGAGACCGAGGGGTCTACCGCTCATGGCGAGGATCAACGATCCGATCGGGCCGCTGATCGAAGGACCGTGACCGGCTGTCCAGTCGGAGTCGGTCGCGGTGAGCTGAAGGTCACGGAACAGCTTCTGGCCGGCGAAGAACTTGCTCGAATAGACATCGGTTGCCACCCGCACCATGCGGCTGGCGGGCACTTGGTGTCGACGTTGCAACGGTCGTCGGATGTCGAGAGAGTGGACGACGATGTCCACGAGCATGGACAGCGATGAGAGCCCTCGCAGATGGGTGCGGGCGCCCACGGCGACTCGGAACTCCTCGACGAGGTCGTCGACCGGGATGCTTCCCCGTCGACGGGCATCGGACTCGATGTACCGGTTGAGCCGAAACCCGACACCGATCACGCCGAGCGCCACCTGGGGAATGGTCATGGTGGTCTCGCTGACCATGTGGCCGACCACGTCTCGCACGCGCCATCCGGTACACAATGAAGGCTGATCCCACTCCGCTGGGCTGAGCGACTCGAGAAGCGACAACAGCGACTCGCGTTCGTCGTGAACGTCGGTCCAAAGGTTGGGGTGCTTGGCGATGATGGGCCTCTCGCTCGACGCGGGCCACGGTGGATCGCTGTCTCGGTCTACCACGCAGGTCGCGGTTTCCACCGCGAGGGCACGCTCGGCGCCGAACCGTACCCGCCCGGGAACGGCACCTCCCGGATGGTTGACGGGCTTCGATGTGGGTCTGACCATGCTTTCTGCCGCACGCTTGCGCGGGTCGGGTATAGCTTGCGGGCGGCCTAGCTGGCTAACCAAATGAGGCCGGGGTGCCGGTCTCGAAAGAAGGTCGGCAGTGGCGACCGATCGAAGCAGCGCCAATCTCATTCGATTGGCTGGCCTGTCAGCCCTGTTGGGCGGGACGTGCTACCTATTCGTCGGCGTCTTCCATCCGCCCAACGTGCCCGCGTCGGTCAGCACGACCCGCTGGGCCGTCGTCCATGTGGTCGCCTGCGCCATGTGCTTCTTCAGCCTGCTCGGTATCACTGGCATTTATGCCCGGCAGGCGAAGCGAGCTGGTTGGCTCGGTCTCGCCGGCTACCTCCTCCTCAGCCTCTGGTTCACCCTGATCATGGGATTCAGCTTCGTCGAGGCGTTCATCCTTCCTCGGTTGACCACCAGCCAGCCGGAGTTCGTTGCCGGTTGGTTCGGCATGCTCGTCGGCCCCGCCACCAAGGTCGACCTCGGCGTACTTCCCACTGTCTGGACGCTCACGGCTCCGCTGTACATGCTCGGCGGCCTGCTGTTCGGCATCTCCATCTTCCGAGTCGGTATCCTGCCCCGCTGGGCGGGGGTGCTCCTTGCCGTCGGCACGGTGTTGGCACCGATCGCCGCGCTGCTCCCCAATGCGTGGCAACCGAAGACCGCCATACCGGTCGGGGTTGCGTTGGCGTGGCTGGGGTACGCGCTGTGGTCAGAACGCCGGCCAGAACCCGTCGAACCTGACGGCCAACCGGAGACCGACGCCATGCCATCGGCAACGAACTGATGGCCGCCACGCAGTGGTCGCACCGCAAGATCTCACGTACTGCGGGCGTGCTCTACCTGCTCACCTTCGTGTCGATCCCGACCCTATGGCTCTACAGCTCGGTCAAGGGGACGCACTACGTCACCGGACCAGGACCCGACACCGCCGCGATGATCGGCGGACTCCTCGAGATCATCGTGGCGCTGGCCGGGATCGGAACGGCGGTGGTGCTGTTCCCGATGCTCAAGAAGCAGGACGAGACACTCGCACTGGGCCTCGTCGCCTCCCGAGTGCTCGAAGCCGCGACCATCTTCTTGGGCGTCGCGTTCCTGCTGACGATCGTTGCCCTGCGGCGAGATAATGCCGGCTCGGATGTGCTCACCAGCAGCCATGTCCTCGTCGCGCTGTACGACCGCATCTTCCTACTGGGCCAGAGCTTCATGCCCGCAGTGAACGACCTACTGCTCGGCTGGTTGCTCTACCAATCTCGCCTGGTGCCCCGAGCCCTGTCGCGCCTCGGCATCATCGCCGGACCAGTGCTCCTGGCCGGCTACCTCGCCGTCATGCTCGGCCTGGTGGATCAGCACGGTTCGCTCGCCAAACTCTCGGCCTTCCCGGTTGCGATCTTCGAGTTCTCGCTCGGCGTCTGGCTGGTGGTCAAGGGCTTCAATCCCGAAGCCGTCGCTGCCCTTGAGGCGAACGCCGAACCCCCGGCCCTGGCACCTCAGGGGTAACGGGGCAGGGTGCTCCTGCAAACGGCGTCGCCTCCCAGACCATCCGCAAATGCCGGATACACCGCGCCTCGGAGTCGGCGATCCCGACTCCTACGCCCCTCGCTTGCTCAACGACACGATCGCCCCGGCGGCAAGCCCGGCAAGTCCGCCTAGAGCCGCCGCAGGCGCACCGAGCTCGAAGATGGCGAACCAGGCGGTCGGCGGATACGCGGAGAGTCCGATGATCAACCCCAGGACCCCGCCGCCGAGACCGGCCAGCGCTGCGCCGAGGACCGCTCCCCTCAGCGGCAACGGCAGTTCTCGCAGCCATGCGCTACTCATCTCGAACGAACCTACCGCGGGTGGCACCCCGAATCCCCGGGGATCCTGATCCCACACGGGTGCCCCCGAACGCACGGCGATGACGCCGCCCTCGGCATCCCAGAAGGGCCGATCGGGGACGGATTCAGATCGGTGTGGACCCCGCCGAACCGTCCGGCCCGTGCTTCTCGCATTCGACGCGAGACGAACGTCTACCGCTTCGACCTGTAGACCTGGCCACGGTGGATGGTGCGGGTGAGGTTCGCGGCCCCGCCGGCCGGGCTCGTCGCGGAGCTACGAGGGCTTCAGGCCCGGGAACAGGTGCCCGAACTCCCGCATCATGATGTCGATGGCCTCTCCGCCCTTGATGTCGTCGTCCGGCCCGATGTCCGGGACCACCTGTCCCAGTTCCTTGCCGAGCGCGAGGAGCCCGAAGAACAGTCCCTTGGGCAGCGGGCCCAACGGCTGGTCGATCGGCACCGCCGCCACGTCGAATGCCGGGACGGGGAGAGGGTGCACGTCGGGCCAGCTCGCCGGGTC
>JADGOL010000325.1 GCA_017882995.1 Acidimicrobiales bacterium | reverse complement strand
GCCGCCACGTCGGGATCGAGAAACGGCATCCGGCCCTCGAGGCTCGATGCCATGGTGGCGCGGTCGACCTTGGTGAGGATGTCGTCGGGGAGATAGGTCATGGTGTCGAGGTACATCATGCGCTCGACGGGGTTGCCGAGGGTGGGCCACTGCCCCGGGCTCGTGAGCAGGGTGGTGGGCTCGACGGCACCGAGCACGAGGCGGGCGGGATCGGTGCTGTGGGATGCGAGTGTCACATAGGTCTGGTGGAGATCGGCGGCGGGGAGGACCTGGGCCACCTTCTGGATCTTGGTTCCGGGCATTCGAACCGAGAGCGCACCGGGCAGAAGGCGTCCGGCACCGGCGAAGGCCCGGTCCCACCACCTCGGGGGAACCACGCCCAACATGTTGGCGGCAGCCCGGCGCAGGGGGAGTGGTAGGGGCTCCACCCTGCGCCAGAATCGCTCGGCCCAGGCATACCGGTTGTACCCTCCGAAGAGCTCGTCTCCTCCGTCACCTGACAGTGCCACCGTGACGTGGGCGCGCGTGAGGTGGGCGAGCACCGCCGTCGGGATCTGTGACGAGTCGGCGAAGGGCTCGTCGTAGATGTCGGGGAGTCGGGGGATGACATCGAGCGCATCGCGCGCCGTTACGAGCAGCTCGTGGTGCTCGGTCCCGAGATGGTCGGCAACCGCTCGTGCAAAGGGGGCCTCGTCGTAGGTTGCATCGTCGAAGGCGATGGTGAAGGTCTTGACCTTCGAGGCGTGCTGCGCCTGCATGAGTGCCACCACCACCGACGAGTCGATCCCTCCCGACAAGAACGCCCCGAGGGGGACATCGGCGTGCATGCGCAGTGCGACGGCGCGGCGGAGCGTGGCATCGAGCTCGTCGGTGGCGTCGTCGAACGACGAATGCAGGCGGTCGGCGACGCCGGCCTGGGCGGTGTCGCGAAGCGACCAGTACGACACGGGTGCCGGAGACGCGCCCGGTGCCGTGGTGGCGTCGAGGGTGATCGAAGACGCGGGGGGGAGCTTGGCGAACCCTTTGTAGACCGAGTACGGGGCGGGCACGCAGTTGTGGCGGAAGTACAACGCCAGCGCGTCCCGGTCGATCGCACCATCGAAGGCGGGGTGGGCGCGCAACGCCTTGAGCTCCGAACCGAAGAGGAACGCCGTGCCGGCCCAGCCGTAATAGAGGGGCTTCTCGCCGAAGCGGTCCCGGGCCAGGTGCAATTGGCGCTCGCGTCGATCCCACAGGGCCAGCCCGAACATCCCATTGCTCCGGCGCAGGGACTCGCCCAGACCCCATTGTTGGATGGCGGCCACGAGGACCTCGGTGTCCCCCGACCCTCGAAAACCCATACCGGCGGCTTCGAGCTCGCGGCGCAGGTCGCGAAAGTTGTAGATCTCGCCGTTGAAGGCAAGGACGTATCTCCCGTCGGGGGACACCATGGGCTGGTGTCCGTGTTCGGAAAGGTCGACGATCGCCAGCCGTCGGGTGCCCAGCGCCACGCCCGCGTCTTCTTGCACGTAGGCCCCGGCGTCATCGGGCCCTCGGTGGCGCAGCGTGTCGGACATGGCCGCCAACCGCGCCTGTGACTGCTCGGTGCGGGCCACGGCGCGATCCCAAAAGCCGGCTATCCCGCACATATGCCCGAGGTGCCCGTCATCGTTCGTGCACCCCCACACTTGTAGGATAGGCGTGGACTCGAGCGCAGGTCGGGCTCGGGCGGACCGGGATTGGCCCGACGTCCCGCCCGCCCGGTTGGGGGGACGGGTGGAGCAGCGGACCGGGGTTGCGGCCGTCCGACGGGGGTGCCGTGTCGTGACCACGTCCATGACCGCCCGGCTCCTGTTGGGCCATCAGCTGCGGGCGCTCAACGAGGTGTCGTGGAGCGTCGTCTCAGGTGACGCCTTCGAGGACGCGCCCCGCGATCTCTCCGTCGAGGTCGTGCCCATCCGGCGGGAGTTCGCGCTGTCGGACTTCGCCGCCTTCGTCGCACTGTGGCGGTACTTCCGCCGTCAGCACTTCGACTTCGTCCAGACCCACACGCCGAAAGCTTCGTTTCTGGGCCTGCCCGCCGCCCGACTGAGCGGCACCACCGCGATCTACACCATCCACGGGGCGCTCTATTTCCGCGACAACACCAGGCTCGCCAACGTCATGGGATGGATCTTCGAGCGGTGGTGTTGTGCGTGGGCCGACCTCGTGCTCGTCCAGAGTCGCGAGGACGAACGCGTCCTGCCCGAAGCACGCGTGTGTGGGGCGCACAAGCTCCGCTTCGTCGGCAACGGAGTGATGCTCGATCGCTTCACCGCTCCGCCCGCCCCCGGGATCCGCTCCTCTCGACCGGTGGTGCTGATGGTGAGCCGACTGGTTCGCGAGAAGGGCTGCTTGGACTTCCTCGGCCTGGCCCGGGCCCTGCACGGCCAGGCCGAGTTCGTCCATGTGGGACCGGTGGAGAACGACCAGCGCGATGCCGTCACAAGTGCGGAGATCGCGGCCGCGTCCGACGACGTGTCGTTCGTGGGGGCCGTGGAGGACATCCGGCCCTATCTGGCCGCGGCCGACGTGGTCGTGCTGCCCTCCTATCGAGAGGGCGTGCCCCGGGTGGCCATGGAAGCAGCCGCAGCCGGCCGTCCCGTCGTGGCCTACGACGTCCGCGGGGTGCGCGAGGTCGTCGACCCCTCCAGTGGGCTTCTCGCCCCCCGGGGTGACACCGTGGCGCTCGCCCGAGTTGTGGAGGGGCTCCTGCTCGACCGGGAGCGGTGCGCCGTCCTGGGGCGCCAGTGCCAGGAGCGAGTGCTCGAGCGGTTCTCCGAAGACGACGTCATCGCCCGGTTGCGCGGGGTGTACGCGGAGCTGGAGGGAGCGGCGTGAGCAACGCGCTGTGCATGACCGTCGACGTCGAGGACTTCTACGACGGCATGGCCGCCCTCGGTCACACCGTGGCCCGCCGTGCGGAGGCGCCGAAAGGACTCGTGTCGTTGCTCGACCGCCTCGAAGCGCAGCCCACGAAACCGAAGGTCACGCTCTTCGTCGTGGGCAACTACGCCCCCACGGTGCGCGACGACCTGGTCGCCTTCGCCGCGGCTGGTCACGAGATCGCCAGTCACGGTCCGGACCACGGCCGACTGCCGTCGGGTGGTCTCGTGGAGTGGCTGCGCAAGGGCCGCCAACTGCTCGAGGACCTCCTCGGTGTCCCCGTGCACGGGTTCCGCTCGCCGCGTTTCGACGTCCCCGCGGACAGCGGCCTCGTGCGGTACCGCGACGAGCTGGCCGAAGCGGGATACCAGTATGTCTCCGACGCCTCTCGACTGGGGGCCCGCTCACCGGTGCGCGAGATCCCGGTGCTCTCGTGGCGTGGACTCCGTATCGGCGGGGGCAGCTATCAGCGTCTCCTGCCGTTCTCGGCGGTCGCGGCCGCGACCCAGGGCGCGCAGCAGCCCGCGGTGCTCTACTACCACTCCTATGACTTCGACGGCACGTTGCCCGGCCTGGACGCGGTGCGCTCGCCGATGCTCGCCCGGCAGGTGCTCGGCCGCGGCCGGATCGCGCCGATCGCATGGCGCCTGACCGAGCGTTTCGGAAGCGAGACTTGCGACCATGCCACCTGCTGAATTCGACAGATACTTCCACGACCGGGCCTCGCGTTTCGCGGCCTTCTACCGAAGCGAGGGCCTGTCACGCCTGATCGGACGGGGCCCGTTGTTCGATCGGCTGCGCGGCAGCGTGGAGATCGTCACCGGGCTCGGGGCGACCCACGTCCTGGACGTGGGATGCGGGAGCGGCCCGCTGTTCGCACCTCTCGCCGCCCATGGCGTGCGCACGACGGGCATCGACCCCGCTCCCGCCATGGTGGCGCTCGCCCGGATCGAGGCCAACCGATACCCCGAGATGGTGACGGTGCAGGAGCGTGGGTGGGAGGCCATCGACGAGGAAGACGCCTACGACGTCGCCGTTGCTCTGGGAGTCTTCGACTACGTCGACGAGCCCGCCGTGCTCCTGGGTGCGTTGGGCCGGGCAGCTCCGCACGTCGTGGCGTCGTTCCCCGCACCGGGTCTGCGGACTCAGCTCCGGCGTGTGCGCTATGGCGCCCGAGGTGTCCATGTCCATGGCTATCGGCCCGAGGATCTCCGCGCTCTGGCCTCGGGGACCGGCCTAGTCGTCGCGGAGCTCAGGCCCCTGGACCGCGCCGGCTACTTGGCCCACTTCGCCCGCGCCGGAGGCTGAGACCCCGCTCCACGAGAGGCTCGAGGAAAGAAAGCCAGCACGCCGCGACCGCCTCGAGGCTGAAGCGCTCCACACAACGCGCCCGGCCCGCATCGCCCATGACGGCGCGCAGAGTCGACGACGAGACCAGTCGTGCCGTGGCGTCGACCATGGCGTCGAGGTCGGTCACATCGACCACGAATCCCCCCACCCCGTCCTCCACGATGGTCCGCACCCCCGGCACCGCCGTCGCCACCACGGGGAGCCCGCTCATGCCGGCCTCGATGAGGACTCCCGGCATGCCCTCGCCTGTAGGGAGGCTCGGGAAGACGAAGGCGTCGGCTCCCCGCAGGACCTCTGCCACGTCGTCGCGCGATCCGAGCATGTCCACGCCGGCCGCCATGGCCGAGCCCGCCATCGAAGCTGCCAGTGGCCCGTCGCCACACATGAAGGCGCGCAGGTCGAGACCCCGTCGGCGCAACGCCGCCACCACCTCGACGAACCGATCCGGCCGCTTACCCGTTGTGAGCGCGCCCACGAAAGCGAGCACCGGCGCCGTCTCCTCGCCCCCAACAGCTCCGGCCGGGCGCTCGGCAGGGTGGAACTCCGCGGGGTCGCGCCCGTTGGGCGCGAGAAGCGAGCGCGACTCGGGGACCCGGAACAGGCGCCGGCATTGCTCGAGCACCTCGTCGCCTTCGGCGGCGACGACCGAGGCGCGACGCAGGAGCGTTCGCCACAGTGCCACCCGTGCCGGGCTTCGGGCGTGTTCGAAGGTGCCCGTGGCGTAATAGGCGAGGGGCGTCCGTGCCCCCGTCAGAGCGGGGACCAGGTACTTGAGGGGATCGCCACCATGGGCCACCACCACCGTCGGCCTGCTCCGTCGCAGCGCCACGCCGAGGCGCACCACCAGTCGGGGATCGAAGCCTTGGGCGGGGCGATCGCCTCCGGGGTGGGCGAGGGCAAGATCGACCGGCACCTGATCCGGACCGGCGAAGAGGCTCATGAGCCGATGGTGCCGGACACCGGGGACGTCCAGCGCGCTGGCGAGGGCGCGGGCTTCGCGTTGGGCACCTCGGGCTGTGGCAGTCGGGATGACGTGCAGGACGAGGGGTGTGGCCTTCTGCGGCCGTTGCTCGCTCGTGGGGGTCACCGGGACTTCCTTGCTCCGAGCAGCTCGTCGTAGACCGACTCGATGGCCCGCGCTGCGACCCGCACGTCGAACCCCTCGCTCCTTGTCGAAGAGGCGGCCGCCAGGCGCGCCCGCAAGGGCGCGTCGTCCGCCACGCGCTGGAGTGCCCGGGCCAGCAGCTCCGGACGACCAGGGGGGACCAGCAACCCCTCGACGTCGTCGGTGACGATGTCAGGCACTCCGCCGACGATGGTGGCCACGACCGGCAAGCCCGCGCTCATGGCTTCCATGAGGGCCACGGGGAGCCCTTCTTGGTGTGAGGGGAGGACGAAGACATCCGCGCCGGCCATGAGGCGGGCGGTGTCGGTGCGCGTGCCCAGGAAAACGAAGTGGCCCTCCAGGCCGCCCGCCCGGGCCGAGGCCGCCAGCTCGGGCTCCAGAGGGCCGCGTCCCACCGACACGAAACGCAGCGGGGTCCCGGCCGCCACGCACAAGCGAGCCGCGTCCAGGAGGACGTCGTATCCCTTCTCGCTGCGGAGGTTTGCCACCGTGAGCGCGAGGACCTCGTCGTCGGCGATACCGAGCTCGTGGCGGACCTCGTGGCGGAGACGATGGCGTTGGTCGGCCGGCACGGTGAATCGGGTGCGGTCCACTCCGTGCACCACGACCCGCGCCCGGGAGCGCAGCGCCAACGGCAGGGCGTCACGTGCTGCCTCGGACACCACGATGAGGGCACTGTCGACGGCGACGGTCGACCGGTTGAGGGCCTTGGTCACCACGGCCGCTTTGTTCCACAAGCTGTGTTCGGTGTACACGAGGGCAGGCCGGCGCGACCGGGGCACAGTGAGGGCTACCAGGCGCCCGAACGCGGCGGTGTAGGGCAGGTGCGAGTGCACGATGTCATAGCGGCCTCCCACGAGCAGGCGCCGAAGTGCCGCCGTCCAGCGGACATCGGCGCTGGCCGAGGCCCCGAGGCCGTGGACCGGTACCCCGGAGGCTTCGATGGCGGGGACGAGCGCGGCCTGGTCCGAGAGGACATACGCGACCTCGTAGTGGAACCGTTCCCGGTCCCGTGCGCCGACGACGTCCACGAGGAGTCGTTCCGCACCCCCGAGGCCCAGGCCCTTGATGAGCAACAGCACCCGGGGCCGAGGTCCGTCATCCCCGGAGACGGGCATTTCCCCTGCTCGCACGGCCCGATGGTACCGGTGAGTTGCGCTGATCTGTCGCTATCCGGGGACGGTGCGCAGTAGGCTGGGTCGACGGGTTGGCGGAGCAGTGGAGCGGGGACCGGGGGGAATCGCGATGTCAGCCATAGCGGAGCCGCTTTCCGAGGAGGACGGCGCGCTGAAGGTCTACGACGTGTCGCTGGTGCCGGCCGATCCGCCGGCAGAACTGCTCTACCAGCACAAACCCGACCTGCTGGGCTCGGCCCGAGAGCTGTTGCGGCGGGGCGAGGTGATCTTCACCCTGGCCGAGCGCGACATTCGGGCCCAGTACAAACAAGCCGTCCTCGGCATCGCCTGGGCGTTGCTGACCCCGCTCGTCAGCTTGGTCATGCTGTTCCTGCTGGCCAAGAACGTGAAGGGCTTCTCCATCGGGGGGGGCGTCCCCCTCATCCTCAACATGTACGTGGGCCTGGTCACCTGGGGGCTCTTCGGCGGCGCCGTCGGCGGTGGTGCCAGCTCGCTCGTGTCGAACAAGTCGCTCATGGCCAAGAGCCACTTCCCCCGGGAGTGCTTCCCGCTGTCGCAGATCCTCGGATCGGCCTTCACGTCCTTGATGGCCACGGTGCCGTTGGCCATCCTTTTCGCGGCGTATGGCTTCGCGCCTCGGTCCGCGTCGATGTGGGCGCCGCTGTACCTGCTCATCGAGCTCCCCATGACAGTGGGGCTGGTCCTGCTCGTGTCCTCGGTCATCGTGCAGATGCGCGACCTCCAGCAGATCATTCCCATCCTGATGCCGCTGGTCATGATCATCAGCGTCATCAAGCCCATGTCGGTGGAAACCCACCACGCCCTGCATGCCAGCCCCACGTTCTTCGTGCACGGGTGGCTGCGGTTGGCGTACTGCGTGGTGAATCCGATGGCCCCGGTCATAGACAATATGCGGGGGTCGGTGTTGCTCGGGTTCGGGCCCCAGTGGTCGATGCTGCTGTGCGCAGCGATCGGGGCGTGTTGCTACCTGGTCGGCGGCTACGTCCTGTTCAAGAAGCTCGAGGTGAACTTTGCCGACCTTTCCTAAGGGGACGGTCCACGCCGAGCAGGTCTGGAAGCGTTTCCGCGCCGACCGCACCCTGCCGCTGTTCCAGGAGCAGATCAAGCTCTTCGGGCGCTGGTTGAAAGGCGAGCGGCGCGACTACCGGTGGGTGCTGCGCGACATCAACCTGCATGTGGAGCCGGGCAAGACCCACGGGATCATCGGCGTCAACGGCTCGGGGAAGTCGACCCTGCTGAAGATGATCTGCCAGACGACGTTCCCCTCGGCCGGCTCCATCACGTCGGTGGGCCGGATCGGCGCCCTCCTCGAGGTGCGCTCCGGCATCCACCCCGACCTCTCGGGCCGACAGAACGTCTTCCTCTACGGGAACATCCTGGGCCTGACCCGGGCCGAGATCGCCGCCAAGTTCGACGACATCGTGGACTTCGCCGAGATCGGTGATGCCATCGACCGCCAGGTGAAGTTCTATTCGACAGGCATGGCGATTCGATTGGGCTTCGCCATCGCGGCGTTCTTGGAGCCCGACATCCTCCTCGTGGACGAAGTGTTGGCAGTGGGAGACGCCCGCTTCCAGCAGAAGTGCCTCGAGCGCATCAGCCAGGTCGTCGCCAACGGCACCACGCTCTTCTACGTGTCGCACGATCTCCCCACGGTCGAGGCGGTGTGCGACCGGGCCATGTGGCTGGCCGACAGCTACGTCCGGGCCGACGGCCCCGCACGCGACGTCGTGAACCTGTATCGGGCCTCGGTGGAAGAACAGGCATCGATGACCGTCGCGCACGACACCGGGGTCCGCATTCTCAAGGTGGAGATCACCGGGCCCGACGGCGGTCAGGTGGTATCGGGCGAGGAGGTGAACCTCCGGATCGTGGCCGAGTCCGAGGAGGCCATGTTCGGTGCGTTCCACATCGGCGTCTCGCAGGGAACGGCTATGCCGGTGTTCGTCCTGCGCTATGCGAGCTCCTTCCCCGAGGGCCAGTTCGAGTTGCGGTGCAAGATGCACAGTCTGCCGTTGCCCAAAGGCCGCTACTCGCTGTGGGGGGCGATGCGTGCGCCGCGCAACAGTGGGCCCACGGCCAACCTTCCCTGGCAGCCCCTGACGTCGTTCGAGGCCTTCGGCCCCATCCCCATCAAGGCTCCCTCGGGCGTCATGGTGCTGTCCCCGGTGTACGTGCCCGCCGACTGGGAGTTGTCCTGACCCACTCCGCCGCCCCTGGTCTCGACGGAGTCACCGCCGTCGTCGTCACGCACCTCCGACCCCGCCTCGCCGGCGCCACGGTGCGGTCACTTCTCGACGTCGAGGGGTTCTCTCCCGACCGGGTCGTCGTGGTCGTCAACGGCGAGGGTGGGCTCGACGACCCCGAGCTCGAGAAAGCCGTCCGGATGCTGCGCCTGCCCTCGAACGTGGGGCCCGCGGGCGGGTTCCACCACGGGCTCCTCGAGGCGTTTGCCGACCCGCGCACGAGATGGGCGTATCTGTGTGAGGACGACATGGTGCTCTTGCATCTTCCGACACCTCGTGTGGCGGGACTGGTCGCCCGGGTCGAGTCGAGCGGCCAGGACGCCGTCGGAGCGGTGGTGGCGTTCGGCCGCAAGTTCGTACCTCGTTCGGGCCACACCGTCAACGTCGTCCCGCGCCGCGGACAGCCGGGAGAGCTCTCCCCCGTCGACGTCTCGACCTGGGGAGCGACATTGGTCTCGCGCGCCGTGGTCGACGCGGGAGTGCTCCCCGACGCGGATCTGTTCTTCGGGTTCGAGGACTTCGACTTCTACTGCCGGGTGCGCGCTGCGGGGTTCTCGGTCCTCGTCGATGTGATCTGTGCCCGCCAGGTGGCGCACCGTCAGACCTCCGCGGGCCGCGATGACGCCCTGCGCGACCACCGGCCCATCGACGCCGACGAGCCATGGCGCGCCTACTACCTGGCGCGCAACTACTTCGCGCTGACCCGGCGCCACGGCCGTCGCAGCTGGTTCGCGTGGCATCTGCTGTATTCGGCGCGCCGGTTGCAGCTCGCCCATAGCTCCGCCGAGCGCGTGGCGACGTTGCGCGGTGTCGTGGACGGGGCTCGGGGCAATCTCGGGATCGACCCCCGCTACCTACGCGAGGTGGGGGAGCGGGCACCGGCCACCGACCAAAGCACCGGAATCGGCGTCCCCGGAGCCGAAGAGGGTCCCGGCACGGCCGCGCCCGCTCCCGGCACCGGAGCGCTCCCGACGCCCGAGGAGCTCGGGCCGGGCGTGGTGGCGCTCGTGCTGTCGCACAATGCGCCTCAGGCTCTGGCGAGATGCGTCGAGGCGATCGCGGCCCAGACGGTTCGACCCGGCTCGATCATCGTGGTGGACAACGCCAGCGAACCGGCGGTGCGAGCTGAGGACCTCGGCACGGCACTGCCGGTCTCGGTGGTGCGGTCGGACACCAACCTCGGTCCCGCCGGGGGTTGGGCGCTCGCCTTCGAGGAGCTGCTGGCGGGTTCGGACGATTTCGCCTGGGTCCTCGATGACGACATCGTGCCCGACCCCGAATGCCTCGAGACGCTCCTCGGCGACGCTCGGCATGACCCCAAGGCGGCATTCTGCTTCCCCCGGTCCATGCAGCCTGACGGGACCGTCGGGGAGTGGGGATCGTGGTGTGGCTTCATCGTGTCGCATCACATCGTCGAACAGGTCGGTGTGCCTCGGGCCGAGTTCTTCTGGTGGGCCGAGGACAACGAGTACTGCCACTGGCGCATCCCCCAGGCCGGCTACCCCCGGCGACTTGTCGACGGGGCGGTGGTCCAGCACGATGCCGTGCGCCAGGCCGCCCGGGTGCCGCTGTGGAAGTACTACTACGAGTCCAGGAACATGCTCTATCTCCACCTCCACGTCATGCACCGCGTCGGTTGGTACCCGCGCAACGTGACCAAGCTGGTGGCCCGGGCCCTGGTCCGAGAACGGGGACGACGACTGGCGTGCCTGCGCACCATCCTTCTCGGGCTCTCTGACGGTGCCATGGGCCGGCTCGGCATGCGCTTCCCCGTGGAGCCGATGCAAGAGCAACCTCGCCGCATCCCCGACGCTCGCTGAGCGATGCCGGACGACCACAGCACGAACCTCGCACCTCGGCGCGCGCAGGACGAGGTGCGTCCCAGCCCGAACCTCTTCATCGTGGGGGCGCCGAAATCGGGCACGACTGCCCTGGGCAGCTATCTCGGAGCCCATCCCGATGTGTTCGTGGCCGGCAAGGAGCTCAGTTACTTCGGAAGCGACCTGGAGTTCCGGACGACCAAAGGTGGTCGGTGGCGGATCGGGTACGACACCTATCTCGAGTGGTTCTCTCGCCACGGCGAGGCGCGGTACCGGACCGACCGCTCGGTGTTCTACCTCTACTCGTCGCGAGCTGCCGCCGAGATCCACACCTACGAGCCCGCCAGCCGGGTCATCGCACTGCTGCGCAACCCGGTGGACCAGATGCATTCGCAACACAGCGAGATGCTCTTCCAGGGCGACGAGGACATCGCGTCCTTCACAGAGGCGATCGCGGCCGAAGATGACCGCAGGCGTGGGGTGCGGGTACCTCCGGGGTGCCAGAAGGTGTTCGGGCTCCTCTATCGCGATATCGCCCGGTACGGCGACCAGGTCGAGCGCTACCTCTCGGTGTTCGGGCGCGACCAGGTGTGCGTCGTGCTCTACGACGACCTCGTCGCCGACGCCGCGGCCACCTACCGTCGCGTCCTGGACTTCCTCGAGGTCGATCCCGACCATCGCCCCGAATTCGAGGTCGTGAACGCCAACAAGGTCGTCCGCAGCCCCCGCGTCCGCGATCTGCTTCGTCAGGCCCCGCCGGGACTGCGTCGGCTGGGACGCCTGGCCGTGCCCGATGAGCACGCCCGCGCCGCGCTGCGCCGGCGGCTGCACGGGCTCAACACCCGGGGAAAGGCGCGACCCCCCATCTCCGCCGAGTTGCGTCGCCAGCTGACGGCGGAGTTCGCGCCCGACATCCGTCGTCTCGAGACGCTCCTGGACCGTGACCTCAAGTCCTGGCTCACCCCCAAGGACACGGACACGGGCAAGGCGCAGCGCCATCCTCGGGTCGGCTCCGACAGACGGGCCCGATAGGCAGTGCCCGGTGTCGTCGTGCTCGGGATGCACCGCAGCGGCACGTCGGCGGTCAGCAGGATCTTGAACCTCCTCGGAGCCGACCTCGGGCCCGAGGAGGACCTTCTCACCGAGTACGACAATCCCGCCGGTCACTGGGAGAGCAAGGCCCTGGTGGCGTGCAACGACCGGATCCTGGCCGCCTTCGGGCGCTCGTGGGACTTCCCTCCCTGGAACGCTCCGGGTTGGGAGTACTCCGACCGTGCCTCGCGCCTGCTCCCCGAGCTCACCGAGGCGTTCAGGGACGTCTACCGGACGAGCCCCTGGGTGTGGAAGGACCCGCGCACGTGCCTGACGTTTCCCCTGTGGCGACGGGTGATCGGCGCCGAGGCGACGGTGGTGATCGTGTTGCGAGACCCCGGGGCGGTGGTGGGGTCGATCAAACGCCGTGACGGGATCCCGAGCCTCTATGCCGCCGGGCTATGGCATCACTACGTCCGCGCCGCGGTGGCGGCGTCGGTCGGCCTGCCGGTGGTCTGCCTCCGATTCGAGGACCTGGTGGCCTCGCCGCAGACGGCCGTCGAGGCGCTCGCCGCGGACCTCAGAGCTTTGGGCCTCGACCTCGCCGGCGACCCCGGTGCCGCCGCGGCGTCGATGCAAGGAGCCCTCGTGCACGGCGACGCGACGCCCCCGCTTGTGCGACGGCTCACGTCCTCGACCGTCGAGACCTTGGCGACACTGCCTCGACGCAGCATGGACTTCCGACCGCCGTCGTGGCGCGAGCCACGCTGGGTCCACCCCCTCCTCGTCGCCTACCGCGGCCCGTGGGCTCTGCGGGCGCGGGCCGGCCATCCCCTGCGCCCGGACTTCGCGTGAGCGCGTCGGCCGCCGGTTCGGTGGCGACCCGACTGCTCCGACCCGCCTCGTGGATGGGCTCGTCGCCGCGGGGGGTCATCGTCCTCGGCATGCACCGCAGCGGCACCTCGGCCGCCACGCGGCTCGTGAATGTCCTCGGTCCCGCCACCTGCGCGCCCGGGGAGATGGTGCGCGGCCCGTGGAACCCCAGTGGCCATTTCGAGAGCCGCTCGCTCATGCATCTGAACAACGCGCTGTTGACCCAGATGGGTCGCACGTGGTGGTACCCACCCCCGGCGGGGGAGGACTACGAGGCCGTGGCGGCGCGCATCACGACAACGCCTGCCCAAGCCCGCCGGGCATTCCGGCGCGTCCACCGTTCGGTGCCCTGGGTGTGGAAGGACCCGCGCACGTCGGTGCTGCTCCCGTTTTGGCGTCGAGTCTTGGGCCCTCGCCTCGCCGCAGTCGTCGTCGTCCGCAATCCACTCGAGGTGGCCCGGTCGATGCAGAGCCGCCACGGTGTTCCGGTGAGCTTCGGGGTGGCGTTGTGGGAGCGCTACAACCGCCTCATCCTCCTTCACAGCGCGGGCCTGCCCGTCCTCGTCACCCGGTATGACGACCTCGTGCACGACGCCGGTTCCTGGTCGGAGCAGACCCGAGTCTTCCTCGCCGATCGCGGCATGCGGCTCGACCCCGGCCCCGAGGGGACAGGCACCGCCCAGGGCTTCGTCGACCCCAACCTGCGTCACAGCTCGCACACCCGTGCCGACCTGGTCGACGCGGGATCGGCGTCGCTGGCCCTCTACGACGCCCTCGAGGCGGTCATGGGCCCCCACACGGCATTCGTGACGCCGGATCTCCCCCCCGAGCCCGTCGCCGTCGCCACCGAGCTCGAGACGGTGGGGCCGTCGACCGAGCTCGCCTGGCACCTGCCCCCGTGGGCACGGCCACCCGGCGTGCCCCGCTCG
>JADGOL010000324.1 GCA_017882995.1 Acidimicrobiales bacterium | reverse complement strand
CGACGATCGCCGGTCCAGGGCTCGGAGATCTGGCGTGCCCCGTGCCCGACCTCGACCTGGAAGCCGGCGGGGCTGGCGACGTAGAAGGAGAACATCCGGTCGTTGTCGTGGAGGCCGAGACCGTTCGGGAGCGGGAGCCCGGCGGCGAAGGCCCGGTCGTAGGCCCGGCCGACGTCGTCGCGATCCTTCGTCTCGAACATGACGTGGTGGAGCATCTGTGGCAACTCGAACGGAGCGCGAGCCAACGCCAGGGTGTGGTGGCGGGCGTTGCAGTGCAGGAAGCGGACCTCGAGCTCGATCCCCTCGGCGATCTCGGTCTTCAGCCAGTCCGACTGGACCATCCCGAGTCCCTTGGTCGCGAACTGCAACGACGCGTCGAACGCTGTCGTCGCGATGACCGCATGGCCGAAGCCCTGTCCCGCCGTCAGGAAGCCGCCCGGCACGAGGGGGGTCGGTTCGGGCGATGCTCGTCGTTCGAGTCCGAGTGCCACCTCGACCGCCGATCCCCAAGGGGCGTCGACCGTTGCCAAACGTTCGACGTGGCGCGCCCGACACCGCTCGGTGTCACCGTCGGTCGTGTCGTATCCCGCTTTCGCCAGACGGGTGAGCGTCGAGTCGAACGCGGCCGCACCCAGCGCCTCGAAGCCGAGGGTAGCGAGGTCGTTGCGAGGACCTTCGCCGACGATGATCCGCTGGACCGCCTCGTCGTCCGACCACGTCCGGTCTCCGTCCGATGTGGGCTCGCCGGGAGCAAGGCCGATGATGTCGGTCAGGAACGGGGCCAGCGGCGCGGGATCGGCCACCTCGATCTCCAGGTAGGCGAGTTCGATCGAGTGGTTCACGACTTCTCCGTAGTCTGCAGCTTCATGATGGTGTTCCTTCGTCAGGTGTGGGTCCGGTGTGGACGAGCGGTTGGTCGAGCGCAGCTCGCAGGTCCCTGATCAGCTGGCCCGCCTGACCCGTCTCTGAGACAGAGCCGAACAGGTAGAAGTCGGGGCGCTGCAGCACGGCGACGACGGCGTGGCCCTCGAACCACTCGGCATAGGTCCCGTCGATGTCCTCGCTGCGGGAAACGGTCACGACCTCCCCGCCGCAGTCGGCGAACCACGCGGCCATCTCAGCCGGAAGTGCGGAGGCCACGTCGGGATCCATGGTGACCACACGCCACCCCACCCCCGCGACGTCGTCGAGAAGGGCGCTCCTGCCCCCTTCGTCCAATCGGCCCTGCACGAAGAGCTGGCCGGCCACCGGATCACCGGTGCGGACGATGCCGTTCGTGACTCCGGGGAGGGGCGGCGGCGTCTGGGGGCCGCCGTCCTCGGTGCCACCGGCCATCGCGGCATCGCGCTCGGCCGCCTCTTCAGGGTCGGTGATGCAGATGACCTTGCCGAGCGCCATGGAGAAGTCGATGACGGCTCGCACGTTGTCGTTGCGCTCGAGCTGGTACGCATCGAGCAGCGCCGGCCGAGATCGTTGCGCCAGGACCAGGTCGAGCTTCCACGCCACGTTGGCGGCATCGCGCAGACCCGAGCACATGCCCTGCCCGGCGAACGGCGGCATCTGGTGCGCGGCATCGCCGGCCAGGAGCACGTTCCCCTTCCGCCACTGGTCGGCCCAGCGGGCCTGGAACCGGTAGACCGCATGGCGCTCGAGGGTGGCGTTGTGAGGCGCGACGTCCCATGGTTCGAGGAGCTCCCATGCTCGGGCCGCGTCGTCGAGGTCGTCGATGGACTCGCCCGGCAGGCGCATGAACTCCCACCGTCGCCGGCCCGGACCGCCGGACACGACGGTCGTGGGCCGACTCGGCTCGCAGATCTGGACGTTGATGGGGTCGAAGACGCGTCGCTCGTGCAACGCCACGTCGACGATCAGCCAGTCGTAGAAGAAGCCGAGATCGGTGACGGTGCCACCGATGAGGTCCCGCACGGTGCTGTTGGCCCCGTCGCAGCCGACGACGTACCGCGCTCGAACGTGCTCCTGGGATCCGTCCGCCTCCAACTCGACGGTCAGCCTGACCTCGTCGCCCCGATCGTCGAGGGCGACGAGTCGGAGGCCGCGGCGCACCTCGACGGTGGGCTGGCGAGCGGCAGCCTGCTCGATCAGTCCCTCGAGGGCTGGTTGCCAGAACATGTTGGCATCGGGCCACCCGGATGGCCCGACGGGGCGCCCCCCGAACCGGAGCAGCACCTGACCCGAGCCGTTGCGCCACTCGTAGTCGCTGCCCGGCTCGGAGATCCTCGCCAGGTCGTCTCCGATCCCGCACGCCTGGAGGATGCGCCCGACCTCGTGATCGAAGTGCACAGCCCTCGGCAGTTGGTAGGGCGCCACATGACGCTCGACGACCACGACGCGGTGCCCCCGTAGGCCGAGGAGGGTGGCCAGCACTCCCCCTACGGGGCCGCAGCCGACCACGGCCACATCGAACATGTCCTCGACGGTCACGGCGCAGTCCCCCGCCGCCCGACCCCGTGCCCCCTGGCGCTCATGGCTCGTCACCCTAGCTGATCATTCGATCAGAGATCGACCATTTCAGATGATCGATCGACTAACCTGCCAGAAGTGCCGCTCGCATCGAAGGACGCCCGGGTCACTCGACCGTCAGCGGACGCCACGCGGGAGCGGATCCTGCTGGCGGCGCTCGACCTGTTCGCCGATCGCTCCTACGAAGGCGCCACCACCAGGGATATCGCCGCTCGAGCGGGTGTCTCGCAGCCGTCGCTCAACTATCACTTCCGGACGAAGGACGAGCTGTGGCGGGCGGCGGTCGAAGGCCTGTTCTCGAAGCTCAACGCCATGCTGCTCGGCCGCCTCGAGGGGCTACGTGGCGTCGACCACCTCACGACGGCAAAGCTCGTCATCCGCGACTTCATCACCTTCTCCGCCGCCCACCCGCAACTCCATCGGATCATCACCCAGGAGAGCAAGGGCGAGGGCCAGCGCATCGACTGGCTCGTCGACGAGCACATCCGGCCGCTCTACGAACTGGCCACCGCGATGTTCG
>JADGOL010000060.1 GCA_017882995.1 Acidimicrobiales bacterium | reverse complement strand
CGCCACCGAGTCGATGACCAGAACGTCGAGCGCGCCCGAGCGGATGAGCATGTCGGCGATCTCGAGAGCCTGCTCCCCGGTGTCGGGTTGGGAGATGAGCAGGTCGTCGACGTTCACACCGATGGCGCCGGCGTACACCGGGTCCATGGCGTGCTCGGCGTCGATGTAGGCGCAGATCCCGCCGTTTCGCTGCGCCTCGGCCACGACGTGCATGGCGAGGGTCGACTTGCCCGACGACTCGGGGCCGTAGATCTCGACGATGCGTCCGCGTGGGAGACCGCCGATCCCGAGCGCCAGGTCGAGCGCCAACGCCCCGGTGGAGATCGATTCGATCCCCAGGTTGAGGTTCTCTCCCATCCGCATGACCGAGCCCTTGCCGAATTGCTTTTCGATCTGGCTCAGTGCCATGTCGAGCGCCTTGTCGCGTTCCATATTCCCGATGCCTCTCTTCGCTTGATTGAACCGGCTACGTCGCTCCGACTCGACCGACTGACCCGACCGACCCTACGAACGGGGTGTGACATCCTCGGTGGTGATCCCCGAATGTCAGCAGTGTAGTTACGAACACCTGTTCGGTGGGGGATTTTTTTTCCGTACCCGCTGACCTGCAGACATGGCGCAGATCACGGTGGTGGCGGCCCGTCGGTCAGCGCGATGGTGGCCAGCGTCTCGTAGCGCGAACCACCGCGGCCGAGCACCGACGACACCAATTCGAATGACCGCACGCGCCAGGTCGCGGCGATCGACGCGCCCGCCAGCCCGGCGGGACCCGGGGCCCGACCACGCGCCCGAGCCAGGGTGAGATGTCCCGAGAAGCGCGGGTCGTCGACGCGCTCGTCGAAGGGTTCGGTGACATCGATCACCGCCTGGGCCAGCGCGTCGAGGCCCGCCACCGGGACCTGGAGCACGTGGCGCCCGGAGAACCACGCCGAGGTGGGCCCGAGGACGGCCCGCACCTCGGACATAGCCCGAACACGCAACACCCCGGGAACGGCCTGCAGCGCCTCGGTCACCGGGCCCGAGTCGTCGACCTCCCCCAGGAAACGCAACGTCACGTGCCACTGCGGCTCGGTCGTCCACCGCAGCGACGCCACCTCGGGGCGGTCGATGCCGAGGAGCATCTCGACCACGCTCTCGGGGGGCCACACCGCCACGAACAGACGCATCGGATCCAGTGTCGTCGATCCGTGCCGTCGATGAGGAAGGATCTGGTGGCATGGCGATCCCCCGCATCGAGGCGGTCCACGGTGACATCACCGTGCAGGACACCGACGCCATCGTGAACGCCGCCAACCGGCACCTGGCCGGCGGGGGCGGGGTGGACGGCGCCATCCACCGCGCCGCGGGGGCAAGCGACCTCCGCGCCGCGTGCGCCGCGCTCGGCGGCTGCGAGCCCGGCGATGCCAAGGCCACCCCGGGCTTCGCCTTGGCGGCCCGGTGGATCATCCACACCGTGGGCCCGGTGTGGGGCGGAGGGACGCGCCGCGAGCCCGACATCCTCGCCTCGTGTTACCGGCGCGTCCTCGAGGTGGCCGACGGTCTCGGGGCACGGTCGGTGGCGTTCCCCGCCATCTCCACCGGCGTGTACGGCTACCCCGGCGACCTCGCCGCGGCCGTGGCCGTCGAGAGCGTCACGTCGTGTGACACCGAGGTGGAGCTCGTGCGCCTCGTGGCCTTCGACACCGCCACCCGCGACCTCTACCGTGCCCTGATCGACCCCGCCTGACCGCACCCCCAGAGCCAGACCGCACCGCACGGGGTGACCCTCAGCGGGGGACGGGGACCTCGGCCAACAGGCGTCGACGCAACAGGTCGAGCGCGGAGATGGCCGCGTACTGCCGTACCCGCTCGCGATCACCGGGCAGGTGGAACACGAGGGACTCGGGCTCGGCACCGGGCAGCGCCAGGCCGACCACGACGGTCCCCGGCGCCACGCCCTCTTGGTCGTCGGGGCCTGCCACCCCGGTGAGGGCGAGGCCGATGTCCGCACCGAGGACGCGGCGCGCCCCCGACGCCATGGCGCGCGCCGCGACCTCGGTCACGACGGGCCCGTCGGGCACCCCGAGCACGGTGTGCTTGACCTCCGACGCGTAGCTGACGACCGAGCCCCGGAACCAGTCGCTGGCCCCGGGCACCCCCACCAGCCTCGACGCCACGAGACCCCCGGTGAGTGATTCGGCGAGCCCCAGCGTGACCGAGCGCTCCACGAGGACGGCGGCCACCGCCGCCTCCATGGTGGTGTCGTCGACGCCGAACACGACCTCGCCCACCAATGCGCGCACCTCGGCCTCCTCGGCGTCGAGCAGCGCGCTCGTGCTCGGCGCGTCGGACGCCTTGGCGGTGATCCGCACCTTGATCCCCTCGATGCCACTGGCCAGGAAGGCGATGGTGACACCCGCGCCCGACGCGTCGAGGGCCTCGATACGCGGGGCCAGGAGCTCGGCCAGACCCGACTCGCTCATCCCCCAGGTCCGCACCACCCGGCTCATGATGACCGCCGCCTCGCCGGCCAGATCGGCGCGGCTGCGCAGGTCGGGGAGCACGGCCCGGTTGAACATCTCGACGAGCTCGTAGGGCACGCCGGGCAGCGCGTAGACGACCTTGTGGCCGACGGGGCAGATGAGCCCGGGGGCGGTGCCGAGCTGCTGGGCGATGACCGTGGCGCCGGCCGGGACATCGGCCTGTCGGCCGTTGCTCTCGGGCATGGCCCGCCCGCGCGAGCTGAACATCTCGGCAATGCGCGCCACGATCTCGGCGTCACGCTCCAGGGGGACGGCCATGACCTCGGCAATGGCGTCGCGCGTGATGTCGTCGTGGGTGGGCCCGAGCCCGCCACACACCACCACCCCGTCGCTACGGGCCAGGGCGGTGCGCAAAGCCAGGACGATGCGAGCCTGGTTGTCGCCCACCACCTGGTGGAAGTGCGAGTCGATGCCGGCCAGGGCCAGCTGCTCTCCCATCCACGCCGAGTTGGTGTCGACGATCTGGCCGAGCAGCAGTTCAGTGCCGACGGCGAGGACCTCGACCCTCACCCACCCACCACCCGGGCGGCCCGCCGGCCGTCGAGGAGATACTGCGCGCCGGTCGCCACGGTGAAGGCGACGGCCACCCACACCGCCACCGAGAGCACACCGCGGTGCGGCGCCACCGACGGCGCCAGGCACAGCAGGATGGCGATGCCCTGGACGAGCGTCTTGAGCTTCGCACTCGAACGGGCCGGGATCGAGATACCGCGCCGACCCACCGCGATGCGGTACAGGCTCATCCACACCTCACGCGCCGCGATGATCGCCACCGGGATCCACGACACCTCCCCTTTGACCGCCACCGCGCACAGCGCGCCCACCACGGCGGCCTTGTCGGCCAGCGGGTCGAGGAACGCGCCCGAGCGCGTCGTGCCCTGGCGACGCGCCAACCAGCCGTCGACCCCGTCGGTGAGGCCGATGGCGAGCGCCACGCCGAAGGGCGCCCATCCCGGTCCGTGCACGATGATCATCGCCACCAGCACCGGTGTCACGAGCAGACGCGCCACGGTGATGGCGTTGGCCGGCGTCTTGAGCGCGGAGGGCCCGAAGGTCGACACGTGCATCCGTTCGCGCAACGGCTCGGTCACGTCTCGGCCCACAGGTCCGGTCCCGCCGCGCCCGTCACCACCACCTTGTGGAATTCCCCGACACCCAGTGACCGCTCGACGTTCACGATGCCGTCGATGTCGGGTGCCTCGCGATGCGACCGGGCCACACCGGGCTCGTCGACGAGCACCTCGAGCCGTTGACCCACGAGCTCGGCTCGGCGCTCCGCGGTGACGGCATCTTGGAGCTCCGAGCACTCGCGCAACCGCTCCAGGGCGAGCTCGGCGGGCACCGACCCGTCGAGCCCTTCGGCGAAGGTCCCGGGCTCCTCGGAGAACGTGAAGAAGCCGGCCCAGTCGAGGCGCGCCTCGGCCAGGAACGACAGCAACAGGTCGTGGTCGTCCTCGGTCTCGCCGGGATAGCCGAGGATGAACGACGACCGCAGCGCGGCGTCCGGGGCACGATCGCGGATCGTGGCGATCCGCTCCAGGAACTTCTCGGCGTCACCCCACCGCCGCATCCGCTGGACGAGCGGGCGCGACACGTGCTGCAACGACAGGTCGAAATAGGGCACCCCCGTCGAGATGACGGCGTCGATGAGCGAGTCGTCGAGTGCCGTGGGGTACAGATAGAGCAGCCGGACGCGCTCGATCCGCTGCGACAGCCGACGCACCAGGCCCACGATGGGGCGCGGCGTCCCGGCGGGACGCGCCACCCGATCCGTCGCACTGCGATCGAGCCCCCACGACGCCAGGTCCTGAGCGACGAGGACCACCTCGTGCACCGAGTCGCCGAGCTCGTCCACCTCGGCGAGCACCACGTCCTCGGGGCGCGACCGCTGCAGGCCCCGGAACGACGGGATGGCGCAGAAGCCGCAGCGCCGGTCACAGCCCTCGGCCACCTTCACGTAGGCCCACGGCGCGTGAGCCGCGGGACGGGGCAGGTTGAAGAGGTCGAACGACGGGGGGGCCTCGCCCGGGGCAGAACGCCGGCCCAGTGTGACCGGTACCCCGAAGCCGGCCACCAGGTCGACCTCGGGCAGCGCCGCGGTGAGCTGGTCGCCGTGGCGCTCGGCCAGACATCCCGTCACCACCAGTCGCGCCCCGACCTGGCGTGCCGCCGCGAGCTCGAGAATGGTGTCGATCGACTCCTGGCGCGCCACCTCGATGAACGCGCAGGTGTTGACCACCACGAGATCGGCGTCGTCAGGCGACTCGGCGGGTTCGTATCCGTCGCGCCGGAGCGTGCCCTCGAGCTTGTCCGAGTCGACCTGGTTCTTCGGACAGCCCAGGGTTTCCAACCAGTATCGCTCGGCCACCAGGACAATCTACTTGCGATGCACTCCACGACGAAGCGCCGCCAGCGTCACCGTCGCGACGCTCCAGGGTGAGCGGAGAGGGAGGGATTTGAACCCTCGGACCCAGTTTCCCAGGTCAACTCATTAGCAGTGAGTCCGATTCGGCCGCTCTCGCACCTCTCCCGAAGGGCGTCATCGAAGCTACCAGTCAACGACGCCGCCCCCCGCCTTAGAGTAAAGAGGTCATATGGATGTGCTCGTCGTGGTCGGCACTGAACCGGCCCCCACCCGACTCGAAGACCGGGCGCTCCATGTCCATCGATTTCGCTCCGACGAAGCACTGGCCACCCTCGTCGGCGCGTTGCGGGCCCGCATCCCCCGCCGGGTGGCCGTCTGGGGACCCGTGGCCGAGTCGGCGCCGGTGGCGGCGGGGCTGCGTCGGGCGGGGCTGCCCACCGAGCTGTTCACCGACGAGCCCATTCCCGATGACGCCCTCGAGACACTGACCGGTGTCGAGATCCGGCGCGTCACCGACGCCGGGCCGCCCATGGACGTGGCCGACACCCTCGTCGAGCTGATCGGCCATACGCCCATGGTCCGGTTGGACCGCACCGCCCGCGACCTCGAGTGCACCCTCGTCGCCAAGCTCGAGCTCTTCAACCCGGGAGGCTCGTCGAAGGACCGCATCGCGCTTGCCATGATCCGAGCCGCCGAGCAAGAGGGCGCGCTCCAACCGGGCGGGACCATCGTCGAGCCCACCAGTGGCAACACCGGCGTGGGGCTCGCCATCGTGGCAGCGCGGCGCGGCTACAACTGCATCTTCGTCTGCCCCGACAAGGTCGGCACGGAGAAGATCGCCCTGCTGCGCGCCTATGGCGCCGAGGTCGTCGTCTGTCCCACGTCGGTGGCTCCGGAGCACCCCGAGTCCTATTACTCGGTGTCGGACCGCCTGGCTCGGGAGGTGCCGCTGGCGTGGAAGCCCGACCAGTACCACAACCCCAACAATCCCCAGGCCCAACACGACACGACCGGGGCCGAGATCTGGGAGCAGACGCGCGGGCGCGTCACCCACTTCGTGGCCGGCATCGGCACGGGCGGGACCGTCACCGGCATCGGGCACTACCTCAAAGAGCGCAACCCCGCCGTCCGGATCATCGGGGCCGACCCCGACGGATCGGTCTACTCGGGGGGATCGGGACGCCCCTATCTGGTCGAGGGCATCGGCGAGGACTTCTGGCCCTCGACCTACGACCCCTCGGTCGTCGACCGGGTGGTGGCGGTCTCCGACGCCCAGAGCTTCGCCACAGCGCGACGCGTGACGCGTGAGGAAGGACTGCTCCTCGGCGGATCGGGAGGAACCGCCATTGCCGCCGCGTTGGTGGTGGGGCGCGACCTCCCGCCCGACGCGGTCATCGTGGTGCTCATCCCCGACTCGGGGCGCGGCTACCTGTCGAAGATCTACAACGACACCTGGATGGCCGACTACGGCTTCCTCCAGGCGGCGGGGACGACCGTGGGGGACCTCCTCGCGGCGCGTGACCCGTCGCTGCCGTCGCTCGTCCACACCCATCCCGACGAGACGGTCCGCCAGGCCATCGCCATCCTGCGCGAGTACGGCGTGAGCCAGATGCCGGTGGTCAAGCACGAGCCACCGGTGGTCCTGGCCGAGGTGGTGGGTGGCGTCACCGAACGCGACCTCATGGACAGTGTCTTCGCGGATGCCGCCATGCTGGAACGTCCCGTGAGCGACGTGATGGGCCCACCCCTGCTGACCATCGGGGCGGGCGAGCAGGTCCACATCGCGGTGGGACGCCTCGAGGGCGCCTCCGCGCTGGTCGTGCTCGACCGCGGCCATCCCGTGGGTGTCATCACTCGCTCGGACGTGCTCGCCACCTTGGCGGCGGGACCGCGCTGAGGTGACCGAGCCCTCGTCGGTGAATGAACACCGCGACCTGACCGGGCTCGGGTTCGAGACGCGCGCCGTCCACGGCGGCGGCGGGCCGGACCCCGCCACCGGTGCGGTCACCACGCCGGTGTACCTGTCGTCGACGTTCCAACAAGACGCCGTGGGCGTCGACCGCGGCTTCGAGTACGCCCGCTCGGGCAACCCCAGCCGCGCCAGCCTCGAGGCCCATCTGGCTCTGCTCGAGGGAGCGGAGTTCGGGTTCGCCTTCGCCAGCGGTATGGCGGCCGAGGACGCCGTCATGCGCCTGCTCGACCCCGGTGACCATCTCGTCATGCCGACCGACAGCTACGGCGGGACCTACCGGCTCGCCACCCAGGTCCATCACCGTGCCGGCCTGGCCGTCGACACCACCGACCTCTCCCGTCTGCGCGAGGTCCTTCGCCCCGAGACGCGCATGGTCTGGATCGAGACGCCGACGAACCCCCTCCTCGACATCGTCGACATCGCCGCGGTGGCCGCGCTCGCCCATGACCACGGTGCTCTCGTGGTCGTCGACAACACCTTCGCCACCCCCTGGCTCCAACAACCACTCGCGCTCGGGGCCGACATCGTGGTCCACTCCACCACCAAGTACCTGGGCGGTCACTCCGATGTCATCGGTGGCTTCGTGGCCACCAACGACGCGCTCTGCGCGCAACGTGTGGGGTTCCTCCAGAACGCGGCCGGGGCGGTGCCGGGCCCGTTCGACTGTTACCTCGTCCAGCGCGGCGTCATGACCCTGCCCGTCCGCATGGAGCGCCACTGCGCCAACGCCCTCGGGGTCGTCGAGCTGTTGCAGGGCCACGGCGCGGTGCGGAACGTCCTGCACCCTTCGCTGGCCGAGCACCGGGGCCACGACGTGGCGCGCCGGCAGATGCGGGCGTTCGGCGGCATGGTCAGCTTCACCCTGCGCGGGGGCCAACAGGCGGCGCTCGAGGTCTGCACCCGCACGCACCTCTTCACCCTGGCCGAGAGCCTGGGCGGCGTCGAGAGCCTGATCGAGCACCCCGGCAAGATGACCCACGCCGCCGCGGCGGGGACGACCAACGAGGTCCCCGGTGATCTCGTCCGTCTCAGCGTCGGTCTCGAGGCGGTCGACGACCTCGTCGCCGACCTGGCCGGCGCCCTCGACACTGTCCTCTAGAAGGACCGCTAGCCGGCGTGGCGAAGTTCGTCGAGTGACAACTCGGCCGTGGCCTGCCCACCGCACTGGGTGCACCGGTGGGTGTGGCGCCAGGACCGCAGCAACCGTGTCCCCTCGGCGTTGAGCAGAACCACGAACGACTCCGAACCGGGGTCCAGGTCGAGCCCGAAGTACGGCCGCCACTCCGTGGTGGTCGGCCGTCGGCCGACATCAGCGCCCTTCAGCAAGCGACGGAACCGCATCCGCTCGGTGTCGAAGAGCCATGTGCTGTTGCACGATTCGAGAACAAATGCGTCCACCTCTTCATCGTGCCCCTTCATCCTGGCAATAGACTCAACGGGGCGTTGCGATTCTGTGAAGAATGGCGCGCAGTCGGCCTGACAGGCCCGGAGCGCTCCGGACGCGGTCAGAGGAAAGGGCTCAGCCCGACGCGGCCAGGTCGACCATGTCGAGGGCGGCGAGCAGCTCCCGGTCGCGCTCATAGGTCAGGATCCGTGACGCGACGTGGACCTCGAGCCACTGCAATTCGTCGACCTCGTGCGACACGGCGAACTCACCGTCGATCACTTCCATGACCCAATACCCCACGACCTTGGGTCGTCCCCGGCGGTCCCGGTATTCGGTGAACCCGACGAAGCTCACCAGCCGGCACTCGTATCCGGTCTCTTCGAGGACCTCGCGCAGCGCGCAGATCTCGTAGGACTCTCCGGGATCGAGCTTCCCCTTCGGCAGGGACCAGTCGTCTCGAGCGGGACGGTGGATCAGGGCGACCTCGTACCGACCGGGCCGATCCTCGCGCAGCAGGATCCCTCCGGCGCCGCGCACGACGTCGTCGCGTACCTTGCGGGGCCACAGGACCCGCGCGACAGCCCGACCCATATCCCCGACGCTACCCATGCCCTCGTCGCTATTTGGGGGACCCTCGGCAATTCCCGTGTCGATGGCCGGACCCCTGAGAACCACCTTGGAGCCCCCGAGAACACTCGCGAAGAGGTCCGAGTACGACCCCGCCGATGCATAAGGTGGAGGGGGATATGTTCGTCGGCAGGAGTATCGGCGCGGGCGCGCCCGAGATCGCTCTCGATCCGGGGCCGAAGTGACGGCCTCCCGGCAGCCGACGCCGTCGGAGCTCTCGCCCGATCCACCGTCGGTGGCGACCCCCACAGCTCCGCCCGGTGCCACGAGCGCCCTGCCCCAACGCTTCGGGCGCAACGTCATCATGAACTACGCGGCGCAGGGCACCGCCGCCCTGTCGGCCATCATTGTCACGCCCCTGCTGCTGCATCACCTCGGCAAATCGGCTTTCGGCGTGTGGGTGCTCGCCAGCAGCGCCGTCCTCTACCTCGAGCTCTTCGAGCTCGGGTTCGGCGGCGCCACCACGAAGCTCGTGGCCGAGGACGCCGAGAAGCGTCCCGAGCAGGCTCTACAGACGCTGAACACGACCTTCTTCGCGCTCATCCCCCTGGCCCTTCTCGCGCTGGGGGTCGGGGTCGGCATCGCCTTCGCCTTCCCGAGCCTCATCCACGTCACGCCCGAGCTGCACCACCAGGTCATCCTCGTCGTCATCATCTTGTCGGTCGGCCTAGCCATCTCGATCCCGGGCGACACCATCGGCGGGGCGCTCGTGGGTCATCAGCGCTTCGACATGCTCGGGCTCTCCAACTCGCTGCTGGTGGCGACCACGATGGTGGCCACCATCGTCATCGTGGTGCTCGGCGGTGGTCTCGTGGCGCTGGCCACCGCACTGACGGTGATCGGGATCCTGTTCCATTTCGTCCGCTTCTGGATGCTGCGCCGCGTCCAGCCCGGGGCGCGCATCTCGTATCACCTCGCCGATCGGGCCCGGCTCCGAGAGGTGATGCACGTCTCGGGGTGGTTCCTGCTCAACGCCGTGATCCTCGCCATCTACAACGCCTGTGACGTCTTGGTGGTCGGGGTCGTGCTCGGACTCCGAGACGCGGCGGTGTACGCGGTGGCGTCCAAGCTCGCCACCGCCGCGGTCCAGGGACTCGACTCCTTGGCCCAGGTCTTCTTCCCCTACGCCTCGGCCACCGCTCGCAACAAGGACCGGGGAGCGCTCACCGAGATCGTCGCCGACGGCACCCGCGCCGCCATGCTCGTGGGGATGATCATCTCGGTGATGTACGTGGTCCTGGCCGAGCCCGGCATCAAGGCCTGGGTGGGGCCGGGCTACGGGACCTCGGCGCACGTGCTCATGGTCTTCGCGGCAGTGATCGTGCTGTCCACGCCGGTCCGGGTCATCAACGTCACCCTGAGCGGGTCGGGACGGCTTCCGCTGGTGTGTCTCATCCGCGGCACCGAGGTCGCCATCAACCTGGCGCTGTCGATCGCCCTGGCCTATGTCCTGGGGCCTGTCGGCGTCGCCATTGGGACCCTGGGCGGCATCGCGTTGGCCCGGTTCCCGGGCTTCTTGTTCGTCGGCGGCAGGGCGGTGGGCATCGCGCCACTGACCTTGCTGCGTCGGTCGGTCCTCCCCCATCTGCTGCCCTTGGCCGCCGACGCGGCGGTGCTCCTGGCCCTCCGGGGCGTGGCCAACCGCTCGGTCCCCGGGCTCATCCTCGACGCTGTGGCCGGAAGCGTCACCTATGTGGCGGTGTACTTCGCCTTCGGGGCCACGAGTGGCGAGCGCCACCGCGCCCGGGCCGCCATCGCCAAGTACCTCCCGCCGCGTTGGCGCCACAATCTGGGCGGGTCGTTCGCCGATGCCGACGTGCCCTCCCAGGGCTAGGGGGGCGACCGAGACCGTGCCCGGAAAAAGCGACACCGATCACGACGATCACCGGGGAGCCCTGGCGGCGGCCACCGGCCGCCTCTACGGCTTCTTGAAGCGCCACCGCATGTTCGATGCCGTTGCGGTCTGGATCAGCCGGCGCGTCCGGGAATCACCGCCGACGTCCCGGCTCAACGTCGTGCTCGGCCCGCTGCGAGCCCGTTTCCGCGGCGAGATGAGAGCCGCCGATGTCCTCAAGGTGGTCGACGCCCTCGAGGCGCAGCACCTGCGGTTCTGGATCGCGGGGGGATGGGGGGTGGACCTCCTGGCCGGAGCACCCACGCGCCGTCACGACGACCTCGACGTCGTGCTCAGCGACTACGAAGCCGACCAGGCGAGGGCGTGCGAGGCGCTCGCCCCCCTGGGGTACCGCCCGATCGAGGTCCTCGACGGTCTGTGGATGACGCCCCGGAACCTGATCGACGACGGGGTCGGACACCAGATCGAGATCCTCGGGATCGACCGGGCCCGTCTCGATGCCGCCCTCGGCCTGTCGGGCGCCGATCCTGACGAACCCGTCGAAGTCAGCGCCCCGCATCTGTTCACCGTGGGCACCTTGCAGGGCCGACCCGTGCCGTGTCTGTCGGCCGAGCTCCAGCTCCTCTTCCACAGCGGCTTCGACCTGCGCGGTGTCGACGAGGGCGACATGGCGTTGCTCCGTTCCCGGGCCGGGACCGGGGAGCAGGACTCAACCCCGCGCTGAGCGCGCCCACCGGGTCAGCATCACGATGCCTTGACGAGCACCGCCACCCCACCGGAGAGGCCCGCCGGAGCCTGGGTGGCGGTGGGCTGTGTGGCGGCCGAGATGTTGGTGTTCCAACCGATGACATCAGCGTCG
>JADGOL010000059.1 GCA_017882995.1 Acidimicrobiales bacterium | reverse complement strand
TCGGGTCAGGGTGAAGGCCATGGTGATCGCGCGCCGGGTGTCAGTTCATCGACGAGACGTCGGGTTCCACCGCGGAGTCCACCCCGGGGGAGTAGGTCTGTGGTGGCACCGACGGTGGAGCGCTCACCCGAGGCGACGGACTCGGCGCCGCCCCCGGCACCGACGCCACGGCTTCGGCCACCGGGCCCGGTGACCCGCGACGGTTCGTGGCCCCGTGCTCGTCGGCGAGCCGGTCGAGCATCGAGATGGGAGAGCGCACCGTCCGGGCGATCTCCGTCGCGGAGGGGAGGTCAGGGAATGTGGCGCGCACTTCGCGCTCGAGGTGCGCCCGCCACCGCGTGAATTCGTGCCACATCGCTCCGATCCGGCGTGCCGCGGAGGGCAATTTGTCCGGACCGAGCACGATGAGCGCGATCACGAGGATCATGAGCAGCTTGGGTGGGCTGAGGAGGATCACGGCGATCCCTCCGCTCGGATCAGGCTAGGCCTGGCTCCCGAGCCGCTCCGGTGTCGTTGCCTCGGCCTGTGGAGAGGGGTCCTGGACCTCGGCCAGTCCCTTTTTGAATTCGGATCGTGCCGATCCGAGTGACCGGGCCAGTTTCGGGATCTGGGTTCCCCCGAACAGCACGGCCACGACGACGATGAGGACGACGATTCCGTCCAACCCGAAGATCTCAGCAAGCATGGCGTTGCTCCTTTGTGTCTTGGTCTTCCTGCGCGGACCGTCGCATCGCCGCACGCACGGCGATGTCTTCGGGTGGGGCCAAGGTCAGGTCGTCGAGTGCCTCTTCGATCAGATGCAGCCCCTCGAGACCCGGGAGCCGCCCGACGAGGCGGTCGATGCGTTGTGCGGCCACTCGCCCCTCGTCGTCGTCGAAGAGATATTTCACGAGGAACTCCAATTCAGGTTGGGGCATGACCCCGGTGCCGACCGGCGCCCAATAGCGACGGAGGGCGAAGCGGGTGATGCGCCGCGCCGTGGCGCTGTCGGCGAGCCGTCGGCGTGCGCTCAATGTGTAGAAGTCGATGTGCCTGCCTTCTTGGCGCATGATCCGGCGGAGCAGTTCGGACAGCACCGGGTGCTCGGCCTTGGCGGCGAGGCGCGCGTAGCCGGATTGGGTGGTCCACTCGTTGACCGCACCCCACGTCATGTGCACGGCCACGATGTGAGGAGTGAGCGCCGAGGCGAGCGTGAACGCCACCGGCCGAAGGGCGTCGCGTCGGGGCAGGCGGCGACGGGAGTCGGCCAGGCGGCTCCTCCCCGCGGGCTCATGGTGGGCGCGCAGGACCTGGGCGATGGCCTCACCGTGCCAGTGCTCCTCGTAGCACCAGCAGGCCAGGAAGGCCGTGACCTCGGGGTCGCGGTGGGCCCGGGTGGCGAGCAGGTCGCGCAGGTAGCACGCGGTGTGACCCTCCACGTCGTGCATGTAGCGGAGACACCGGAGCGTGGCGGGGTCGAGCGGATGCCGTCGGAAGGCCTCGAAGTCGATGTCGTCCACATCGAGGCGGCCCGACCGCCGGATCAGGGAGTCGATATCGGTCGTCACGGTTCCTCTTCGACGCACGACCGCTCCACGGATGTGTCGGCGGGGATTCCCGATCACCGGCGACCCCTTCCGTGGTGGGCGAGGCCCCGACCTCGACCGGCGCGACCTCGGGTTGTGGCGCTTCGCTCATCCGGGTCGACGGGCGGCTCCGAAGAACCCTTCGACATGCTCAAGCTCGAGACGGCCAGCGACGCCGCCTTGATGGTGGCCATCGCTCGGATGCACGAGCCGGCGCTGGCCGAGGCCTATCGGCGCCACGGGGGAGCCGTGCTCGCCCTGGCCCGGCGCGTGCTCGGGTCTGCGGATCTGGCCGAGGAGGTGACCCAGGAGGTCTTCGTCGATCTGTGGGACTCACCCGAGCGATTCGACCCCGGTCGGGGAGCACTGCGGACCTTCTTGATGACCAAGGCCCACGGACGGGCCGTGGACATGGTGCGGTCGGAATCCGCCCGCAGGCAGCGCGAGGAGCGGACCGTGCGCGAGACGGCGGTCTCGGGCTACGACATCGAGCATCAAGCTTGGGACCTGGCCATTGCCGACCAGGTGAAGGCGGCGGTGACGAGCCTGCCCGTCGAGGAGCGCACCGCCATCGAGATGGCCTACTTCGACGGTCACACCTACCGGGAGGTGGCCTCGATCCTGGGCCAGCCCGAAGGAACGGTGAAGAGCCGGATTCGCAGCGGGCTGCGCCGACTCCGGTCCGCGCTGGCGCAACACGGTGTGGAGACAGCATGGACAGAACCGTGAACCACGACGAGATCGCCCAGCTGCTGGGTGCGTTCGCCCTCGATGCCGTCGATCCCGGCGAGGCGGAGGCGATCCGCGCCCATCTCACCGAGTGTCCGCGGTGCGCGTCGGAGGTGGCCGAGCACTGGGAGGCGACGGGACTCATCGCCAATGCCGGTGTGGACGCGCCGGCGGAGATCTGGGACCGCATCGCGGCGCAGATCGACACCGAGGCTCGCACCCGTCGCCCCGCGCCGCTGCATCTGGCGTCATCGTCTGCCTCGCGTGGCGCGCCCGCGACGGTGCGCCGACGGTTGGTGTGGTCGGCGGTGGGAACCGTCGCCGCCGCCGCGGCCGTCGTGGCCGTCCTGTTGGGGGTGCAGGTGGGCCGACTCGACCAGCGGGTGGGGCAGTTGGCCAACGCCAGCCGGCACAGCGGGCTCAACCAGGCGGTCCAGGCCGCATTGCTCGACCCGAGCGCCCAGAAGGTGACCCTGACCGCCACCAGTGCCGGTTCGACGGTGGGAGGGACCTCACTGGCGAACGGGGCCCGAGCGGCGGTAGTGGTGGTCCTTCCCGACGGCTCGGCCTTCATGCTCAATACCGGGCTTCCTCCCCTGGGGGCCGACAGGACGTATCAGCTCTGGGGCGTCGTCAACGGCCGGACGGTGTCGTTGGGACTGCTCGGGAACCGACCCCGCGACATCTCGTTCGCAGTCAATCCCGCCGCGCCTGTCAAGGTCTTCGCCGTCACCGACGAGGCGGCGGGCGGGGTGGTCCGGTCGGTGCACAACCCGGTGGCGCAGAGCACGACGGCCTGACCCCGTCCCACGTGGGAGAGTGGGCCCGAGTCGGAGGACAACGAATTCCGGCCGGCGAGAGGAACGCTCCATGAGTCTTCCCGAAGTGGTGTCGCGAGACGACTGGCTGATCGAGCGCAAGGCGTTGCTCGTCGAAGAAAAGGCGATGACCCGGGCGCGAGATGCCTTGAGCACCAGGCGGCGCCAGTTGCCCATGGTCAAGATCGACAAGGATTACGTCTTGGACGGACCGAGCGGACCCTCCGGACTCGAGGAGATGTTCGACGGTCGCCGCCAGCTGATCGTTCAGCACTTCATGTTCGATCCGGAGTGGGACGAAGGCTGTCCCAGTTGCACGGGGGCGGCCGATGAGATCTCACCGGGACTGCTCGCGCACCTGCGCGCCCGGGACACGAACTTCGTCGTCGTGTCCCGGGCCCCGCTCGACAAGATCGAGCGGTACAAGGGCACAAGGGGCTGGACGTTTCCGTGGTACTCGTCGTTCGGCAGCGACTTCAACTACGACTTCAACGTGACCATCGACGCCTCGGTCGCCCCGGTCAGGTGGAACTACCGGACCATCGACGAGCTCGAGCAATTCGACATGGGCTGGCTCGGGGAGGGATCGTCCGAGCAACCCGGCTACAGCATGTTCCTGCGCGACGGGAGCAGCATCTTTCACACCTACTCCGTGTACGCCCGGGGAACCGAGATGCTCGGAGGTGCCTATTACTTCCTCGATCTGACGGCGCTCGGACGACAAGAGGAGTGGGAGGAACCCAAGGGTCGTGCCGCTGAGGTCCGGGCGTCTTTGCCCGACTTCTCGACCTGAGCCGCCCGAGCTCGCCCGGGGCTATCGAGGTGGGAAGTGGTGCTCGCCTTTGACCTCGCTCACCGAGATGTCGTAGGAGGCGTAGAACCGGTCGCGGCCCATCTGCTGCGCGGCGCGGTGTTCGGGATGGTCGCGCCAGGCGCGCTGGGTCTCCATCGACTCGAACGTGATGACCGAGACGCGCTCTCCGTCGTCGGCTTCGAAGCTCTTGAAGTCCACGAAGCCCGGCATCGTCCGGGCCAGCTCCAAGATGCGTTGCGCGGTGTCGTGGTACTCGTCAACCGACTCGGGCCGGAGCCGCGACCGGAACACGGTGACGATCCGCGATCGGTCGGGCTCGGCCGAGTGGGTCACTGCCAATCAGAACGTCGACTCGAGTCAGAACGTCGACTCGAGCTGCTCCGCGGTCTCGAGATTGGCCTCGATCGCCTCGAGAGCCGCCTCATCGCCTTGGGCGCGCGGTCCTGTGAACCACTTCCGGGCGCTCACCAGCCAGAAGATTCCCGCGTAGGCGAGGACGACCCCGACCGCCACGATCGTGTAGTTGAAGTTGTGCCACGTAATGGGGCTGGCGGTCGGAAGGACGAACAAGATGGTGATGATCCCGACCCAGACGATGCCGATCCAACCCACGGCCGCGCTCCATTTCCCGAGGTTCCACGGGCCCGGCGTGAAGCTGTCGCCGGCTAGTCGGCGCAACAACGTCGGAATGACGTACGCGATGTAGAGGCCGATGACGGCAATCGAGATCACGGCGCCGTAGGCGACCGTGCTCCACATCGACGGGATGGCCAGGATGAAGGCGAACACCACGGCGAAGTAGATCGAACGGCTTGGCGTCCGGGTACGCGGATTGATGTGGTGCCAGAACTTCGACCCGGGTATGGCGCCGTCTCGCGAGAAGGCGTAGATCATGCGTGAGTTCGCCGTGACCGAGGCCATGCCGCAGTAGGCCTGGGCGACCATGGCCACCACGAGGAGCCATTCGCCCCCGCGTCGTCCGATGGCGTCGATCCAGATCTGCACCGGCGCTACGCCAGTCGCAGAGGTCAGAGCCTTGGTGTACTCGGCGCTGTTGGGGATGGCGTAGGTGATCCCGACGAGCAAGACGAACCCCGCGATAATGGACACCCAGATGGAGCGGACGATTCCCTTGGGCCCGGCCACAGCGGCGTTGTGCGTCTCCTCGGTCATGTGTGCCGAGGCGTCGTACCCCGTGAAGGTGTACTGGGCCAGGAGGAGTCCGATCATGAACACGTAGAAGGTGTTGTGAAATCCGGTCTCGTTGACGAGTTTGGTGAACACGAATGACGTCGAAGCATGATGCGCCGGCACGACGAGCAAGACGATCACGATCAGCAAGACGCCGAGAATGTGCCACCACACGCTGACGTCGGAGAGGAAGGCCACCACTCGGATGCCGAAGATGTTGAGCGCGGCGTGGATGATGAGGATGCCCGCGTAGATGAGCAGCGTGTGCCCTGGAGTCGCCGCCCACCCGGTGGTCAGGTTGAGGAATGCGTTGAAGAAGAGCGAGAACCCGTAGTCGATGCCGGCGGTGACTGCCACTTGTCCGAGGAGGTTGAACCATCCCGTGAACCAACTCCATGCCGCCCCGTTGCGTTTGGCCAGCTTGGCCGACCAGTAATAGAGGCCGCCGGCGGTCGGGTAGGCGGAGCACACCTCGGCCATCCCGAGTCCGACCACCAGGGTCATCATCCCGACCAGGAGCCAACCCCAGGTCATGTCCACGGGCCCGCCGTTGGTCATGGCGATGCCGTATGCCGTCAAGCACCCCGAGAGGATCGAGATGATGGTGAAGGAGACGGCGAAGTTCGAGAATCCGCTCATCCGCCGGCGGAGCTCCTGGGCGTAGCCGAGCTCGTGGAGTTTCTTGGTGTCCGCGTCCATATGGCCTGCGGCGTCGGCACTGATCGACATGACTACCCCCATGGTTGGGGTCGACGGCGGGTCCCTGCGCACCCACCCCCGGCCGGCACTGTCGAGCATCCGACCACTGGCGATTGGTGTCGGTGACAACGCGGCCGGAACGTCCGGTCACTAGGCGCCAGACAAACGATCGGTAGCTGGCGTCACTAGAACAGTTCGCCGTCTTGGTGTCAAGGATCAGCAGGTGCAACGAGCGAACCGGTGACTCGCACCGGCGCGAATCCGGCCGCTGAGCGCGTCAAACATCGTGACCGCCCGCCGCCATCGACAACTACAACGCCAGCGATCGGATGGGGCTGAAGAGCAGAGACGGGTCCGTCTTCCAGTCCACACCGGGAACGTCGACGTAGAGCTCGATCTCGTTGCCGTCGGGGTCGAGGATGTACAAGCTATGGGTCACGGTGTGATCGCTCGTCCCCACGACGGTCGCGCCCGCCTCTTGCACCGTCCGCAGTGCGTCTCTGAGTTCGTCGTCGGTGTCGCCGACCTTGAGGCCGAAGTGGTAGAGCCCCACGTGTCGACCCGGCGGCAACGACTCGGCGTCCTCGCCCACTTCGATGAGCAGGAGCTCGTGGTGCGTCCGGTTCGACGGCGCCGAGAAAGCCGCCGCGGGGAAGCCCAGCTCCTCTGTCGGCGCCAGCTGCCGCCACCCCAGGACGTCGCGGTAGAAGGCGGCCGAGCGCTTGACATTGCGCACATACAAGACGAGATGCCCGAGCTCTTTGACTTCCATGCCTCTTCTCCTCCACGGGTGACCATCGGGGACAACCGGCCTCGAGCACCGACTATTCCCCGAGGTGGGCCATATGCTCGGACGTGATGGACCTCTCCGCCGCCGAGATCCGTGTCCTGGGGAGCCTCGTGGAGAAGCAGCTCACGACCCCCCAGCAGTACCCGCTGACACTCAACGCCCTGACCCTGGCGTGTAGCCAGTCGTCCAATCGCGATCCGGTGGTCGCTTACGACGATCCCGGCACCGAAGCGGCGGTGACCAGTGTCAAGACGAAAGGGCTGGTGAGGTTCGTCCACCCCTCGCACGGACGCTCTGCTCTTCGCTACGGCCACACCCTCGACGAGGCACTGGGCCTCGACACACGCCCGTTGGCGTTGTTGGCGGTGCTGATGCTGCGCGGGCCGCAGACCCTGGGGGAGCTGCGGACCCGGACCGAGCGCATGGTCCGATTCTCCGATCTTCACGAGGTCCAGGCCGAGCTCGACGCGCTGGCGGTTCGCGCCGAGCCCCTCGTTGTGCGGCTGCCCCGGGGCCCGGGACAGAAGGAGGACCGCTACGGACAGCTCCTGGGGGGTCCGGTCACCGGGAACCGGTCCGAGCCCGACACCGCCTCGAGGCCGGGGCCCCCGGCGAGCCCGAGCGCGAGCCCGGCCCCGACGGACCGCCAGGGACGAGGGCCGGCACCATCCGATGAGCTGCCCGCGTTGCGTGCCGAGTTGACGGAATTACGCGCCGAGGTCGATGCGCTGCGCCGAGCCCTCGACGATCTACGCGACCAGCTCGGTGCCTGAGGCCCGTGTGACCATCGATCGGCTCGCCTCCGGCATGATGGGATCGACAAGATCGACGACGGCCGGGTGTCCACAGGCGATGGATGGCACGCCCCGACCACGACCCATGGAGTGACATGCATGCGGCAACGGGAACATCACCGATGATCGTGGTGGGCGTGGACGGGTCCGATCCCTCGAGACGCGCCCTGCGATGGGCGGCGGATCAGGCCAAGCTCACTGGAGCCGAGCTCACCGTGGTTACGACGTGGGAGTACCCGCCGACGCTCGGATGGGCTCCGCCGTATCCGTCGGACTACGACCCCAACACCGACGCCGAGAAGGCGGTGCGCGAGACCATCGATACCGTGCTCGGTGCTGATCCCGGCGTCGTGGTGCACGTGAACGTGACCGAAGGCCACCCCGCCTTCGTGCTGACCGCCGCGGCTCGGGGCGCTGAGCTTCTCGTCGTCGGCAGCAGGGGCCATGGTGCGTTCGCGGGCATGCTGCTGGGGTCGGTGAGCGAGTACTGCGCCGCGCACGCGCCGTGCCCTGTGGTGGTGGTACGGCACCCCGACGAAAAGCCGTAACCCGACACCCGGGTCGGTCGCCGCGCCCGTCAGGTGTCTTCGAGGTCCAACTGGTCCGCGTACCGGCACACACCACGTGCGAACCCGCGCACCAGGCTGCGCAGTCCGAGTCGCAACAGGGCGCCGGTGCCGGGGATACGAGGCTCGACGCTGCAGCGCCACGTCACGAGGGTGCCGGTCCCGTCGTCCTCGAGGTGCACATCGGCCCGGTAGTAGCGCACCGGGAGCCCTTTCACCGCCACGTACCCCAGGTGACGGGGCGGGTCCCAGGCCACGACTTCTTCGCTGCTCCCCCCGGGGCCGAAAGCGAAGCGTCGCAGCGCCCCCACGCCGTTGGGCACAGGGTCGCCCTCGCGCAGCAGGTAGGACCGCGTCATCCACGTCCATTCCTTCCAGCGCGATACGTCTCCGACCAACGGCCAGATCTTCTCGGCCCGCGCCGTCGACCGGGCAGAGCCTTCGAACTCGTAACGTCGGGCCATCTCAGCCCGCCAGGTGGTCCTTCAACGCCTGCAGGCTCTGTTGGTAGACCTGGTGCATCATGTCGACCATCTCGTCGTCCGCGTCCACGTCCCATGTGACGTGCGAGCCCGTGCCCTGCGGCGTCACCGTGACGGTGGCCTTGTGGTTGATGACGGGGACGCCGCCGACGATGCCGTAGACGAGCTCACGCTCTTCCTCGTCGCGTCGCTCGAGTCGCTCGATGATCTCCATCCCGCCCATCTTGAGCACCCGGTCGTCGCCGTCGACGTGACACGACTCGATCCCCGGCATCCAGTTGCCGATGCCGCCGAAGTCCCCGGCCACGGCCCACACCTCGGCGGCCGGTCGGTCGATGTCGATCTCTGCACGTGCCTTGCCCATCGCCCCTCCATCACTTGGCAGTGCAGCAGCATGCCACGGCGGCGCGGCGGCGGTCCGGTCAGCTCTGGAGGTCGAGCACGCCGTCGGCGAGCTCCTTGAGCTCGTCTCCGAACGACGTGGGGGGGATGAGGGGCCGGAGGACGAACTTCGAGAACCCGACATCGACGAATCTCCCGATGAGTCGGCGCAGCCCGACCACGCCGACGGGCACGAGGTCACCGACGTCGGTCGTGTCCGCGCCATCCCCGGCACCGGCCTGGGCCCGGGTGGCGGTGGCATGCCGGGCGGCCACGGCGCGTAGGAGCTGTTCGGGCGGGTCCGAGAGCGTGTAGCCGATGCTCACGCCGAAGTGCTCCGGGTCGATGCGCCGCCCCGCCCCGGCCGCCACGTCCTCGATGACGACGCGTCCGGCCGCGGCCTCCTCGGGTGTGCACAGCGCGGGGAGCCATCCGTCGCCGAGCAGGCCGCACCGACGCAGGGCGCCGGGGACGCTGCCCCCGAGCCAGATGTCGAAGGGTCGTTGCAACGGCTTGGGCTCGACGGTGACGCCGTGCAACTGCCACGAGGCGCCGTCGTGGTCGACGTCGTCTTCGCTCCACAGCCGGCGCAGCAGGGGGAGGAGCTCGTCGAGTTGCCGACCCCGGTCGCCGGCCCCGACCCCCATGGCGTCGAGCTCGGCGGCGCGGCGCAGTCCGAGGACGAGCGTGATCAGGAGCCGGCCCCCCGAGAGCCGATCGAGGGTGGCGAGCTGTTTCGCCAGGCGCACGGGATTGCGACCCGGTAGGACCATGGTCGTCCCGATCTTGAGACGCGGGGCGTGTCCCGCCGCGTACGCCATGGCGGCCAAGGGGTCGTCACCGGGGACGGTGAGGACGTCGGACCACCACAACGAGTCGAACCCGTTCGATTCGAGGTCGTCGACGAGCTGGGCGAGCTCGTCGCCCGCCATGACCGAGGTTCCGGTGCCGATCCCGATGCGGACCTTCATGGACGCGAAGGCTAGTGGTGCGATGCAAGACCGCTGGTAGCGTCGGCCCGCACCCAGAACGAGGAGCGTGACCATGAAACCCGAAGAGGCCGCTCGCGCCAATACCGACGCCGTTTCCTATCTGCCCGCCGGCTTCATGCTCGCCGGATCGACGTACAAGCGTGGGGGCGAGCTCGGCTTCGACGGTGTCGACTTCTACACGGCGGGACGAGGCGGAGCGCTCGGCGACGTCGACGGCATGGTCGTGGCGGCCGCCTTCGTGTTCTTCAATCCCGACTCGATCGTCCAGGCCTGGGAACGCACCCGGCCCTTGATGTCGCGGCGCCAGGCCGCCGAGGCCTTCGTCGGCTGTCTCTACACCTGGGCGCATCGCCACTTGCCTGACGATGTGGACTACGCCCGGCTGGCGGAGCTGCTCGGACGGGTCAACGACGCCGCGTCACCGTCGTGCGCCCCGCTGTTCGCGGGGTGGAAGGCCATGCCCGAGCCCACCGATCCCAAAGAGCTGGCGTTGCAACGGCTGAACGTGCTGCGCGAGCTGCGCGGCGCGGTGCACGGCGCGTCGGTCCTGGCTGCTGGTCTCGAGCCGCTCGAGGCGGTGCTCATCAAGACGCCGTTCATGGCGGAGGTCTTCGGGTGGGCCGAGCCCTATCCCGAGGTGGAGGCGCATCACGACAAGTGGGAGCAGGCCGAGCTGTCCACCAACCGCATCATGGCCCGTGCCTACTCCGTCCTCGACGCCGGCGAGCTCTCCGAGCTCGTGGACCTGGCCGGCACCGCCCACAAGGGCGTGACCTGAGCAAGGGCGTGACCTGAGCAAGGGCGTGACCTGAGCAAGGGCGTGACCTGACGACAGGCCTCAGCTGAGCAAAGAACCTCAGGCTTCTTCGGCGAGCAGCGAGCGCACTTCTTCCAAGGTCGAGCCCTCGTGGGGCACGACCTGTGACGAGGTCCGGACGTCGTCGGGCGCAATCAGTGTCCCGGTGTGGCGGACCTGGCCGATGAGGTCGGACAGCGAGCTCGCGAATTCGACGTCGTCGCCGCGGTCCATGGCGTCGACGAGTTGCGCGTCGAGTTGCTCGATGGCGGGGAGATCGGCTTCGGGGACGTCGTAGCGTCCTTCGCCGAGAATGCGGACGATCATCAGGCGTTGCCCCCTTCGGATGTCGCGGTCCCGTTGCCCGACGGGGGCGTCGAGCCGGCCCCGCCGTTGGTCCCCGGCGCAGCGCCGGGGGGCAGGCTGGTACCGGGCTCGGCGGCGCCCGCACCGATCTGGGCCTTGAGCGCGGCGAGCTCGGCGTCGACCTGTCCCGCTTTGGAGGTGGCGTCGAGTTGTTTCTGGATGTCGTCGCCACCGCCGCCGAGGGCGTCGGGGAGGGCACCGGTGTCGAGGAGCTCGTCGATGGCGCCGGCCCGGGCCTGCATCTGGGCGATCTTGTCCTGGGCCCGGTCGAGGGTCATGCCGGCGTCGGTCATCGACTCCGAGATGCCCGAGACGGCTTCGCCGATGCTGGCCTGGGCCTTCGACGCGGTGTAGCTCGCCTTCAAGGTCTCCTTCTTGGTCCGGAAGGCGTCCACCTGGGCTTGGAGGCGGCTGGCCGTCGTCTCGAGCTGCTGTTGCTGGGCCTCGACCTGCTGGTGCTGGGTCCCGAGGCTCTCGAGTTGCTCGGCGAGGGTGGCCCGGCGGGCCAGCGCCTCGCGGGCCAGGTCCTCCTGACCCTGGCCGAGTGCCTGCTTGGCCTGGTCCTGGAGCTTCTGGGCTTGGGCCTGGAGCTGGGTGGCCTGGAGCTCGAGGCGCTTGCGGGCCGTGGCCACGTCCGCCAGGGCGCGGCGGACCTTGGTGAGGTTCTCCATCTGCTTCTCGTAGGAGAGGTCGAGCATGTCGGCGGGGTTCTCGGCCTTGTCGAGGGCCTTGTTCGCCTTGGCCTGGACGATCCCGGACAACCTCTTCATGACGCTCATGCTGGTGTGGCCTTTCTCCTGGTGTGCGGATTCGATCAGAGCACGTCGGGACCCGCCCGTCGAGAGCGGGGCGCAGCACCGACGCCGAGGAGGTGCGAGCGACCGTGGTCGGCGAATTCGGCGCGCAGGGCGCGTCGGTCCTCGTCGGTGAGGAGGCGGTAGTCCAGCTCGCCTCGCCCAGGGCTCCAGAAGACGGGGTCGGGGCAGTCCCAGGCCTCGGCCCGCAGCGACGCCTTGGTGATCTTGCCCGTGGCGGTGAGGGGGAGTCCCGGTGACACCCGGACGAAGCGCGGCGGCCACTTGGTCCCGAGGTCGGCCTGAGAGCGGAGGAACTCGGCGAACCCGTCGGGGTCGAAGGTCGCACCGCGACGTTGCTCCACCGTCGCCATGACCTGGTCCCCGGAGCGGGGGTCGGGCACGGCGTAGACCGCGGCCGCGGCGACGTCGGGGTGGCGCTCGACGACGCGTTCGATCGGCGCGGCGGCGAAGTTCTCGGAGTCGACCCGCAGCCAGTCGCCGCCGCGTCCCGCGAAGTAGAAGTAGCCGGCCTCGTCGCGATAGCCGAGGTCGCCGGACCAGTACCAGTCGTTGCGCACCCGCTCGGCGTCGCCGACGGGGTTCTTGTAGTAGCCCTCGAACCCCCGTCCTCCGGTGCGGCTGACGATCTCGCCGATGGCGTCGCCGGCGTTGGAGAGGCCTCCGCCGGGCGTGAAGCGGGCCCGGTCGCACTCGCGCCGGGTGTCGGGATCGATCACGGCCACGTCGTCGGTCGGCGACGGGACGCCGAGCGAGCCCGGGGGAGTGTCGGGCGTGACGTTGATGGAGGTGCCTCCCTCGCTCGACCCGTAGCCCTCGACGAGGTGGCACGCGAAGCGACGCTCGAAGATGGCGCGATCGGGAGCCGAGGCCTCGGTGCCGAAGCCTTGGCGCAAGGGGTTGTCGGCGTCGCCGTCTTCTTCGGGGGTGGCGAGGACATAGGCGAGTGCCTTGCCGACATAGGTGAAGCGGGTGGCGCCGAAGTGCCGGACGTCGGCGAGAAAGCGCGACGCACTGAAGCGGCCCGCCAACGCCACCGACGCGCCCACGGCCAGCGCCGGCGCCCACAGGGCCATGATGGCGTTGCCGTGGAAGAGCGGCATCGGGCAGTAACAGACGTCATCGGGGGCGAAGCCGTAGGCCTCGGCGGCGCGACCGGCGATGGCGGCGAGCCGTCCCTGGGTGCAACGCACGGCTTTGGGGTCACCGGTCGTGCCCGACGTGAAGAGCAGAAGCAGGAGGTCATGAGGAGCCACCTCCCAGGACGTCGCGGCACCCGACGCGGACGTCACCGATGCGGTCGCGTCGAGCCGGGAGCGGTACTCGGCCCCGTCGACGCGCAGGACGCGATCGTCGGGGACGTCGAGGTCGAGGCCCTCGAGGAGCCCGGCGCCCGATTCGTCGGTGACGAGGAGCTGGCAGTCGGTGAAGCGGATGTCGCGGGCCAGCTCCTCGCCGCGTCGGGTGGGGTTGATCCCCACCACCGTCGCCCCCACCTGTGAGGCGGCTCCCAGCCACAGCAGGTATTCCGGGACGTTGTCGAGGAGGACGCCGATGTGGAACGGGCCGGGTCGGCGCAGCTGCGACGCCACCTCGGCCCGATGGCGGCTCTCGGTCACGACGTGGCGCCAGGTCCACATGGTGTCGTCGAAATGCAGTCCCGGTCGGTCGTCGTGTTCCCGGTTGGCCAGGAGCCCGGCGACGGTGCTGGCACCGGCGTCAAGGTGCTCGGACACGGTGCGGAGCGTAGGGGATGGAGCCCGGCGCGCTCGGCTCGATCTCGAGACTCCGGCGCCGACGCGGTCAGCTCGGGTCGAGTGCCTTGGTGCCGGCCAGGTATCCGTGCAGGACGGTCTGTCCCGAGCTCTGGCGGATCCACACGCTCTTGATCTTCGACATCTTGAGCGCGCAGGCCATGGTGACGCGGACCGACGAGCCCGCGGTCTTGTAGGTGCCCGTCTGCCACCACGAGCCCGACACGGTGCGGACGAAGACCGACAGCACCTCCCCCGAGGGTTGTCCCGACTCGCGCAGGTCCATGGCCGTTCCCCACGGTTCGGCTGTCAGGCGCGCCGTGGCGTGGACCGTGGGCGATCCCACCAGGGCCACCGTCGTCACTTTCGGGCCTGAGGGCCAGGCCAGGCTGAGCGTCAGGGCGACCGCCACCGCCACGGCGGCCGCGGCGGAGCCCACGATGTAACGAGAGCGATGGGCTCGCCGCTCACGACGTTCCTCGGCCCGCAGGCGGTCGAGCACCGCGGTCTGGAGGCTGAAGGGGAGCTCGTGCTCGTTGAAGCGGTCCGGGTCCGCCGCACCGAGGACCATCGACAGCATCATGAGGTCCTGGCGTTCGTCGCGACACGACGTGCAGCCCTCGGTGTGGGCGCTCAGGGCCACGCGTTCGTTGACCGACAGCTGACCGATGACCTCCATGGCGATGAGGCCCTGGAAGTGCTCGCAGGGGTCCGACATCACCGGTCCCACCCCATCTCCTCGAGCGCGAGACGGAGCGTGCGGAGCCCGTAGAACAGGCGACTGCGGACCGTACCCTCGGGGATCCCGAGCTCGTCGGCCACCTCACGCCCCGAACGGCCCCGGTAGTAGGTCTCGACGAGGACCTGGCGGTGGTCGGGGCGAAGGCGGCTCAGGGCCTCTTCCATCTGCCATCCCACCATGGCGTTCTCGACGTCGTCGTTGACAGCGGTGATGTCGGGGGGCAGCGGCTCGGTCTGGCGGATGGCGCGGGCGCGGGCGTGGTCGATGACGACGCGCCGGGCGATGGTGAACAACCACGTGCGCAGCGTCCCGAGGTTGGTGTCGAAGCGGTCCCGGGCTCGCCAGGCGCGGATGAAGGTCTCCTGGACGACGTCTTCGGCGGCGCGCGGGTCGCCGAGAGAGCGTCGGGCGTATCCGTAGAGCTCACCGCCATGGGCCACGAAGGCCACGCGCAGCCCGGCCGCGTCGGCGGACTCCGACACGGGGTCGTCCCGCCCCGCGCTGCGGGCCGTGTCGGCGACAGCGGGGTCCGTCGGTCCTCCGGGCGTCACCATGGTCGTTGCGTCTTCCTGGCCGTCGTGGGCCTCGATCGCGCTCGGGATCAATACTTGTAGCCCCCACCGGACGCGGCTGTCGTCGTCGGTGCCTTGGTCGTCGTGGGTGCCTTCGTGGTGCCCGGGGTGTTGTTGGCCGGCACGCCCGATCCCGACGCCGTCGACGATGCGGTCGCCTTGGCCACGCTGAACTTGGCCACGCCGTCCCCGGTCACCTGGCCCGGCGAGGTGTCGGACACGAAGGTGTAGAGAAGCATCCCGTTGTAGGTCACCTGTTGGGTGCCGTCGGCCTGCTTGGCCGTCGCCAGGGTCCCCCCCGCGCCCGAGGCGAGGGTGGGCGTCGTGCCGGCGGGCACGGTGACGGCGGGCCACGCCTGGAGGCACGCCCCGGTGCACATGTTCGTGGTGCCACCGTTGTTGGGCCCATAGGTGTAGAGGGCCATGCCCGCACTGTTGACGAGGATGGTCCCGAACTTGGTGGTGCTGGTCGTCTTCACGGTGGCGGCGGTGGCCGCGGTGGTGCCCGTGCCGGTGCCCGCTCCCGAGCTGGGCGGCGCCGTGGTGGCGGTGGTCGGGCTCGACGATCCGCAGGCGGCGATGGTGAGGGCGACCACGGCCAGGGCCGCCACCGCCGTGCCGGGGCGGGCGAGGCGTTCGAAGGCGGTCGGGGCGAGCCGTCCGCGACGCCTCGATGCGGTGGTGGCGTCAGCGTGGTGGGTCATTGGGTTGCTCCCTTGATTGGATCGGTGACCTGGTCGGCGCTTCGCCGGTGCGGTCCTCACCCAAGGATACGGACGAGGACCTGTCGACGTTCAGAGAGGGTCACGCTGTGCGCGACGCCCCCTGGGTACCGTGGCCGTGATGGCCGAGGAGCGGAACGCCCCCTCGGGGAGCGGTGCTGGGCGCAACCCCGAAGCAGGGGAGAGCCCGGACGAGGCCCGCCGGGACGAGGCCGAGTGGGGCGAACGGGCGAAGAGCGAGCCTCGCTGGCCGGCCACACTGGCCGTCTCCGCAGCCGTGGCCCTGTACTTCGCGCTGCCCGACAAGTTGATCACGGGCCTCGGCCCCCGGTGGCTCGTGCCCGCCCTCGAGGGCGTGCTCGGCGCCGCGTTGTTGATCGCCAATCCCCGGCTGTCACGCGAGTCGCGACGACTGCGGCCCCTTGCCATCTCGCTCATCGCCCTCGTGAACCTGGCCAACGTGGTGACCTTGGGCGAGCTCGTCCACGAACTGCTGGCGGTCCACGTCCACGGTCGTGACCTCATCTACGCGTCGGTGCCGGTGTGGGTCACCAACGTCCTCGTGTTCGCGCTGTGGTACTGGGAGCTCGACCGGGGTGGGCCCGTGGCCCGGCTCGAGAGCAGCCGGCGTCAGCCCGACTTCCTCTTCCCGCAGATGACCGCGCCCGACGCCACGGTGCCGGACTGGTCGCCGGGCTTCGTCGACTACCTCTTCACGTCGTTCACCAATGCCACCGCCTTCAGCCCCACCGACACCATGCCGCTCACGCCGTGGGCGAAGATCCTCATGATGATCCAGTCCCTGGCGTCGCTCCTGACCGTCGCCCTGGTGGTGTCGCGCGCCGTGAACATCCTCAATTGACAGCGTCGTAGTGACCGGGCCGACTTGATCGAAGCCGCCATCTTCGACATGGACGGGTTGCTGGTCGACAGCGAGCCCATCTGGCACGACGTCGAGATCGACGTCTTCGGTCGTCACGGCGTGCCCTTGACGGTGGAGCGTTGTCTCGAGACCAAGGGGATGTACCTCGGCGACGCCGTCGAGCACTGGTACGCGCGCTTCCCCTGGAGCGGGGCGTCGCGTGACGAGGTCGCCACCGAGATCACCGAGGCCATGGTCCGACGCCTCGAAGCGGCCGTCGAGCTCAAGCCCGGGGCCGTCCACGCCCTGGACTTCTGCGACGCCCGGGGCGCGGGGCTGGCGCTGGCGTCGTCGTCGCCGCGCCGGCTCATCGACGCCGTGGTGCGCCGGTTCGGCCTCGCCGAGCGGTTCGGTGTCGTGCACTCGGGCGAGGACGAGGTGATCGGAAAGCCCGACCCCGCCATCTTTCTCACCACGGCCCGGCTCCTCGAGCGGCGCCCCGAGACGTGTGTGGTGTTCGAGGACTCCGCCGCGGGTGTGCTCGCCGCCAAAGGCGCGGGCATGGCGTGCGTGGCGGTGCCCGAGGCCGATCCCACCGCCGCGTCGCGACTCCCCGGGGCCGGTGGTGGCGGGGAGACGCTTCTCGACGTGTTGAGGCGCGCCGATGTGGTGCTCGGCTCGTTGGTCGAGCTCGACGACACCGTGTGGGCGCAGCTCTCGGCGGTGCCGCGGGCTTAGGAGCTCAGGAGGCCGTCGCTCCCCGGCGCGTCATCTCCGGTCCGTAGTCGGGGAAGTAGTCGCTGATCACGTCGAGGCTGAAACGGCGCAGGATCGAGGTGGCGGGCTCGCGTTCGAGGAGGAACTCGAAGGACCGTCGCACGAGCAGCTGCTCGCGCCCCTGGGGCCATCCGAGAGCCTCGGGGAGATGGGGGGGCACGGTCACCGTGTGGGAGGTGGTGATGGCACCATCACGCACCTCGACCTCGAAGGTGCCGTCGCTGTCCCGGGTGGCGCGGATCGTGCGCACGGCTCCGACGGTAGTGTGAAAAAGCCCGCGCCGCGTCCGCCCAGGAGGACGCGTCAGTCCAGGAGGAACAGTGTCCGATCTCTACGACATCCCCATTCACACCTTGCAGGGAGAGCCGTCCTCGCTGGCGCCGTACAAGGGAAAGGCGCTGCTGTTGGTCAACGTGGCGTCGCGCTGTGGGCTCACGCCGCAGTACACCGGGCTCCAGAAGCTCCAGGACACCTACGGCGACAAGGGTTTCAGCGTGCTCGGGTTCCCCTGCAACCAGTTCCTCGAGCAGGAGCCGGGTACCGCCGACGAGATCGCCGAGTTCTGCTCGGTCAACTACGGCGTGACGTTCCCGTTGTTCGAGAAGATCGAGGTGAACGGTCCGGGCCGCCACCACCTCTACGACGAGCTCACCGCCGTGGCCGACGGGGACGGGACCGCCGGTGACATCCAGTGGAACTTCGAGAAGTTCCTCGTGTCGCCCGAGGGCGAGATCGTGGCGCGGTTCCGGCCCGGCGTGGAGCCCGAGGACCCGGGACTCGTGGGCGCCGTCGAAGAGGCTCTCCCGAGCGGTTCGTAGGGGGCGGTTCGTAGTGGACAGCACGGTCATCGCGCTCGACACGTCGCGGCGCCAGGTCCTCGACATCACCGACGACGTGGAGGGGTTCTGTCTGGGGCGCGGCGACGGGTTGTGCTCGGTGTTCGTCCCCCATGCGACGGCCGGGGTGGCGCTCATGGAGACGGGGTCGGGATCCGAGTCCGACCTCGTCGACGCCCTCGATCGGCTCTTGCCGCGCGACGACCGCTACCGGCACCGCCACGGTGGCCTCGGCCACGGCGCCGATCACCTCCTCCCCGTCTTCGTGTCGCCGTCGTTGGTGCTGCCGGTGCTCGCCGGGCGCATGGCGCTGGGCACATGGCAACGCGTGGTGCTGGTCGACACCAACGCGGACAACCCCGAGCGCCAGGTGCGGCTCAGCTTCGTTGCCGACTCCTCGGCCCAGCTGGCCTGACATCGCCGTCGACGGTGTCCGGGTTTGTGCTGGGCTCATCGGGCGCCGAAGATGGCGCCCATGACTGACCACCGATCCCTGGCCGAATCGCTCTCCAATGCGCTGCACCTCGGTGCGGCGCCCATCGGCATCTCCTTCGGCACCGAGGCGGCCGCCGGGGTGCCGGCGTTCGCCGAGCCCATGTCCGAGCCTGCCGCCGACGGTCGGGCCGGGCGGGTGGCGGCGGGGTGCGTCTTCTGGGTGCGGGCCGCGGAGAAGAGTTTCACGACGGTGCCCGAGGACCACGGCAACTGCTCGGTGGGCCGGTTCACCCACGGGCTCGCCAGCCTCGAGGACGTCGCCGGCAACGACGACGTGGCCGCGCTGCTCGAGTCGGGATGGGTCACCCCCGAGGCCGTGGGCACGATCCCGTCGATCTCGGAGCCTTCCGAGGTGATCACCTACGGGCCCGTCACCGAGGCGGCCACGACACCCGACGTGGTCCTCCTGCGCGTGAACGGGCGCCAGATGATGGTGTTGTCCGACGCGCTGCCGGGGTTGAGGATCGAGGGCAAGCCCCAGTGCCACATCGTCGCGCTCGCCAAGGAGCATGGTGAGGTGGCGGCCAGTGTCGGGTGCGCGCTCAGCCGGGCCCGGACCGGGATGCGATCCGACGAGATGACCCTGGCCCTGCCCGGGAGCCGGCTCGCCGAGGTGACCGACGCCGTCGAGCGCACCGCGGCGATCGACACGGTGGTGGCGAAGTACGCGGCCGACGACGCCCGGCGTTTCGCTCCTGCCTCCTGAGGAGCCCCGGCCCATTCGGTTGGTGCTGGCTTCGGCGTCGACGACGCGCCGGCGCGTCCTGCGTGAGGCCGGTTTCACACCCGAGGTGATCGTGAGCGGGGTCGACGAGACGATCGACGCCCCCGACACCGCCACCGCCGTGGCCGAGCTCGCCAAGCGCAAAGGGATGGCCGTCGTGGGGCGCGCCCCGGACAGCCTCGTGATCGCGTGCGACTCGATGCTGGACCTCCACGGCCACGCTCTGGGGAAGCCGGCGTCGGTCGACGAGGCCGTCGACTATTGGCGCCGACTGAGCGGGCAGGCGGCGGTCTTGTGGACCGGGCACTGGATGACAGACACCCGGACCGGGAACACCGTCGCCGAGGTGGCGCGCACGACCGTGCGATTCGGCACTCCCAGTCAGAAAGAGATCGACGCCTACGTGGCGACCGGTGAGCCTTTGGGGCTCGCCGGTGGATTCAGCATCGAGGGCTATGGAGCGCCCTTCGTCGACGGCATCGACGGGGATCCGAGCAACGTCCTCGGGTTGTCCCTGCCGCTGTTCCGGCGGATGTTGGCGAGCCTGGATCTCTCCATCACCGACCTGTGGTCGTGAGCGCGGATCAGTAGGACTTGGGCAGGTGCAGGGAGTGCTGAGCCACGAAGTTCAGGATCATCTCCCTGCTCACCGGGGCCGTGCGCATCAACCGGGCCATGCCCCACATGTCCGCCAGGCCGTATTCCGACGACATCCCGTTTCCGCCGTGGGTCTGGATGGCCTGGTCCAGCGCGCCGAGCGCAGCCTCGGCCGCCGCGTACTTGGCCATGTTGGCGGCTTCGCCGGCCACGCCGGGATCCGCGTCCGAGTCACACGCCCAGGCCGCCTTCTGGCACATGAGCCGGGCCAGTTCGACTTCGATCTTCGCTTTGGCCAGAGGGTGCGAGATGCCCTGGTGGCGCGCGATCGGCGTGCCCCACACCGACCGGTCCCGCGCGTAGGCGGCGGCCTTCTCGAGCGCGTAGCGACCGATGCCACTGGCCATGGCTGCGGTCATGATGCGCTCGGGGTTGAGCCCCACGAACACCTGACGGAGTCCGTCGCCCTCGGTGCCGAGCAACCGGTCGGCGGGGACTTCCACGTTGTCGAAGAACAAGGTGAACTGCTTCTCCGGTGCCACGATCTCGACGGGGATCAGCGTCTTGTCGAGACCGGCGCTGTCGAGGTCGACCAGGAACAGTGACAACCGTCCCCGGCCGGTGTCCTCGTCGACACCGGTCCGCGTCACCACCAGGACGGCTTCGGACTCGTCCGCGCCCGAGATGTAGTACTTCGTCCCGTTGAGCCGCCAGATGTCCCCGTCGCGTGTGGCGGTGGTGGCGATCTTGTGGCTGTTGGACCCGGCGTCGGGCTCGGTGATGGCGAAGGCCATCTTCAATTCACCCGAGCCGAAGCGCGGCAGCCATGACTCTTTCTGGGCCGTGGAGCCGAAGTGGGCGATGATCGTGGCGCAGATGGCGGGCGACACCACGAGCAGAAGAAGAGGACAGCCGTTGGTGGCGAGTTGCTCGAGGACGATGGCGAGCTCGGCGATGCCCATCCCGCCTCCGCCGTACTCCGCCGGGACGTTGACTCCGAGGAACCCACCCTCGGCCAGCTCGTTCCACAGCTCGTCGGTGTTGCCGCCGCTGCGGGCGCGACCTGCAAAGTAGCTGTGGCCGTACTTCGAGGCGATGCCGTCCACCGCTTCGCGCAGCATCTGTTGTTCGTCGGTCTCACGGAAGTCCATGGCTCACCTCGGGTCGTCGGGGGGGATGTCGGCCAGGAGCGCCACGGGCATCTCGACCAGGCGCGAGCGCAGGAATTCGCCCAGGCTCTTGGCCTGGGGGTCGGGCCGGGTCGACGAGGCCACGCCTTCGCCCAACAGCCCGTGGACCACGAAGTTGAGCGCCAGCAGGTTGGGGAGCTCGTAGCGGTCGACCTCGAGTGGCTCGGCTTCGGGGAGGAGCTGGCGGAACCGCTCCACGGTGAGCTCGGCCGCCAGCCACGCGAACCCGGCCGGGCTCCGGGCCCACAGGCCCACATTGGCGTTGCCCCCCTTGTCGCCCGAGCGCGCCCCGATCACGGTCCCGAGCGGCATGCGGCGCGTCTCGCTCGGCGGTGCCGGTGTGTCGATCGCGCCCGGGCCCGCCCACGTCGACCGGGCGTCGGGTGAATCGCCGGCGCCCGCGGCGGTCGGCCCCGGGGCGATGACCACGCGCCGGCCGTCGTGATGGACGACGGTCTCGTCGACGCCGTGGCGGGGTACGAGCGTGGGCCAGAACACCCCGTAGGCGGTGCCCTCGCCGGGTGGAGACGTCAGGTAGAAGCCCGGGTAGCTCGCCAGCGCCAGTTCGGTCGCCGCGTTGGAGAAGCGCCGGCCCACCACCTCGGGATCGGGGTCCTTGACCGTGACGCGCAGCTGGGCGGTCGCCTGTTCGTTGGTCGAGGCGTCGGGGACGTCGGTGCGGATGAGGCGGACGTCGTACGCCGCGAAGCGCGAGGCGCCGCCCACGATCTCGTCCATGGTGCGGCGCAGCAGGGACGCCTTCTCGTCGATGTCGAGACCGGTGAGGAGAAAGTTCATGGTGTTGCGGTACCCACCGAGCAGGTTGATCGACACCTTGAGCTTCTCGGGCGCGGGCCGGCCCCGCACGCCCGAGACGCGCACCCGGTCGGTGCCGACGTCCTCGAGGTGGATGGTCGAGAAATCGGCCACGACATCGGGGTTGGCATAGAGCGGGGCACCGATCTCGTAGAGGAGTTGGGCGGTGACGGTCCCGACCGACACCAGGCCGCCGGTGCCGTCGTGCTTGGTGATGACCGCGGAACCGTCCTCGGACACCTCGGCGATGGGAAAGCCCGGGTGCTCGAGCCCCGGCACCTCGCGGAAGAACGCGTAGTTGCCCCCGGTGGTCTGGGTGCCGCATTCGATGACATGTCCCACCACGACCGCGCCGGCCAGGCGG
>JADGOL010000323.1 GCA_017882995.1 Acidimicrobiales bacterium | reverse complement strand
GTTCCAGATCAGCCGGCGGCTGCTGGCCCGCCAGACCGGCACCAAGCAGATCATCATGATCACCGACGGTGAGCCGACCGCCCACATCACCGAGCGGGGCGATGTGTTCTTCAACTACCCGCCGGTGCGCGAGACGGTCGATGCGACGCTCAAGGAGGTGGCGCGCTGCACCCGCGACGGCATCCGCATCAACACCTTCATGCTCGACCCGACGCAGCACCTGCGCCAGTTCGTGGAGAAGCTGACCCAGTTGAACCGGGGCAGGGCGTTCTTCACCACACCCGAGACCCTGGGCGACTACGTGCTCGTCGACTTCCTCGAGCAGCGCCGCGAGCTGTTGCGCGGCCGCCGGAGCGCTTGAGCGCCGCCACCCGATCCCTCCGGCCCCGGTTCCGGGTAGCCGGACTCGACGACGTCGAGGACCTGGTGGCCCTGGTGGAGTCGGCCTACCGGGGCGAAGCCAGTCGTGCCGGATGGACGACCGAGGCCGACCTGCTGGAGGGTCAGCGCACCGATGCGGCCGAGGTGACCGCCATCATCGGCTCGGCCCGCTCGCGGATCCTGATCGCGGAGCAGGCCACCGAGCTCGTCGGCTGCTGCCAACTGCAAGCGCGCCCGGCGCGCACCGCCTACCTCGGCTTGTTCGCCGTGCGGCCCGTGCTGCAGGGCCTCGGCCTGGGTCGGGCCATCGTGGCGGAGGCCGAGCGGATGGCGTCGGAGGACCTCGGCGCCGAGCGCATGGAGATGACGGTGATCCGCCAGCGCACCGACATCATCGCCTGGTACGCCCGTCTCGGGTACGAGCCGACGGGGGAGACCCGACCGTTTCCCTACGACGATCCCCTCGTCGGGAGGGCGACCCGTCCTGACCTCGCATTCGTGGTGCTCAGCCGCGCGATCGGCGTCGCCGCGGCCTCATCGGCCGAGATCGAGAAAATGTGAGAACCGCGCCAGCTCAAGGAAAAATCCAAACTTCCACTTGCGCAGGGCCGTGTCCCGGGCCATGATCACAGCGTTGTAATTACAGATGTGGTACGAGCCACTCGTCCAAAGATGTGTAGGGCATCCGAGGGGGGCGAGCTGTCCGTGCGACGAACGTTGCGTCGACAGCTCTGGTGTCTTGTACCAGGGCGGGGAAAAGGAGGCCGGGCATGTTGCATGTATCCGCCGACGAAACCGTGGAATCAACCTGGCAGGACTACGCCAACTGTCTTGGCGTCGATCCTGATCTCTTCTTCCCCGAGCGCGGGGCGTCGACCCGTGAGGCCAAAGAGGTGTGCCGAGGCTGCGTCGTCCGCGAAGACTGCCTCGAGTACGCCTTGGCCAACGGCGAGAAGTTCGGCATCTGGGGGGGGATGAGCGAGCGTGAGCGTCGCCGCATCCGCCGCCAGCGCGCCCTGGCCCGCGCTGCGGCCAGCGCGGGCTGAACGGCCCGTCACTCCAGCCGGAGGCCCCGCGTCGCCAGACGCGCCTCGATCGTCCGCTCGTCGCTGAGATCGAGTTGCGGCCATCGGTCTCGCTCGGTCGCCTCGAGCACGGCCCGCGGTACCAGCCCGACGAGTTCGGCGTGGGCCACCGAGGCCCGGGCTGACACCGCGTCGTAGACCTCGGCCGGCCCGAGGGCCAGCGGGTCGATCAGGTTCATGGACACCTGCACCTCGTTGCCCACCGCCAGCCCGAGGGCGCGCACCGCCGGACTGCGCAGGTCGCGGGCGATGGCCTGGGCCGCTTCGAGATCGGGGCGCGACAGCCAGAGGTTGTAGGCCACCAGCACCGGCCGGGATCCCACGGCGATGGCTCCGGCCCTCGGGTGGGGGGTGGACGGGCCCCAGTCGGGGCCGAAGTCGGCGAAGGCACCCCGGCGCACCTCGGGGAGTGAACGTCGGGACCCGTACCGGAAGCAGGGCACGTCGAGCTCGGCGGCCGCCCAGCGGGCGAAACGGTCGGCGGCCGCCTCGGCGTCGGCCAGGGTGGCGTCGCCCAGGGGCACGAAGGGGACGACATCGACCACCCCGATGCGGGGATGCACGCCGACGTGGTCTCGGAGGTCCAGCGCGTCCACCGCGGCTCGGGTCAGGGACCGGGGGCCGTCCTCACCCACCAGGGTGAGGACCGACCGGTTGTGGTCACTGTCGGTGTGGACGTCGAGCAGCACCGGTGCGACGAGGGAACAGAGGTGCTCCACCACGTCGAGCCGGGAGCCCTCGCTGATGTTGACGACGCATTCGAGCACGCGACAGCCTCGCGCACGCCGGTCGGACCCGTCAGACGAGCACGGGAATGGTGGTCTTGCGCTTCTTCAGGATGCGCCGTCGCTGACGCTCTGAGGTTCCACCCCACACACCGTGGTCGATGCGGTTCTCGAGCGCGTACTCGAGGCACGGCGCCTTGACCGGGCATTCGGCGCAGATGCGCTTGGCGATCTCTACGCCGACACCGTCGCTGGGAAAGAACATTGCTGGTGGCTCGATGCGGCAAAGGCCGGCAGCCATCCATTCGCTATCCATGTCGCCTCCGTTTCTCCTTGTTCTACGGAGCCGAGGCAGATGTAGTTCCCAGCTAACGATCTGACCCGCTGATTTT
>JADGOL010000058.1 GCA_017882995.1 Acidimicrobiales bacterium | reverse complement strand
CTCACACAGTGCACGGCGTGAGAGAGCCCGAGCCGGTCGATGGTGCGCGCCACCCGTCCGCCCTCGGTGGGCCGGCCGATCACGACCAACTCGACGTCACGCTCGGTACGCAGCTTGGCCAAGGCTTCGAGCAGGGGGACGAGTCCCTTCATGGGGACGTCGCTCGAGGACGTCACCATGATCCGACCCGGGATACGGGGGCGATCGGGTCGAGGCCGGAACACGGTGTGGTCCACGCCCACCGGGACGACGGTCATCCGCGCCAGGTCCACACCCATCTGCGCATTGATGTCGACCTTGGAAGACTCCGACACCGTGACGATGCGTGGCAGTTGCTTCGCCACTCGCATCTGCATGCCGAGGAAGCCGAACCAGCGCCGTTGGGTGAGCCGGCGGTACGCGTTCTCAGCGTGCGAGAGCGCCAGGACCCGGTCGACGGTGATGGGGTGATGAAGGGTGGTGAGCAGCGGCCACCCGTCCTCCATCATTCCCACCAGACCCGAGCCCAGACATTGGTTGTCGTGCACAAGGTCGAAGTCACCGCGTCGGGTCGCCAACAGTCGACGCGCCCGGAGCGAGAAGGTCCTGGGCTCGGGGAACCCGGCGGTACACATGACGCCGAACTCGACCAGGTCCGCCGAGGAGTGGAACTCGCGTGGGTGCGGCACGCGGAAGGGGTCGGGGTCCCGGTACAGGTCCAGACCCGGGACGGGCGTGAAACCCACGCCGTCGTCGAGCACGGGCCACGGTTGGCCGGCGAACACCTCTACGGAGTGGCCCAGGCCCACCAATTCGCGCGCCAGGTGGCGTGTGTAGACGCCCTGTCCACCGCAACGGGGGTTCCCCCGGTACACGAGGTAGGCGATCCGCAATCCCCCGGGCCGGGGTGGGGCCGCCGGGCGGGCCGCGGGAACTTCAATGTGGGTGCTGCGCTCCCACGAGGCACGAATCTCCGCCCAGCGCTGCCAGGGACTTTTAGGCACGCGCGTGGCCAGCGTGGGAGATCATGGCCGATCAGCCTCCCAAGGATCTCTCCTCGGGCGCAAACGGTGCAGGTCAGCGCCGAGGGGCCCGGTCGGTCCGGACCATGCGTCCCAGGTCTGGGCCGACGAGCGTCGGCCGACACGGGATCCACTAAGTTAAGGGCGGCTACACGCACTGCGTCGCTCGAGGAGCGCCAAGGATGGCCATCGAGATCCTGCACCTGTCCAGCGTGGTCAGGGGCGCGCTCGTGGACCGGGACGGGGACCGGCTCGGACGTGTCGAGGACCTCATCGCCCAGTTGGGGTTCGCCCCGCATCCGCCCGTGACCGGGGTCGTGGTCCGCATCGCCCGCCGTCAGCTGTTCGTGCCGATCGCCCGTATCCCCGACCTCCAGCCCGGTCGCGTGCAGTTCGTGGGCGACACCGTGAGCCTGAAACGCTTCGAACGGCGTCCCGGCGAGGTCCTGCTGTCCAAGGACCTCCGCGCCCGACACCTGATCAACCTCCAAGGCGCACGACTGATCCGAGCGAACGAGATCGAGCTGGCCCACGTCGACGGCCGTTGGGAGGTCGTGGCGGTCGACCCCAGTCCCCGGGTGGCATTGCGACGTCTGTTGCCGCGTGGCATCGGTAGGCGGATCCCGGCCGGCAAGGTGGTGGACTGGGCGAGCATCGAGCCCTTCGTCGCGCACGTCCCCACGGCGCGCCTCCGCATCCCCTTCCGCAAGCTCGCCCGGCTGCATCCCGCTCAGATCGCGGACCTGGTGGAAGCGGCCTCACACGAAGAGGGCGAAGAGATCATCGAGGCGGTGGGCCAGGATCGTGAGCTCGAGGCCGACGTCTTCGAAGAGCTCGATGCCGAGCATCAGATCGAGTTCGTTCGCAGCCGCTCCGATGCCGAGGCGGCCCGACTGCTCGCCACCATGGCCCCCGACGACGCCGCCGATCTCATCGTCGAGCTCGACCAGGACCACCGACTGCCCGTGCTCCAGCTCCTCCCCGGGGCGCAACAACGCAAGATCCGGACACTGTTGAATTACAACCCCGAGACCGCGGGCGGGCTCATGAGCCCCGACTTCCTCTGCCTGGCGGAGTCGACTCCGGTCAGTAACGTCCTCGAGGCCGTGCGCAGCAGCACCGCACCCCCTGAAGCCCTCGCCGTGGTCTTCGCCCGAGGCGACGACGGCCGCGTGACCGGGTCGGCTTCGGTGGTGAGGCTGATCCAGGCGGCCCCGACCGGCACGCTGGGTTCGGTGGTCCGCCCCAACCCCGCCCACGTCCACCCCGACTGGGACCTCCACGCCGTGACCCGCAAGATGACCGACTTCAACCTGACCGTGGCCCCGGTGATGGACGAGCAGCACCGCATGGTGGGGGTGATCACCGTCGACGACGTGCTCGAGATGCTCCTTCCCACCGGGTGGCGGCGAGACTTCGGGATGACGTCGGTCGAGGATTGACCTGAATGTCGGGCCGGTTCCAACTCCCGGAGACGGGGCGGACACGGTAGGATCAGTTTTCGAAGAAGCCGCACCTCAGCCGGGGTCTCCCGGCGTGAAAGGGTGCACCGTGAGCAAAGTCGCGGCGAGTCCGGCGCCCTACCGGATGCCACCGCTTTCTCTGGTGCGGCTCCCAGGGCCGACAAAGGAGCAGCGCTGCACGCTGACCCGTCACCTAGACGATTCACGCGCGCACGCCGCCAGGCAGGGTTGACGCCACTGGGCTAACCGGAGGCCGACCGACGCCATGGCGTGCGCGCGATCCCTGCACGCCCACGACGCCGGCACCGTCGGGAGGTCCTTCATGGCCGGACAGGCCTTGCACACCGGGAATGCCCGTGCCCTCTGACGAGGAGCTCGGGGGTGGCATCCAAGGTGCTCTCGGGACGATTCGCGTCCACGATGAGGGTCCTCGACGCTCGTGGCGCGGGCGCGTGCTCACTTTGCTGGCCATCATCGGGCCCGGGCTCATCGTCATGGTGGGCGACAACGATGCCGGCGGGGTGGCCACCTACTCCCAAGCCGGGCAGAACTTCGGCCTCAGCCTCTTGTGGACGCTCCCGCTGCTGATCCCGGTCCTCATCGTCAACCAGGAGATGGTCGTCAGGCTGGGCGCGGTGTGCGGTGTCGGGCATGCCCGACTCATCAACGAGCGCTTCGGGAAGTTCTGGGGGGCATTCTCGGTCGGCGACCTGTTCGTCTTGAACTTCCTCACCATCGTCACCGAATTCATCGGGGTCAGCCTGGCGTTGGGCTACTTCGGCGTGAGCCCCTACATCTCGGTCCCGCTGGCCGCGCTCGGGCTCGTGGCGATGACCGCCAGCGGGAGCTTCCGCCGCTGGGAGCGATTCATGCTCCTGTTCATCACGGCGAACTTCCTCGTGATCCCCCTCGCCATCTACGCCCACCCCCACGCCGGGCCGGTGCTCAAGCACTTCGTGACACCGGGGGTCCGGGGCGGGTTCAATTCCACCTCCATCCTCCTCATCATCGCGGTGGTCGGCACCACCGTGGCTCCGTGGCAGTTGTTCTTCCAGCAGTCCAACATCGTCGACAAACGCATCACGCCCCGCTGGATCAACTACGAGCGGGTCGACACCATCCTCGGCTCTTTCATCACCGTGCTGGCCGCCAGCCTCATCGTCATCACCGTGGCGTTCGCGTTCGCCCACACCCACGCGGCGGGAAGGTTCACCAACGCCGGCGGCGTCGCCACCGCGCTCGACCGCCACCTGGGAAACGCCACGGGCACGCTCTACGCCATCATCCTCCTGAACGCGTCGATCATCGGTGCCGCCGCGGTGACGCTGTCGACGTCGTACGCCTTCGGTGACATCTTCGGCACCCGACACTCGCTCAACCGCCGAGTGCGCGACGCCAAGTTCTTCTACGCGACCTTCGCGGGGATCGTGGCCCTGGCGGCCACCATCGTCTTGATCCCCGGAGCGCCCCTCGGGGTCATCACCACCGCGGTGCAGGCATTGGCCGGGATCCTGTTGCCGAGCGCGACGGTCTTCTTGCTCCTGCTCTGCAACGACAAGGCCGTGCTCGGTCCCTGGGTCAACCGACCCTGGCTGAACGTCCTGTCGACGTTCATCGTCTCGGTCTTGTTCGTGTTATCGCTCATCTTGATGACGACAACGGTGTTCCCCCACATCGACGTTCCCGCCCTGCTCGCCGGGCTCTCGAGCGCGCTGGGGCTGGTCTTGGTCGTGGCGGGGGCGCTGTACCTGCGGGCACTGCGCCACCGCGCCGCCCCTGACCCCGTCGAGCACGAAAGGCGGATGACGTGGCGGATGCCGCCGCTGGCCCTGATCGAGCGGCCCACGTGGACGCGGGGGCGGACGACGACGATGTACCTGATGTACGCCTATCTCTTCGTGGCGGTGGTCCTGCTGTTCGTGAAGGCCGTCCAGCTCTCGTAGGGCCGATCCGACTCGTGGCCCACGCCCTTGGCTCGACGCCCCATCCAGGGATACGTTCGGCTCTATGGACCTGAACTACCCGCCCGAAGCCGAAGCACTCCGCAAAGAGGTCCGGGGCTGGTTGGAAGACAACCTCCCCGAGGGGTGGTTCGAGCCCGGGTTCGAGCTCACCGGCCCCGAGCGCGAGGCGTTCAACGCGGACTGGGTCCCCAAGCTCCGCCAAGGGGGATGGATCTGCGCCTCGTGGCCCACCGAGTACGGCGGGAAGGGCCTGTCGCTGATCGAACAGGTCGTCCTCAACGAGGAGTTCGCCCGCGCCGTGGCGCCCATGCGCGCCGACTTCTTCGGCGACACCCTGGTAGGCCCGACCATCTTGCAGTGGGGAACCGAGCAACAGAAGCGGGAGTTCATCCCCAAGATCCTCGACGGCACCATCTCGTGGTGCCAGGGCTTCTCCGAGCCCGACGCAGGCAGCGACCTGGCCTCGCTCAAGACGCGAGCCGATCTCGACGGCGATGAATGGGTGATCCACGGTCAAAAGGTGTGGACGACCCAGGCGCAATTCGCCGACTACATCTTCCTCCTGGCCCGCACCGACCCACAGGCGCCCAAACATCAGGGCATCTCCTATTTGCTCGTCCCGATGAAGCAGTCCGGGATCGAGGTCCGACCCATCCGGCAGATCGACGGCTCTTCGGAGTTCAACGAGGTGTTCTTCACCGGTGCTCGGTGTCCCCGGGAGAACGTGGTCGGGGGCGAGCACAACGGATGGAAGGTGGCCATGACCACCCTGGGCTTCGAACGCGGCGCGTCGTCGACGACCGGACATCGACGCTTCGCGAGAGAGCTCGACCACGTCATCGACGACGCCCGGCGCACAGGACGCAGTGCCGACCCCGAAGTCCGCCAGGGCCTGGCCCGCGCCTGGTCGAAGGTGAAGATCATGCAGATCAACGGCTACCGCTCGCTCACCGACGCGCTCAACAACACCCACGACGCCGCCGCGCTCGGGGCCACGCACAAGATGTTCTGGTCCGAATACCACCGCGAGGTCATGAACCTCGCCATGGACATCCTCGGACTCGAGGGTCTGGTCCTCGGCGGGCCCGGAGGCGACGAGGGCGAGCTCATGCGGCCACGGCGCGGTGCGACGGACTACCCCGTGGGCGACTTGCAGGCCTCGTTCTTCTTCAGCCGCTCCGAGACCATCTGGGGTGGCACCGCCGAGATCCAGCGCAACATCGTGGGAGAGCGGGTTCTCGGGCTCCCCAAGGAGCCCAAGCCCTCCCACGCGTAGTCCCCCGAACGGCGCAGACGACGGGGGGCTCAGGCCACGCCGAGCTCGGTACCGGGTTCGGCCTCGTCGATGACCGACGACATGGCGTCAAGGCGGCGGTGCTCGTTGCGGTGACGCAGCCGGGTCAGCGTCGAAGCTGCGAGGGTGGCGACCGCACCGACCAGGAGAGCGACCCGGGGGCTCGAGGTCTGGCAGATCCAACCCACGAGCGGTGCACCGATCGGGGTGGTCCCCAGAAATCCCATGGCGTACAGGGCCATGACGCGACCACGCATGGTCGGCTCGACCTGGAGCTGAATGGTGGAATTGGCTGTGGCGATGAAGGCGATGGAGAGCCCGCCCATGAACACGAGCACCACGCAGGCAGCCGCCAGGGTCGGGGACAGGGCAACGGCGCCGATCATCACGCTGAAGGCGATCCCGACAGCGGTCAGCCGGTGAATGTTGGGCTTGCCCCGGTTCGCCACGATCAACCCCCCCACCACGGCCCCACCGGCCATGAGCGAGGTGAGCAACGCGAAAGTCCCGGCCCCTCCGTGAAATGTCTCTTGGGCGAGCAACGGAAGGATCACCGTGAAGTTGTAGGCGAGAAGGCCCACCACGAACACGAGGATCAGCGGGTCTCGCAGATTCGGAGTCCGCCACGCATAGCGCACGCCTTCACGCAGCTGGCCCTTGGCACGCGCCACGCGCTGGGCGGGGTGAAGATCCGAGCGATGCATGAGCATCAGCGCCACGATGACCGCCACGTAGCTCGCCGAGTTGGCGAGGAAGCAGACACCGAGGCCGACCGTGGCGATCAGCACGCCCCCGATGGCAGGCCCGATAACCCGGGCGCCGTTCATGACGATGCTGTTCAGGCTCACCGCGTTCGACAGGTCGTTCTTCCCCACCATCTCGATGACGAATGTCTGGCGGGCGGGATTGTCGAACATGTTCACCACCCCGAGCCCCAGCGACAGCAGGTAGACCTCCCACAGATGCGCCGAGCCAGCCGGGCCCGGGCCGATGAGCACGAGGAGCCCGAGGACTAGCGCCAGGCACCCGGCAGAGACTTGGGTCGTGACCAACAGACGCCGCTTGTCGACGCGGTCGGCGATGAGCCCACCCCAAGCGCCGAAGAGGAGCATGGGCAGGAACTGCAGGGCCAGGGTGATCCCGATGTCGACACCGCGTTGGCTTCTCGGTGCGAGATAGTGGACGACTAGCCACGCCAGAGCGACGCTCTGCATCCACGTGCCGCTCACCGAGATGATCTGCCCGGTGAAATAGAGCCGGTAGTTTCGCGTGTGCAGTGACCGGAAGGTGGTGTCGGCGATGCGCCGAAGGCGCGTCACGGCTGTTCCACCAGGTGTTCGAGAAGGCGCACCGCGTCTGTCAGCGCAGCGCGATCGTCGACCGAGAGCCGGCGCAGTCGTCGCACCAGATAGGCATTGCGCAGCGACCGGCTGCGCGCCAAGGTGCGACGACCATCGGCGGTGAGCTTCACCCGCACGAT
>JADGOL010000057.1 GCA_017882995.1 Acidimicrobiales bacterium | reverse complement strand
GACCCGACGATCACGATGTCGATCGACGCCGCCAAGGTGCCCGAGGTCGCGCCTTTGATCTCGACTCGTACCGACGCGTTCGGCAGGGTCTGCTGGTTGATCGTCCCCGCGAACGCGCTCTGATACGGGGGCGGAGGCAGGCTCGCTGCCGACGTCGTCGGCGCCGTTGGTGAGCTCGGGACGAGCACGGCTGCGCCGGCCTTTTGGGCCCCGACGAGCAGTGCCCGGGGGGTTCCGGCCCGGGCCGCCCAGCCCGGGCGCAGCGGGCCGTTCGCCGTCCAGGCCACCAAGGCGATCACGGCCACGGCGCTGGTCACACCGGCTGTCACTCGCACCGCGGCTCGGGCCGGCCATCCTGTCAGCAAACGCCACGCCAGAGCGGCGAGCACGGCGGTCACGCATCCCACCACCAGCAGGATCACCCATCCCAAATGGGGATCGGTCCCCGTTCCAAGTCCGTGGACCACCGCCAGGGGCCAGCTCGCGTAGGCCAACCAATGCAGCGCCCGCCAGGTGCGGGGATTGATCCTGTGGCGCAGCAGGCTCGAAACCGTGATGGCGAGGAGGAGGTCGATCGAGACCGTCCCGAGACCGAGCCACAGTCGACGGTACGCAGAGGTGAACGGGACCACGACCGATATCCACCCGATGGGGGCGAAAGAATCGCTCACCGTCGTGATCACGTGGAGAGCGACGAACACCACGGCCAGGAGCGAGACGCGGCGATGCAGATCCTGGAGCGTAAAGCGGGGCCACGTTCTGGTCCGGACCCGCAACGTGGTGAGCAGGCCGAGTACCACGCTCGCGCTGAGCAAGACGAGTGCCACGATGCCCGTGGCGCGCGTCGTGTACCACAGCAACTGTGATGACGTCGCCGCCGTCACCGACGCCCGGTGCTTCTTGCTTGGGCCGCGACGGCGTGCTCACCAGATCCGGCCGACCACCCGGCGACGCAGACCTCCACCCCGTCGTGTCGAACGAGTCGTGACGGCAGTCCACGTGCCTCGAGGCGCTCGGGGGCACTCTCGCCCCATACGACCGCCGCGGTGCTGAATGCGTTGGCATCCACACAAGTCGCCGCCACCACCGAAACCAGCCGCCAGTACTCGCTGGCGCAATCGCCGGTTGTCGGGTCGACGATGTGATGCAACCGTCGCCCACCGCGGCGCCAGGACCGCACGGCCGTGCTGGAACTGGCGAGACCACCCGCCGAGATCGATACCACGGGACCGTCGTCGAAGGGTTCGACGCAATCGACTGCGATCCCAACGGGCCATCCGTCGTGTGGCGCTGGGCCCGACACCGAGATGTCGCCTCCCACGCAGACCAACGCACCCGAGTTCGTCATTGAGGCGATTCGTCTAGCGGCGCGGTCGGCCACGAGCGCCTTGGCCGACGCGCCCAGGTCGAGGCGGATGCCGTGCGGCACTGCAATCGAGCGGGTCTGATCGTTCAGCTCGATGAGCCACCAGCCGGGCGCGGGCACTGGTCGGGTGACAAGGGGTTCTCCGATCGCCGCCACTTCTGCAAAATCGCGGTCATAGCCGAGGGCCTCGACGGCGTCACCCACGGTCGGGTCCACCGCACCGCCCGAGAGCTCCGCCACCGCACAGGCGACAGAGACCGCCTCATACAGAAGGGGGCTCGCCTCCACCGGTCGACCATCGCGGTACAGGCGCCAGATCTCGGAGTCCGACCGGAAACGACTGCAGGCGCGGTCGATTGCTTCGAGCTCGTCGCGCAGGACAGCCTCGGCCGTGCTCAAGACGTCGACGTCTGCAACGGCGAGCGTGACCGTCGTGCCCAGCGCACGCAGGTGGGTGCGGCCGGTGCCTCGGTCAACGGCATACGCAGACGGGCCGCGGGGCAAAGTCACCACCCCGAGCCGCCCGACACGGCGGTCGGGGGACGTTGGGTCGGAGTCGGGGCGGGCACCGGTGGCGTGACCGCACCACCGGCGACGCTCGCGGGGCCCTGGCCTGAGGACTGGGGTCCCACCGACGGGGGCGTCGTCGACGCTGATGAGCTATTCGGCGCGGCATTGGCGACGCTCGAGCGGCCGGGGATCTGGTGTGAGACCACCCCGACGATGACCACCGTGGCCGCCACGGCCGTCGCTGTGGCCCATCGGGACGCTCGCCTCACCCGCGCGAAGACCTCGTTCCGCTGCTCCTCGATCTGTGCGTAGTGCCAAGGTGTCGCCATGGGTCACCGCCCTTCCAGGTTCATGGTGCCCGGTCGACCATGACCGCAGCATGAAGATCTTCGGAAAGGCACACGTCGAGTCTTGGAATACCGGCCATTGCTTGGAGCAGGCTGTGGACGCCTGGCTCGACGCGCCCTGGAGCGACTTCTCAGTGGGTGCGGGCCGACATCGTGATGAAGTCCCGCGACCACCACGACTCGAAGTAGCGCTGAGCTCCCCCCTTCATCTCCGCGAGGAGCGTGGTCCCGTTGGTCGCCGTGGCGACGCCGGTGGGCGACGAGGGGGAATATGAAGCGAAGTTGACCCAATCCGTGTTGATGTCGAGCTCCATGGCCCGGACCGCCCCGGCCCGCACCAGGACGTTGGCCAGGTCGGTGATGTTCAGATCGGGACCGCCCGCGTACACCAAGGCCCCGTCGGCGGTCACACCGACTCCCGAACGCCAGACGTACACCCGGTCCCCGAGGGTGTCCCCCCATTGCGTGGTGTCGTTGGCGTTCAGTCCAGGCACGGGATGACCGCCGTCGACCACCAGGTCCAAGTTCTGTCGCACGGCCGTGACATTCGGCGTCATGGTCACGTCTCGCCCCCACTGGCCGACGGTGGCGGTCCCGTCGCTGTAGATGACAAAAGACGCTGCGCCGGGGCGAAGAGGAAGGACCGTCTTGCCATCGGTGTAGTACCCATCTCTGGTGTTGGTCATCAAGAAGCCGGCGTTGAACCCGGCGACGAGCGTCCGGGCGGCCTCGCCAGAAACGGGCGCGGTGTGATGCCAGGGACCACCGCCTGGAATGGTGCTGCCTGAGTACAACGTGGCGGTGAGAAGTTTGGTGTCCATCCAGGCCACACCCACCACCACGCTTGTGTGCACGGTGTCGGGGCGCAGGAACGCCTCGTAGACACCAGGCACACCACCCATGGATCGGCCCGCAGGGTGCCATTGGCCCTCGCCGGCGACCGGCGGGCTGGCGATGGGCGAGATCGGGGTCGGCGGGGCCAGATGGACCGGGACAGACGCCGATCTCGCCGTCACCCCGCGTCCAGCGGTCGAGCCCGGGAGCGGGATGGCCCCCTTCGCCGGTTTCCCGCCCACCGGTGGCGGGTGGTGGGAGTACCACGTGTTCTCCGCCCACGTCACGATGGATCCGCCGCCGTGACCGCGCGCCCATTCGGCGAAGCGCGCCGTCACGCTCGTCCCCAGACCGGGATTGGTCAGAGCGGAGCCCAGTGACCACCAGACCGGGGTGAGAAGGACCATGACGAATCCAACGACGGTGATGACCCGGTGTCGCCGTACCCATCGTCGGCGTCGCCGCGAAAGCGGGGCCGCGGGGCGGACTTCGGCCAGTCGTCGGGGTGAAACGACCGATTGCCCCATCAACAGAACCCTACCGACGGGACCTTACGAAGACGTGAAGCCCTCCTCCGGAGGCTATCGGCCCCCATGCCGGCCCGGTCGAACCTTGCGAAATCGTGACGATCCGTCATGTGGGCTTCAGGATGTTCGTGTAGACCCATATCATGCGGGTACTCGTGGCCGAGGATGACAGCGCCTTGCGCTCTGTCTTGGAGCGGGGCCTTCGAGAGAACGGCTACGTCGTCGACGCGGTAGCCGATGGTGCGTGGGCTCTGCGCTTCCTCCGCACCTACGACTACGAGGTGGTCGTGCTCGACTGGCGAATGCCGGCCGTGTCGGGCCTCGAGGTGGTGCGTGAGTTGCGCCAGCGGGGATCGCAGGTCCCGGTCCTGATGCTCACGGCACGAGACGCCCCGACCGATCGGGTGACCGGGCTCGACGAGGGAGCCGACGACTACCTCGTGAAGCCTTTCGACTTCGAGGAGCTGCTCGCCCGGATTCGGGCGCTGCAACGGCGGTCCCCGGCCCTCCAGTCGCCACGTTTGACCCTGGGCGATCTCGAGTTCAATCCGGCCACTCGTGAGGTGCTCGTTGACGGTCGGGCCCTCGTGCTCACCGGCACCGAGTTGTCGATACTCGAGATCCTCATGCGAAGGGCGCCGGCGGTCGTGGAACGGCGAGCCTTGGCCGTGCATGTCTGGGCCGAGGAAGCCGACGCCTTGGGCTCCAATACCATCGACGTCCACATGGCTCGTCTGCGAGGAAAGCTCGGGTCCGGGAGGACTCGGATCGAGACGGTCCGGGGAGTTGGCTTCAGGATCGTGCTCGCATGAGGATCAGGAGTCGCTCTCCTGGATCGCGCCTCGCTCATGCCACCCGCGTGGCAGCCATCTCGACCTTGCTCATCGCCACGGTCTACGTCGCGGTGAGCGTGACCTTGGATGCCATCGATTCCCATCGACTCGTGTCGGAGGTCGACGCGCACCTCAAAGACAGACTCCACGACGTGATCCTCAACGGTGATCTTTCCAAGTCGCGCGGCGAGTCCGAAGATGACCACGACGTCGTTGCCGCGCCTGTCCTGTTGTGGCAGGTGGGTGCCGATGGACACATCTCGGCCTTGAGCGACGCGACTCCACGCCTGCCTCGCCAGGCGTGGAGTCGGGACGGAAGGCCGACGACAACTCTTCTGGGCTCGATCTCGTTCCGAGTCCTCGCCACGCCAGTCGGCAACGGCTGGCTGGTCGCCGCGCAGAGCCTGACCGAGACGAGACACGTGACGGCGGTGCTCATCGCGGGCGAGGTCATCGCCGGCCCAGTCATCGTCATCGCCATGTTCCTCGGTGCCCTGATCATCGGCCTCAAGGCGTCGCGACCCGTCGAACAGGCGCGTCGGAAGCAACTCGAATTCACCGCCGACGCCTCGCATGAACTGCGAACCCCACTCAGTGTCATCGAGGCAGAGGTGACCCTGGCACTGAGTGCACCTCGCGACGCCCCTCGGTACCGCGACGCTCTGCATCGGGTCAACGACGAGAGCAAGCGACTACGGCTCATCATCGACGACCTTCTTTGGTTGGCCCGCTTCGACTCCGAGCCGACTCCACCCCGCGACGAACTTGTCGATCTCCTCTCCGTGGCGAGAAATTGCGAGGACCGTTTTGGAGCCGTGGCCCATTCGCGCCATATCGCTCTTTCGGTGGAGCGCCACGGCAATTCCGAACCCCTGGTCACCGCACCTCGGGACTGGATCGACCGCCTGGCCGCCGTGTTGATGGACAACGCCTGTCGGTACGCCGGGCCCGGGGGGAGTGTGTGCGTCGTGGTGTCCACCCACGGCAACCGGGCGAGTCTGGCCGTCGAGGACTCTGGTCCCGGAATCGCCCCCGACGAGCGGGCCCAGTTGTTCGACCGGTTCCACCGTGCCACCGACGACGGTTCGGGCACGGGTCTCGGGCTCGCCATCGCCGACTCGATCGTCCGTTCGACAGGCGGGCGCTGGAGCGTGACAGAGGCCACACGGGGAGGCGCGCGTTTCGAAGTCTCATGGCACCGCTCACACGTCCGGGACTCGGGACCGATCGTCCTGGCCGGAGATCCCTACAGCTCGGGCGACGTGGGTTCCCGGCCCCCGACACAGACCGAGAAGGTATTGCCGAACGCGCACCTGACGGATCAGAGCCTGGGAGGGGACTCGAACCCCTGACCTGCGCATTACGAATGCGCTGCTCTACCAGCTGAGCTACCCAGGCGATGTGACCGATCAAACTACCTGACCGACATCGGGCCTCGGCGCCCGGTGAGCGCCATTGGTCGGGTCAGGCGGTCACAGCGGAAAGGCGCACGAGCATCGCTTCGAGCAGCAACGACTCGTTCGGGTTCCTGATGAGCTCGGCCGCCGAACGTTCCACGACCGTGATGGCCGCCGCGAGCTCCCGGACCCGTTCGGCGGTTCGCCCCGACCACGCCGATGGCACCGCGTCGGGGACCACCACGGTCACCAACCGGTCACGGTAGGCCGCGGCAAGAACGGCGAAACCGGCGCGCAGCTCGTCGGTCCGCCACCGGCGTTCCTCGCGGTGCTGACGGTCTTCGATCTCCTTGCGACGGGGCACGGTGCGCTCTCCGCGCTGCTCGGCGTCAGAGCCGAGCTCCTCCATCTCGACCCGGTGCCGGGCTCGCAGCGGTTCGACGGCTTCTTCGGCCGAGGACAGCAGCTCCGCCGCCAAAGTCGCGGCCGCCGACCCGGTGCCGTCGAGGCGTGAGGGCACCGATCGCCACAACCGGCGCCGATCGGCGAAGCCCGCATCATCGGCCAACAGCCGGGCACGGTCGATACTGCCCCCGGCCGCCTCGGCCAGCTCTTGGGCGAGCTCGCTGTCCATACCCGTGTGCTCGAGCCAGTCCCGGAGCTCCGCGGGTGGCACCGGGCGCAATTCGATGCGCACGCACCGACTGGCCACCGTGGCCAGCTCGGCGGGCACGGCGTCGGCGAGCAGGACGAAGACCGTCTGCCCGGCGGGCTCTTCGAGTGTCTTCAACAACACCGGCGCGGCGAGCCGGGCGAGATGGATGTCCGACACCACGATCACCTGGCGGTGCCCTTCGAGGGGGCGTCGCTGCGCCAGTCGCACCACGCGCCGCGCATCGTCGACGCTCACCAGTGCTCCCGCCCGCTCGACCTCCACCACATCGGGATGCACTGCGCTCCGGGCTCGACGACACACGTCACACTCGCCGCAGCCGCCGAGCGGACACAGCAATGCGGCCGCGAAGCCGCGCACCAGGGACCGCTGGCCCAGTCCGGGCAGACCGACGAGGAGATAGGCATGCACCGGACGACGACCGGCGGCGCGCAGCTGCGCGACGGCATCGGCCTGCCCCACGACATCGGCGAAAAGCGATGCGGCCGGAAGCGTCTGATCGTCGACGGCCATGTTCACCGGGCGCCGCTCATCGGACGGTGGGAAGGGGCCCGAGCCGCTCTCTGACCACGGCCAACAACTGCTCGGCGACAACCTCGACATCAGCGCCGGCATCGACGACCACCCAGGTGTCGGGGTCGGCCTCGGCGAGCGCCCGGTATCCGTCGCGCACACGCCCGTGGAAACCGGCGTCGAGGCGCTCCAGGCGATCGGCGCGTTCGAGATCACGTCGGCCCCGCGCCAGTGAAGGAGAGACGTCGAGAAGGATCGTCAGGTCCGGTTCGATCCCCCCGGTGGCCCACAGCACCAGGCGACGCAGCTCGTCGAGGTCGAGACCCCGTCCGTATCCCTGATAGGCGAGGGTGGAGCCCGAGAAGCGTTCGGTGACGACCCACCGCCCGGCACCGAGGGCGGGCCGGACCACCTCGTCGACGTGTTGAGCGCGGTCCGCCGCCATGAGAAGGGCTTCGGCCCGCTCGGACACGGGGGGAAGCCCGGGGTCGAGCAGCAAGGTGCGCAAGGTGGTGCCCAGTTGCGTCGCGCCCGGCTCTGCCGTGGACAGCGCCCCGACGGCGCGGGCCAGTCGCGCCGCTTGGGTCGACTTGCCGCAGCCGTCGACTCCCTCGAGGGCGATGAGCCGGCCGAGCCCGCTCACGCCGTCTCGGGCGTCCCCTTCGACGCCTTCTTCGCGGTGGCGCTCTTCTTCGCGGCCTTGGCCGTGGTCGCCTTCGCGGTCTTCTTGGTCGTCTTCTTGGCGGACTTGGCCGCTTTCGTCGACTTCGAAGCCTTGGCGGCCCTTCCGGCGCGCTTCACCGGCGGCCCCGCGGCTCGCCGATCGGCGAGCAGCTCCGCGGCACGCTCGATGGTGATGGTCTCGGGCTCGTCTCCCTTGCGCAACGACGCATTGGTCGTGCCGTCGGTCACATAGGGCCCGAACCGGCCCGAACGCACCACGACCGGAGCGGAGGTCTCGGGGTCTTCGCCGAGCTCGCGCAGCGGCGCCGCCGCCGCGCCCCGGCCGCGCCGGGCCTTGGGCTGCGCGAACAACGCCAGCGCCTCGTCCAGGGTCACAGCCAGCAGCTGCTCCTCGGTGTCGAGGCTGCGGGTGTCGGTGCCCTTCTTCACATAGGGCCCGAAGCGACCGTTGAGGGCTTGGATCTCCTCACCCGACGACGGGTCGGTTCCGATGGTCCGGGGCAGGCGCAGCAACTCGAGCGCCTGGTCCAGCTCCACGGTCTCGGGCGTCATCGACTTGAACAACGAGGCCGTCCGCGGTCGGTCGCCCCCCTCGACGGCCTCGCCCAGCTGGATGTAGGGGCCGAATCGGCCCGAGCGGACGAGCACGGGGAGGTTGCTCTCGGGATCAGTGCCCAGGGCGCGGTCGCCCGACGGGGCGGCGAGGAGCTCCTCGGCCCGCTCCACCGTCATCTCGTCGGGCGGGAGGTCCTCGGGAATCGAGGCGCGTTCCTCGCCGCGTTGGAGGTACGGGCCATATCGACCGACGCGCACCACGATGGCCTCACCGTCGCGGTCGGACCCGATGGGAATCGAGTTGACCTCTCGGGCATCGATCACACCGAGATGTGACGCCACGTCTTCTTTCAGGCCCCGGCGATGCTCGGCGGCGGGAACGGTCGAGCCGTTCCCGCCGAAATAGAACCGTGTGAGCCAGGGGAGCACTTCCTGCTCACCCTGGGCGATCTCGTCGAGGTCGTCCTCCATCGCCGCGGTGAAGCCGTAGTCGACGAGGTCTCCGAAGTACCGCTCGAGCAGTCCCACCACCGCGAACGCCGTGAACGACGGCACGAGGGCCGTCCCTTTCTTCCACACGTACCCCCGGTTCTGGATGGTGCCGAGGATGCTTGCGTAGGTCGACGGCCGCCCGATGCCGAGCTCCTCGAGGGCCTTCACGAGCGACGCCTCGGTGTAGCGGGCCGGTGGTTGGGTGGTGTGCGATCGCGCTTCGAGCTCCTGGGCGGAGAGCATGTCTCCTTCGACCAAGGCGGGCAGCTCCACGTCGCGCTCGGTGGCCTCGGCCTCGTCGTCGGATCCTTCGACATAGGCCCGGAGGAAGCCGGCGAACTTGATGACGGTGCCTGACGCCGAGAACTCCGCCTCGTCGGCCGGCGTCCCACCGGCCGGCACCCCCACCAGGCGGACCTGGGCGCTCGTCCCGGTGGCGTCGGCCATCTGCGAGGCGACGGTGCGTTTCCAGATGAGGTCGTAGAGCCGGAGGGTGTCCCCGTTCAACTCCCCGGCGGCCTCCTCGGGGGTGCGGAAGGCCTCACCGGCGGGCCTGATGGCCTCGTGGGCCTCTTGCGCGTTCTTCACCTTCCGCTGATAGCGGCGCGGCGCGTCGGGCACGTAGTCGTTGCCATACAGCGCCGAGGCCTGGGCGCGGGCCGCGCTGAGCGCCTCGTCCGACAACGTCGTGGAGTCGGTGCGCATGTAGGTGATCCAGCCCTGTTCGTAAAGGCGCTGGGCCACTTGCATGGTGCGCTGCGCGCCGAAACGAAGTTTGCGGCTGGCCTCTTGCTGCAACGTCGAGGTCATGAACGGAGATGCAGGGGAACGGCGGTAGGGCTTCTCGGTGACGGCGCGCACGGTGAAGGGCTGGCCGGCGAGCCCCTGCACCAGGCGGGTGGCTTCGGGTTCGGCCAGGAGCACGACGTCGGATCGGGTGAGCTCCCCGGTCTCGGTGAAATCACGACCCGTCGCCACCGGCGTTCCGCCCACGGCCACCAGGTTCGCGCCGAAGACCTGCCCGTCGGCGTCGAAAGTCCCTTCGAGATCCCACCACGTGGCGGCACGGAACCGCATGCGGGCCCGCTCGCGTTCGACGATCATCCGGGTGGCCACGCTCTGGACCCGACCCGCAGACAGCCGCGGCATGACCTTCTTCCACAGGACCGGCGACACCTCGTAGCCGTAGAGGCGGTCGAGGATGCGCCGGGCCTCTTGTGCATCGACCAGGCGGCGGTCGAGGTCACGCCACTCCTCGACGGCGCGCTGCAGCGCGACCGCGGTGATCTCGTGGAAGACCATGCGCTTGATCGGCACCCGGGGGGACAGCACCTCGGTGAGATGCCACGCGATCGACTCGCCCTCGCGGTCCTCGTCTGTGGCCAGGTAGACCTCGCTCGCCCCCGCCAACAGGGACTTGAGGCGGGCGACGACCGACTTCTTCTCGGGAGCCACCACGTACAAGGGTTTGAACCCGTTGTCGACGTCGACACCCAGGCGCGCCCAGCCTTCACCCTTGTAGGCGGAGGGGATCTCGTCGGCGCGTCGGGGTAGGTCCCGGATGTGGCCGACAGAGGACTCGACCACGAATCCCGCCCCGAGCAGTGCCCCGATGGTGCGGGCCTTGGCGGGCGATTCGACGATGACCAGGGGCTTGCCCGCGGCGCGGGCGGCGGTCGACGGGGAGCGGGAGGAGGTAGCCATGGTCGTCGTTGAGCGTGGGGGGTCTACGACGCCCGTGTCAACATCGGTCGGGACGAGGACCCGGCCCCGTTGACCCTGACCAGCGCTTTCATCCCGGTGTCCCCGCCTCGCCCGGCACCGCCCGACGGTTGCGTCAGGCCTCCATCGCGGCGGCGGGGGTGGTCGGTGCCTTGATCCCGGCCACCTCTTCCTCGGCCCCGAAGCCCGCGGACTTGCGCTTGGAGAATGCGATGGCGCCGATCAGGATCACGATCCCGGCCCCGGCGATGCCCAGGCGTGCCCCGGTGTGATGCCGAAGGGTGATCACCGCCGGGAGGATGAGCAGCGACACCAGGTTCATGACCTTGATGAGCGGGTTGAGCGCGGGACCGGCGGTGTCCTTGAACGGGTCACCCACCGTGTCTCCGATCACGGCCGCGGTGTGGGCCTCGGATCCCTTGCCCCCCTCGTGGCCGTCCTCGATGTACTTCTTGGCGTTGTCCCACGCCCCACCCGAGTTGGACAAGAAGTTGGCCATGAGCTGCCCGGTGAGGATCGCCGCGGCGAGAAACGCACCGAGGGCGAGGTAGTTGATCCCGAATCCCACGATCACGGGCGTGAGCACGGCCAGCAGTGCCGGCGTGACGAGCTCGCGCTGTGCGGCGGCGGTGCAGATGGAGATCACGCGGCCGTATTCGGGCTTCTCGGTGTAGTCCATGATCCCGGGGTGCTCGCGGAACTGGCGCCGCACCTCTTGGACCACGGTGCCCGCCGAGCGGCCCACGGCCCGGATGGCGAGCGACGAGAAGAGGAACGCCACCGAACCGCCGATGAGCAGGCCGATAAAGATCGTGGGGTTGGCCACGTTGATCTGGGTCTGCTGGATGCTGAAGAGCTTCGACGGCGTCACGTGCAGACCCAGCTGCGACACGATGGTCTCGACGAACGAGCCGAACAGCGATACCGACGCGATGACCGCCGAGCCGATGGCGACACCCTTGGTGATGGCCTTGGTGGTGTTGCCCACGGCGTCGAGGCTCACCATGACGCGCTCGGCCTCGCCGGTGAACTCCCCCGACATCTCGGCCACACCCGCGGCGTTGTCCGAGACGGGCCCGAAGCTGTCTTCGGATACCACCATGCCGGCGGTGGACAACATGCCGATCCCGGTCAATGAGATGAGGTAGAGGGTGAGCTCGATGTTGCCGTGCGCCAGGCCCACCGACACGCCGATGGCCACGGCAATGGCGAGGATGGCCCATACGGTGGACTCCAGACCGAAGGCGATGCCCGACAGCACCGTCGTGGCCGGGCCCGTGCGCGCCGACTCGGCGATCTCACGCACGGGAGGACGCTCCGTCGACGTGAAGTGCTCGGTGATCTGGCTGGCCACGAGAACGAGCACCACACCGGTGAGCACCGCGTAGAACGCCTTCATGTAGTGAAGGTAGAAACCGGCCACCAGTCCTGCACCGAGAACGGTCAGCGCGGCGGCAGTCCAGAACCCTCGGTTGATCGGCGCCATGGCCGACTTGTCCTTGGCCCGGGCCCGTACCACGTACACCCCGATGGCCGAGGCCAAGATGCCGATGGCGGGAACGATCAGCGGGAACACCACCGCTCGGGCGGCATTGCCCTGGAAGGACTTCCCGAGGGAGGTGAAGGCGGCGAAACCCAGGATGATGGCGGCGACGATGGTGATGACGTAGGACTCGAAGAGGTCCGCGGCCATGCCCGCGCAATCGCCGACGTTGTCACCCACGTTGTCGGCGATGGTCGCCGCGTTGCGGGGATCGTCTTCGGGGATGCCGGCCTCGACCTTGCCCACGAGGTCGGCGCCCACGTCGGCGGCCTTGGTGAAGATTCCCCCGCCGACACGCATGAACAGGGCGATGAGCGAGGCGCCGAACCCGAACCCGACCAGGACCGCGGTGGCGGTGTTCTGGAATAGGAAGACGATCACCGTCGCCCCGAGAAGCCCGAGGCCGACACAGAGCATTCCCGTGATGGCACCGGTGCGGAAGGCCACCTTGAGCGCTCCGGGCAGCTTGCCGTCACGTGCCGCCGCCGCGGTACGGACGTTGCCCCGCACGGCCAGGCTCATCCCGATGAAGCCGGTCAGGCCCGACAGCGTCGCTCCGGCCAAGAAACACAGCACCCGGAAGATGCCGGCCTGACCGAACGACAGGGCGATGGAGCCGTTGGGCCGGGTCACCTTGGTGGCGGTGAAGAAGATCAGGACCGCCAGAGGGATCACGATGATCCCGATGGCCCGGAATTGCCGGCGCAGGAAGGCGACCGCACCTTCTTGGATGGCAGCCGCGATCTCCCGCATCTTGGGAGTCCCGGTGTCGGCAGCCAGGACGCCTCGCATGAGGACGAGCCCCACGCCGAGGCCGAAGACGGCGGTGACCAGGGCGATGACCAACCACAACTTCTCGGTACTCGAGAAGACGAAGCTCTGATACCCCCCCTCGGCGAGGATGTGCGTCATGTACCTGCTACTCCCTTCACGCGGGCCACAAGGCCCTGGGACGAGACTCGGCGGGCGAGGTCTCGGGTTCGGTCGAAGTCAATAGGTCGGACCCGGGGTCGGGCGCAGCCTCGAGATGAGGCGCTCCCCCGAAGAACGGGGGCCGACGATACCGACTCCACGCGACGCCGAGCAAGGAAGCTGCCTGGGCCGTCCCACGGATCGACTCAGACCCCGACGTCGACCTCCTTGGTGTCGGGACCGGCGATGAGCTCGTAATCGGGGTTCAAGATGGCCAGCTGACCCTCCCAGGCCCCGACCATTCCCTGGGCGACGAGGCGCGCCCCCTGCTGGATCCCCGGGATCCGGCGCCGGCCCTGGAAGACGAGGAGGATCGCTCCGGAGCCGTCGACGAGGGTGCACTCGAGGTTGGCCGTCGCCCCCCCGCTGGGGACCCGGACAGATTTGATCTTCCCGGCCACCCGCACTCGTTGACGCCATTGGGCGTCGCCGATCGGCGTGGTACCCGACACCGCGGCGGAGATCTCCGCGCCGGGACGCGCTGACCACCGGGTCGGGCGCGCCGCGCTCGTGTCCTCAAGAGGGTCATGGCCGTTGCTCCACCAGCCGCCCGAAAGCTGGAACGGGACGATGGTGGCGTTCACGTGCGCGAGATGCCCGACAGCCGCGGCGATGCGATCGGCACTGCGGTCATGGAGCAGTCGCCGCCATCCTGCCGCGAAGCCACGGCGCGGCAGCAAGACGGTGAGCTCGGTGTCGCCGTCGCGCGTGATCTGGGCGGCGAGCTCGAGCGCGGCACGCGCCAGGCGCCGGTCGGGGCAGTCGACGATGTCGAGGGGCAAGCGCGACAGCCCGAGGCGGCTCCAGTCATGTTCCAGAGCGGCCGCCTCGAGAGGGTCGACGGCGAAGTGCACGGCCCGGAGGTGGTCGGGCGACAGCGTGCGTGCGTACTGGATGGCCCGGGCCGTGGCCAGGTCCATGCGGTCGACGAGAACCACCACCACGTGATGACGCAGCACGGGGGCCTCACACGCCTGGGACGCCCCGGCTTGGAGCTGCTCGTCCTCGCGGACGTACTGGCGATGCAGGCGCATGAGGACCATGACCCCGAGGGGCATGAGGACGACGACGACCCAGGCCCCTTCGCGGAATTTGGTGACGGCGAAGATGAGCAGCACCACGAAAGACAACACCGCAGCGGTGCCGTTGATGATCACACCGCGCCGCCAGTGGGGCTCGCGATGGGTCAGGTGGTACTTGACCATGCCCGCCCCCGCCATGGTGAACCCGGTGAACACGCCGATGGCGTAGAGGGCGATGAGGTTGTCGAGCTTGGCCTGCGTGACGAGCAACAGGGCGATCGACGCCACGGTGAGCACGAGGATCCCGGTGGAGAACACCAGGCGGTGGCCGCGCCGCGTGAGCTGGCGAGGCAGGTAGGAGTCGTCCGCCGCGAAGCTGGCCAGGAAGGGGAACCCGGTGAAGCTGGTGTTGGCCGCCAGGATGAGGATCACCATGGTCCCGCCCTGGAGACACAGATAGAGCACGTGCGCCAAGGCACCGTGCCCATAGACGTACTTGGCCACCTGCGCCAGCACGGTGGGGGTGCCCCCGGCGTACGGCACAGGGTGCACGATGGCCGCCAACGCCGCGATGCCGAGCACGAGCGATCCCAAGACGATGCTCATGATCACGAGCGTGATGCGGGCGTTGCGGGACTCGGGGGCCCGGAAGACGCTGACGCCGTTGGAGATGGCCTCGGTGCCGGTCAGCGCCGAGCCCCCCGAGGCGAACGCCTTCATCACGATGAACACCGACGCTCCCAGGAGCAGTCCGTGCCCCGGGGTTCCGACCGAGACCGCTCCCGACACGTGCAGCGAATGAGGGTGGAGATCACCGAGAATGGCCTTGACCGACCCGACGATGATGAGCAGCGCCATGTTGCCGATGAAGAAGTAGGTCGGCACCGCGAACACTCGACCCGCCTCGCGGATGCCGCGCAGGTTGCCATAGGCGATGAGGATGACGAGGCCGATGGCGATCCACATGGTGCCGTCATGCTGACCGAGGCGGGGAAAGACCGAGATCAG
>JADGOL010000056.1 GCA_017882995.1 Acidimicrobiales bacterium | reverse complement strand
GGGCCCCCGGAGGACCGGGCATCCGGCTCGACGCCGGGTACGAGGTGGGCGACACCGTGAGCCAGTTCTACGACAATCTCGTCGCCAAATTGATCGTGTGGGGATCGGACCGAGAGTCGGCTCGGCGCCGCATGCTGCGGGCCCTCGACGAGACCGCCATCACGGGCGTCGCCACCACGATCCCCGCCGACGTCGTGATCCTGTCGCATCCCGACTTCATCGAGGGCCGCCATTCGACGAGGTGGGTGGAGGACAGCCTCGACCTCGCCTCGCTGGCGCCGACCCCGGCGGTGGGCGCTCCCGCATCGGGCGCGGATGACACCGGACCCCGGGTGTTGCGTGAGGTGACCGCCGAGGTCGACGGGCGTCGCTACGAGGTGCGGCTGTGGGTACCCGAGACCTCCAACGGCAGTGGGGCGCGCACGAGCACCCGACCCCACAAGCCGAGAGCGGCCGTGGCGGGATCCGGATCGGGTTCGGTGACCGCCCCCATGCAGGGCACCATCGTCAAGATCCTGGTGGCACCGGGCGACAGCGTCGAGGTGGGCGAAACGGTGTGCCTGCTCGAAGCCATGAAGATGGAGAACGCCATCACCGCCGAGAAGGCGGGCACCGTGGCGGAGGTCAAGGTGGCGCCGGGCGACTCGGTGGGGCCCGGCGACGTGATCGCGGTGATCGAGTGAGCGACGTCGCGGCGGCCAAGCGCGCCGCGCGTCAGGTCGCCGAGGACCTCCAACCGGCGCTGGTCGGGCTGAGCCGGGCCATCCATCACGAGCCCGAGCTCTGTTTCGAGGAGGTCCGCGCCGCGCAGCGCGTGGGCGACATGCTCGACGAGGCCGGCTTCGCCGTAGAACGCGGCCCCTACGACCTGCCCACCGCGGTGCGGGGAAGCGTGGGGTCGGGGCCGTTGTCGATCGTGATCTGCGCCGAGTACGACGCGCTGCCGGCGGTGGGCCACGCCTGTGGGCACAACCTCATCGCGGCCGCGTCGCTCGGGGCGGGGATGGTGCTGGCGGGCGTGGCCGACGACCTCGGGTTGACCGTCACCGTGCTCGGCACGCCGGCCGAGGAAGGTGGGGGCGGCAAGGTGCTGCTCCTCGAACGCGGCGCCTTCGAGGGCGCCCACGCCGCGATGATGGTCCATCCCTGGCCCGAGGACCGCCTCGTCGCCACCTGTCTGGCCGTCGACCATCTCGAGGTCCGCTACCGGGGGCGGGCCGCGCACGCCTCGGCGTCACCGGACCAGGGTGTCAACGCGGCGGATGCCATGGTGGTGGCCCAGGTGGCCATCGGGCTCATCCGCCAGCACCTGCGCCGCGGCGACCAGGTGCACGGCATCGTGACGAAAGGTGGGGACGCCCCCAATATCGTCCCCGAGGAGACACTCGGGCGGTTCATGGTGCGGGCCCGCACCCTCGAAGACCTGGCGTTGCTGCGACCGCGCATCGAGCATTGCTTCGAAGCGGGCGGTCTCGCCACGGGGAGCTCGCTCGAGATCCGCGACCTGGCGCCGACGTACTCGCACATGGTCTCCGACGATCTTCTCCTCGACGCGTGGCGGCACAACGCCGAGGAGCTCGGGAGGCGGTACGCGGCCGACGAGAGGCTCGAGGCGCGTCCCACCATCTCGACGGACATGGCGAACATCTCGCTGGCGCTGCCCTCGATCCACCCCATGATCGGCATCGAGACACGCGGGGCGGTCAACCACCAGGCCGAGTTCGCGGCGGCGTGTCTCGGGCCCTCGGCCGAACAGGCCGTGTTCGACGGCGCGCTGGGCATGGCATGGACGGCCATCGACGCCGCCACCGACCCCGCGCTACGCGAGCACCTCCTGAGTCGGGTGGGCTGAGGCGGGACGGCTCCCCGGGGTCGGGCACACTGCGAGCGTTGGCCGCCCCACCTCATTGACGCACCAATTGGCCTAATTGCCGAATCGATAGTTGCGATCTCGACTTCCTGACCGTCTTCAGCGGATGGTAAACTGACTTCGTGGCAGGACTACTGCCTCTAAAGCCTCCTCTCTTGTGCGCTCTCCTTGTGCGCGCAACGCGCACCCCTGCGGTCTTGTCACTAAGGGAGTCGACTTGTGTTTGTGTCTTTCGCTGGATGGTGGGAGGGGGCGATCGACGACGCAGGAACTACCTCTATTGATGGACGATCGATTCAGACGTCGCCACCATCGCTGGCTCAGGAACAGCAGAGCGTCGCTCGTGACCGCATCAGGAGAGCCGCGAAGGAACTCCTGGTCCGGCGAGGATTTGATGTCACTGTCGACGAAATAGCAGCGGCGTGCGGTGTGAGCACCAGAACCATCTTCCGCCACTTCGGCAGCCATGACCGGCTGATCGTCGAGACCGTCAAAGACATATTTGACTCCTGGGCACATAGGCCGGTCAGTCCACTACCTCGGCCGACAGATGATCTCGACGGCTGGCTGGAAGGGCTGGCGGTTCTGATCCACACCCGAAACGCCCATGTCCTCGGAGAGGCGTTTTGGGGCGTCTATGCCACCAACGGCGGTGACTCACCCGCACTTCTCGAATTGATCGCTCTGCGATCAGAGTTCCGGGACCGGGCCGTGCGCTACCTGGCCTCCTGCGCCTGGCTCGCGGCCGGAGGCGCGGACGAGCCTCCTGAGACCCTTGTGCTCGGATTTGCCATCAACCTTTCCGTCTTCACGACGAAGTCGCTCATGCTCGACTCCCAGCGGACTCCCACCGAAATTGGGGTTCTCACCGCCAACCTCCTGAAATGGCTCCTCGAGTACTCCGTGAGCGATACGGGCGCAGCATTCGGTTGAGACCTTGGTGGAAGAAGCCCAATGCTGGTCACCGAGTGAGAACAGGTCTGGGCACCATCACCGATGTGCTTCGCCAGGGCGAGGCCCCCTCCTCGAGGTGAGCCGTCAGCTGGGCTGATAGACGCCGAACACCTCGCGCAGGACGTCGGAGACCTCGCCCAACGTCGCCATGCGGCCCAACGCCTCGCGCATGGGGACGAGGAGGTTCTGCGTGCCCCGGGCCGCCGCGGCCACATCGGCGAGCGCGGCGTCCACGGCGGGTTGGTCGCGCTCGGCCCGCACCCGTCGGGTGCGGTCGATCTGCGCCTGCTGTTGGGCGGGATCGATGGGGAACACCTCGGCGGGCTCGGCCGCCTCGTCGGTGAACCGGTTCACGCCCACCACGATCTTCTCGCCGTCGTCGACGGCCTTGGCGAACTCGTAGGCCGCCATCTCGATCTCACCTTGCATGAAACGGGCTTCGATCGCCTCCACCGCCCCACCCAGCTTGTCGATGCGGTCGAGATAGTCCCAAGCGGCCCTTTCGACCTCGTCGGTGAGCTGTTCCACGAAGTACGACCCCGCCAACGGGTCCACGGTGTCGGGGACGCCGGACTCGTACCCGATCACCTGCTGGGTCCGCAGCGCGATCTTGGCCGCGTTGGTGGTGGGGAGCCCGAGGGCCTCGTCGAAGCCGTTGGTGTGCAGGCTCTGAGTCCCCCCCAGCACCGCGGCGAGCGCCTGGAGAGTGACCCGCACGATGTTGTTCTCGGGCTGCTGGGCCGTGAGCGTCGACCCACCGGTCTGGGTGTGGAATCGCAGCAGCTTGGACCGCTCGTCCTTGGCGCCGAAGCGCTCGGTCATGATCTTGGCCCACATCCGCCGCGCGGCGCGGTACTTGGCCACCTCTTCGAAGAGGTTGTTGTGCGCGTTCCAGAAGAACGACAGCCGCGGCGCGAAGGCATCGACACCGAGCCCCGCCGCCAGCGCCGCTTCGACATAGGCGATGCCATCCGCCAGGGTGAAGGCGATCTTCTGCACCGCCGTCGACCCCGCCTCACGGATGTGGTACCCGGAGATGGAGATGCTGTTCCAGTTGGGCAGTCGCTCGGCGCAGTAGGCGAAGGTGTCGGTGATGAGCCGCATCGAGCTCCGAGGCGGGTAGATGTAGGTGCCGCGCGCCACGTACTCCTTCAAGATGTCGTTCTGGATCGTCCCGCCCAGCGCGTCGGGCGCCACCCCCTGCTCGTTGGCCACCAACTCGTAGAACAGCAGCAGGATCGCGGCGGTGGCGTTGATGGTCATCGACGTCGTGACCTTGTCGAGGGGCAGGCCCGCCAGCAACAGCCGCATGTCGGCGAGCGAGTCGATGGCCACCCCGACCTTGCCCACCTCGCCTTCGGCCCGGGCGTGGTCGGAGTCGAGCCCCATCTGGGTGGGGAGGTCGAAGGCACACGACAGCCCCGTCTGGCCCGCCCCTAGGAGGAACTTGAACCGCTCGTTGGTGTCCTCGGCGGTCCCGAACCCCGCGTACTGCCGCATGGTCCACAGCCGGCCCCGGTACATGCTGGGGTAGATCCCCCGCGTGTACGGCGCTTGGCCAGGCTGGCCCAACTGGGCCTCGGGATCCCAGCCCTCGAGGTCGGCCGGCGTGTACACGGGCTTGATCTCGATGCCCGAATCGGTCCGTCGTTCCTCGTCGCCCACCCGTCCCAGGTTACGGACTGCCGGGGGTCAACGCCCAGTCCCGGCGTCGATTCCGCCGGGCCCGGAGAGGCCGGGTCAGGCCGGTGTGGTCCCCGACGACGCCAGCGCGTGGGGCATGCACAGGTCGTCGTACTCGGCGATGACGATGGGAGCGGCGTTCTCCCCGCACGCCGGGCACTGCGGGTCACGCCGCACCTTGAAGGTCCGGAAGGACTCCTCGAGTGCGTCGTAGGCGAGCAGCCGTCCGACGAGGGGGTCGCCGATGCGTAGCAGCATCTTGATGGCTTCGACGGCCTGGATCGACCCGATGATGCCGGGCAGCACGCCGAGCACACCCGCCTCGGCGCACGACGGCGCCAGCTCGGCGGGCGGCGGCTCGGGGATCATGCACCGGTAGCAGGGCCCGTTGTAGGGGTCGAACACCGTGGCCTGACCCTCGAAGCGGAAGATCGAGCCGTGGATGACCGGGATGCGCTTGAGCAGCGACGCGTCGTTGACGAGATAGCGCGTCGGGAAGTTGTCGGTGCCGTCGACGATGAGGTCGTACCCGTCGATGATGTCGAGGATGTTGTCCGCGCCGAGACGCACGTCGTAGGTGACGACGTCGACGTCGGGGTTGAGCGCGGTGAGCGTCTTCTTGGCCGAGTCGACCTTGCGCTCGCCGATGCGGTCCATGGAATGCAGGATCTGGCGCTGGAGGTTCGAGGCGTCGACCACGTCCATGTCGATGATGCCGATGGTGCCCACCCCGGCCGCGGCCAGGTAGAGCGCGGCGGGAGAGCCCAGTCCCCCCGCACCGAGGAGCAGGACCCGGGAGTCGAGCAGCTTGAGCTGACCCTCCTCCCCCACCTCGGAGACGAGGAGGTGGCGCTGGTAGCGGTTGCGCTGCTCGGGCGTGAGGGTCTCCGGGGTCTTCCAGGGACGGCCCTCGTCCTTCCAGCGGTTGAACCCGCCCACGAGCGACACCACGTCGGTGTACCCGAGGTCGGCCATGGTCTTCGCCGCGAACGCCGACCGCACGCCGCCCGCGCAGTACACGACGACGGGGGCCGACTTGTCGGGGATCCGGCCCTCGACCTGGAATTCGAGATGGCCCCGGGGAAGGTGCAGCGCTCCGGGGATGGCTCCCTGTTCGTATTCGTCGGCCTCTCGCACATCGAGCCACACGACCCCGTCCTCGTCGAGGCGCGGCTGGACCTCGTCGGCCTGGGCCTCGCGGATAGCCGACTTGGCCTGGGTCAACAACTCTCTCGCACTGGCCACGACGTTCACGACCTTCCCGGTTGCGTCGGCGACACGACCTCGCCGCCTGCCCCTTAAACCCTACCAGTGGGGTCAACATTCCCGGGGGGAGTGCTTGTCGGTAGGTTGCACTTCCATGGAGCTGGCCGACGTCGCCCGCCGGCGGAAGATGGTCCGCAGCTTCTCGACCGAGCCCGTCCCCGCCCATGTCCTCGACCATGTCCTGGACCTGGCCTGTCGGGCCCCCTCGGCGGGCAACACCGGAGGGTGGGACGCTGTGGTCCTGGCCGGGCCCGACGAGACCGCGCCGTTCTGGGACGCCACCACCACGGCGGACTGGCGGGCCCGGTCCCGGCGGTGGGCGGGCCTGTCACGCGCCCCGGTGGTCGTGGCGCTGTTCGTCGACCCCGACGCCTACCGGGCCCGGTACGCCGAGCCCGACAAAGACGGCCCTGACGGAGAGCTGGGCGGGGTCGACGGCGAATGGCCCGTGCCCTACTGGTTCGTCGACGGCGGTTTCGCCGTGATGGTCATGCTCCTCGCCGCGACCGACGCCGGGCTCGGCGCGTGCTTCCTCGGAAACTTCCGGGGGGAGGCGGCCCTGCGCGGTGCGCTCGGCGTTCCCGACGACCGCCGCTATGTCGGCGCCGTGCTCATGGGCGAGCCGACCGGAGACGACCCGCCGTCGCCGTCGCTGGCCCGGGGACGACGTCGGGCTTCCGAGGTCGTCCATCGCGGCGGTTGGTGAGCACTCGGCAGTTCGTGAGCGCTCGGCAGTTCGTGAGCACCGCGGTCGTCGGTGAGCCCATGGCCGCCGGTGCGGCGCGCACCGGGGTCGTAGGCTGGCTTCGTGGCCCGCATTGCCGTTCCCGCCGGCGAAGGTGGCGACGCCGTCCGGGTATGGAGCCTCCGTCCCGAGATGGGCCGGGCCGTGAACCGTCTCGTCGACGCCGCCTACAACAAGAGCATCCTCCCCGTCCGGGTCCGAGAAGCCGCCCGCATGCGCATCGCGCAGCTCAACGACTGCCCGGTCTGCCTCTCCTTCCGCGCCGAGTCGGTGAAGGAGCAAGGGGTCACCGAGGACTTCTACCGACACGTCGCCGACCATGATGTCGAGGGCCGGTACAACGCCCAAGAGAGCCTGGCCATCGAGTACGCCGAGCGCTTCGCCCTCGACCACCTCGGCATCGACGACGCCTTCTTCGCCCGACTGGCCCGGTGTTTCACCGACGCCGAGATCCTCGACCTGACGATCTGCCTGGCCGCCTTTCTCGGCCTGGGCCGGATGCTCCGCTCCCTCGGGATCGACGAGACGTCACTTCTCGACGTCTGACCACCCCGGCGTCCCTTCTCGTGTTTCGGCTCCTGTTTCGGCTCCGGTTCCGTCGCGAGCCGGCGCACGGCGCAACCGCGGACCGACCCGCCCCGACACGAGGGTGATCTGCACGAGCGAGAGGATCCCGATGTAGAGCGGGAAGGTGACGACCGGCGCCGAGACGTGCTCCACGGTCAGCAGCGTGATCACGGCGTTGGCGAAGGAGCCCATGTAGATGCTGCCGCTCTCGGACTCGGGGAGTCGCCACGACTTGATGAGCGTGGGCACCCCCGCCAGCGCGTCGGCGGCCACGGCCGCGCCCAGTGCGACGAGACCCTCTCTCGTGACGACCCAGCCGATGGTCCCACCGATCGACAGCGCGCCGCAGCTGTAGTCGAGAGGGCCGAGCCTCCATACCGACTTCGGGTTGACGAAGGACGCCGCGAACACGACGAGCGGCCCGAAGCCGACCATGAACGTGAGCAGCGACCGCAGACCCACCCCGTCGTTGATCTCGACGGCGAACGCCAGGAGCGGAGCGAGCCCCCACAACAGCCACGTCACCCGGTTGGGTTGGTTCCGCCCCCGTACGGTGTCCACCACGTACAGCGCCTGGCCGAGGGCGTTGACGGCCGCGCCGAGGAACACGAAGTGGACGTCGATCACGGGCCATCACTCTGCCCCAGCGACCGGCCCCGCGGGTGCGACGGACCGGGTCCGGGGTCAGCTGGTCAGCTGGTCAGCGTCCCCGGCGCCCAGAGCGACTCGGCAGGCACCGCCGGAGCCGGTATGGCCTCGGGTTCGGGGTCGGCCTCGGGTTCGGGGTCGGCCTCGGGTTCGGGGTCGGCCTCGGGTTCGGGGTCGGAGAAGTCACCGAGGACGGCGACGACGTCGTGGCCGACGAGGAACGGCCCCTGCGCGTACTCACAGCCGAGCGCCCGCAACGCGGCGGCTTGGGTCTCGGACTCGACACCCTGGGCCACGACGGTGAGCTCGAGCGCCCGGCCGAGCTCGATCAGACCGCGCACGAGAGCGGCGGCTTCGCGGCTCAAGGTCTGGGCACGGGCATCGGTGTCGGCTTCGAGCGCGGCCGGGTGGGTGGCGCCCGGCTCGGTATCGGCCCCGGCCGGAACACCGGCGTCGGGGGTTCCGGCGTCGTCGCCGAGCGCGGCCACCAGATCCGGCGCAAGCTTGAGGCCCGAGATCGGCAACCGCTGCAGCAGCCCCAGATTCGACTGACCTGCTCCGAAGTCGTCGAGTGCCACCACGACGTCGCGTTCGTGAAGTTCGCGCAGGTTCGACTCGGTGGATACCAGCGCCGCCGCCGAGGGCTCGCGTATGTCGATCCCCAGGACCGACGGAGAGAGGCCGTGGGTGGTGGTGAGCTCGTCGATCATGGCGACCAGCGCGGGATCGGCCACCAATGACGGTGCCACCTTCACCCAGACCCGGAAGTGCGCCGGCAGGCTCGACCCCCCATGGCGCACGCTCAGATCCGAGAGAGCCTGGTCCAGCACCCACCGACCGATCGGCACCGCCAGCCCCGCTTCGTCGACCAGGTCGAGAGGCGCCTGGGGGTGATCCACCTCGGGCCCGGGTTGGCTCCACACCAGGATCGCCGACTCACTGATCGCCGCTCCGGTGTCCAGGTCGACGATGTCCTCGTACTCGAGGACGAGGCCGTCCTCCTCGAGCGCGGCGCGCAGGTCCTGGCGGTTCTGGGAGCGGACGACGACGTCTTCGCGCATCGAGGGGTCGAACAACTTCCACGACGCCCCGCCCTCGTCCTTGGCCCGCCTCATGGCGAGCGACGCGTCGCCCAGAAGGGTCTCGAGCGTCGGGGCGCCACCTTGAGAGTCTCTCGGCGAGGTGACCACGACGCCGATGCTCGCCGACAACTGGAGCTCAGCCTTGTCGACCGTCGTCGGTCGGCTCAGGTCTTCGAGGATCCGCCCCGCCATCTGACAGGCGAGATCCGACGACGCCACATACGGACACACCAGCACGAACTCGTCGCCGGCGAACCGTGCCACGGTGTCGGACCGCCGTCGCGCCGCCGACAGCCGAGCCGCCGCGTCGTGAAGGAGGTTGTCGCCGACGCTGTGGCCGTAGAGCTCGTTCACGTCGCTGAACCCGTCCAGGGCGACCACGAGCACCGCCAGCGACGCACCGTCCTCGCGGCAACGGGCCACGGCCTCGGCGAACTGCTCGTCGAGGACGGCCCGGTTGGGCAGACCGGTGAGCTCGTCAGGTCGAGAAGGCTCGTCGACGGTTTCGGGACCGGGGAGGATGGCGCCGAGCCCCTTGCCGAGCCCGCGCCGACGAGACACGACGGGCCGCTTCGGCTCGTCCTGCCCCCCCGTGACGTCCTCCATCAACTCAGTACTCCGATCCCTGCGAGACCACATCGACCCCGCTCCACCCACCGGTCGCTCACCGCGGCGCGGACCTGGGTGTGGTGCACGTTCGACGTGCGGCCCTTCCCGCAGGCTGACCTACAGATTCGATGCCTGTGCCCTGCTCACTGACACTGACGACACAGGCACACCACTTCCGATCCTAGGCGTGGCGCTGCGCTTAGTCGGACGCGCTCAGCCCGGACTTCGACTTGCACAGACGACCCTCGTTGTGCGAACGGGAGAGCCCCGACGAATCGATCGCAGCGGGGTTCATGAGGCCGTTCATCGCTCCCACCTCGGCCGTGCCTTCACTCACCTCGCGTGCTCCCACACCGCTCCCCCTCCCCACCGCCTTTGTCCTCGGTGGGTCGCGCCGTGACGCGCCGAGATCACATCCGGGGTGGTGGGCGCAGGATTTCGGGGCGTCGTGCAACCCCCGGAAAGACCACGGCGAACCGGTGCCACGCAGGGTGAGGTCTTAAGCGTCTCGGGGCCGATGCCGACAACCAAGGTGTGTCGAGCCTCGAGACGCGACCTCGCGTCCTGCTCCGCCGCATGCCCGTCGCGGGCACGTCCGCCCTGGTCGGGGCAGTCACCCTGGTGGCCCTGACCCTGGTGATCCTGACCGCGATCGAACCTGCGCCGGCCCGTTCCGCCACCCTGTCGGCGGCGGGGTCGGGTGGGTCGCGGCCCTCGATCGGCTTCCTCCACCCTCAGGCGGTGGCGCCCACCACCACGGCTCCCCCGCCCGTCACCACCACGACGCCGCCTCCCATCGTCGTTTCCCAGCCGGTCGCATCCCCCACCACCCACCCTCCGGCGCCTCACCCGACCGCCCCCCATCCGACGATCCCGCCGGTGATCCCGGTGGCCTCGCACCCGATCCTGCCGCCCAACAACCCGGCCGCGAACTTCCCCGAGACACCGGACTTCGCCTCGTCGTGCCGAACCTCGGGCAACCAGTCAGCCCCGTGCATCTCCGCCACCACTCAGGCGACGACTGCGGCGCGCGCCCACGAAGGTCTGGGCGCGATGGTGCTCCCGTCGAACTTCGCCGCGCTCACACCGGGCGAACAGCTCTTCGTGCTGGCCGACATCGAACGCGTCGACCGGGGCCTGCCCCCCATCGTCGGGATGGTCGCGCCGCTCAACGCCGACGCCCAGAATGCGGCGGGGGCCAACACCGACCCGACCCCGGTGTCGGTGCCACCCGGGTCCACCGTGACGAGCTGGGCCTCGAACTGGGCCGAGGCGGCGGGCCCGCTGGGCTCGAACTACAACTGGATGTACGACGACGGACCGGGGTCCGGGAACCTCGGCTGCACTCCCAGCACCCCGAGCTCGTGCTGGGCGCACCGCGACAACATCCTCCGGTACAACGCGTCCCAGGTGGCCGCGTCGCACGGTGTCCTCGCCATGGGGGCGGCCGAGGCGACGGTGGTGTCCGACGCACCATGGACGAGTGACGCCACGCTCATCGTGCTCATGACGGGGAGCCCGACCTACACCTACACCTGGGCCCAGGCCGAAGCAGCCGGAGCGCGCTGACGAATTTCGACAGCCGGCGGACGAGTCAGGTGAAGATGATCTGGCCGCCGGCGGCCATCTCGTAGAACTCCCCGACGGTGATGATGTCTTTCACCTGATCGATGAGATCGTCCTTGGTCATCTCGAACAGATCGCACGAAGCCTTGCAGCCATAGAGCCCAGCACCGGTGTCCGAGATCATCTCGATGAACTCGGGGATCGAAGGGATGTCGAGCTTCTCCATCTTTCGCTCGAGGTAGTGGGTCATGACCGACGACATGCCGGGGAGCCCTCCGGCCATCGTGGCCAAGTGGAGCCCGGGGTTGCCGACCGTGGCCACCTTGATGTGCTCATGGCGCTTCTTGTGGATCGCGTCGAGCCCGAAGAACGTGAAGAACAGGTTGGCCTCCATGCCCTCTGCTCGCGCCCCGTTTGCCATGATCAGACCCGGGTAGATGCCTTCGAGGGAGCCCTTGGAAATGATGATGGAGACCTTCTCGATGGTGTCTCCCATGATGTGCCCCTTTCCTTGACGATCTCCTTGACGATCTCTGCTGACGAGCGCCGGTTCCGGGCCCTTCAGATGCAACCCCGGGGCTTGGGGATCCCGGCGATCTTGGCGGCGAGCTTCGCCGGCCCCTTGGGGAACAGCAGGTACAGCTCCTTGATCGACACACCCGAGGTCTTGCCGAGGACCCGCACGGTGGGCCCGGTGCCTTTCTCGGCATACTCAGCCCGCATGAACTTGATGACTCGCCAGTGCTGTTCGGTGAGCTCGATGCCTTCGGCTCGGGCGATTGCAGAAGCAATCTCCTCGCTCCACTCGTCGGGGTTCTCCAAGAAGCCTTCGTCGTTGACGGCTACGACCTTGCCGGCAAAGGTGGCGCTGGGCATGGGTCAGCTCCTTCTCGTGGCTTGGGTCATAGGGGGGCCGGCTCCCTGTGCTTGCCGTGCTCGGGCATGGCCGAGCCGATGCCCGGGATGTCACGGCCGGGAAGGAGGCTGTGCCAGTAGAACCACTGGAACATCAGTTTGCCCAGGTGGTTGAGGCGCGACTCCTTGAGCAGCGGCAGCCCCACACTGGTGGGGAAATGGCCGGGGAGGGGCTCGGTGTCGTAGTTGAAGTCGATGAGCAATGCCTTGCTGAACCCGGTCTCGATGAAACAGTTGCTGTGACCGTCAAAGGTGCGGTCGAGCGGTTCACCGGCAAGGAACCTGCGGACGTTCTCCACGAGCACCTCGCCCTCGAAGTGGGTGACCGAGCCGGCCTTCGACGTCGGGACGTTGGCAGCGTCACCGATGACAAAGACATTGGGCCAACTCCGAGCCTGCAACGTGTGCTCGTCGGTGGGGACGAAGTTGAGCTCGTCGCCGAGGCCCGGTGATCGGCCCACGTAGGGCGCACCGCCGTGGAGCGGGACCATCACCGCAAGGTCGAACCCGACTTCTCGGTCATCGTATGAGATCAACCTTCCCCCAGGTCCGTCCACTTCGCCGGTGTTGAACTCGGTCACCAACTCCACGCCCTTCTCCCTGAGCAACCCTGCCAGGGTGGCGGCCGCGACCCTCGTGGTGAACGCACCGTCGAGCGGAGTCACGTACGTGAGCTCGATCCGATCGCGTATGCCGCGTTGGCGGAAATACCAGTCGGCCAGGAAGCAGAACTCCAGCGGAGCCACCGGGCACTTGATGGGGAGGTCGACCACACCGACCACGAGCCGGCCCTCGTCGAACCACGCCAACGCGTCATGCAGAGCGACCGCCCCTGGGGGTGTGTAGAACGTGAACATCTTCTCCATCCAGCCCCGGCCGGTGAGCCCTTCGGTCTCCTCGGGCAAGAGGGTCGCACCCGTGGCCACGACGAGGACGTCGTAGTCGAGCGCGATGCCGTCCTCCAGCAGCACCTGCTGGGCCCCGAGATCGACGTGGTCGACGGCGGCCTGGTGGAACTCGATCCCACGGTGGAACTGGTGCTGGCGAGGGCGGACGATCTCGTCGAGGTGAGTCAGCCCGAAGGGCACGAACAGGAGCCCCGGCTGGTACACGTGACTGTTGTCGTGGTCCACCACCACGACCGCCACGTCGTCGCCCACCACGCGCCGGAGCCGGTTGGCCGCCAACGTGCCCCCCGTGCCCCCTCCGAGGATGACGATCCGTGAACCCACGTTTCCAGTGTCGCGACCGTCGGGCTTTCTGGATAGAGACCTACGTCCCATCCGGCTCGAGCCGACCCGCCTGGCCGTGCCGTCCAGGTGTCCCAGAGGCCCTGCAGGGGTGCTGGCCTCAGGTGACGTGGCCCGGACATCGCCGGCTGACCGGGATCAGCCAGGTCTCGGGGAGCCTCGGTCGCTCAGATCCCGACGCACGTCGCGAGGAACGATTCGAGCATCGCCGTATTGCGCCCGATGTGAATCTCATTTCTTGCATCCTTGGTGATCAGGAGCGATGGGCAGAACGCATCGACCTTCCCGCAGAAGAAATGAGGTGACCCCTTCACCCCCCGGGACTGACCCTCTCGCCATTCGGCTCGCACAGCCTCATCATCCTCAGGGCCGCTCTCGCCGATGCCATGGGCATAGGCCACGTCGGCGAGCACATCGGGGCACGAAATGTCGCGACCCTCCTCGAAGATCGCATCGCGCAAGGCGAGGCTGACCGCTTCGCCGATCCCGTCGCTTCGTCGGTAGGCGGCAGCGGCAAGAGCCAGGGCGGGGAGCGACGTCCGTGGGAAGTGCTCCGCGTCAAACCCGGCGAAGAGGTCCGGGGCAACTTGCGCCCGCAGGGCATCGACGTGCTCTGCGGTGGCTCTGGGATCGAGTGGTGCTCCGTTGACCAGTTCGAGGGGCCACGCCCTCACTCGTACGACGACGTCATCGCGTCCGATCTGATTCCGCCGCCGGACGAGCGAACGAAGACCGACGTGAGCGAACGGACACCAGATGTCCGCATACATCTCGATCAGGGCCACGCTGTGGACCCTACGCCCGAAAGGCCTGGGGCAGGACCCCGTTCGGTCGGCGGTGAGGCCGGCGGTGAGTCCGGCGGTGAGTCCGGCGGTGAGTCCGGCAGTGAGTCCGGTGGTGAGGACGGGGGTGAGGTTGCGGGCAAGGCGAGAGCGCGAGTCTGCGCCTGTCCCGTCCCGCCAACACGAGCTGGAGCAACTATGTCCGTCGTCCCTGTCCCCGCCGTTCGTCCCGGCACCTTGCACCGTGTCCCCGAACCTGTCCCCGAACCTGTCGTCGAGGCCGTCGGCGTGACCGTCGTCGACGATGTGGCGGTGGCGACCCCGGAGATGGAGCCCATCCGCATCATCGGGTGGCCCGACCCGATCATCGACCGTCTGGGATATGACCCCCGGTCGCTCTATGTCGAGACGTTCTGGTTGGGGATCCTGGGCCCGACCTGCACCTGGCTCATGAGACGGTTCGCGGCCGGGCTCGACGACAACCCCGACGGTTTCGACCTCGACCGGGCCGACACGGCCCGCGCCCTCGGGCTCGGTGACCGCTCCGGACGCCAATCACCGTTCCGCCGTGCCCTGGCCCGTTGCGTCACCTTCGAGATGGCGAGACCCGCGGGACCGACGACGTTGGCGGTCCGACGCCGGATACCGCCCATGCCGCGCCGCCATCTCCAACGCCTTCCCGTCTCCCTCCAAGACCGACACGCGCAGTGGATGACCCCGGTGCGTTCGTCACCGGCGCTCGAAGAAGCCCGTCGCAACGCCCGGCGCCTGGCTCTCGCCCTGCTCGCATCGGACAACACCCGGCCCGAGGTCGAGCTCCAGCTCGTCCGCTGGCAGGTCCACCCCGCCATCGCCCACGAAGCCGCTCAATGGGCGTGGGCCTACCGGGCCCACGAGGCCAGTGCCGGTCGCCCCGCCTGACGCCGCACTCCACGTGGTGCCGTCGCACCCCCGGGTGGTCGTTCCCGTGCACCGGCGGCGGTTCACGGCCGCGACGCCAAGAGGAAACGAAGCGTTCACGTGGCAGCCGTAGTCTGGGAGTGTGGCGACTTTTCTGCTCCGGGTGGAGCTCCCCGACAGGCCGGGCGCGCTCGGCGCGGTCGCCAGTCGGATCGGCGCGGTGCGCGGTGACCTCCTCGCCGTCGAGGTCGTCGAACACCGCGACGGCAAGGCCGTGGACGAGTTCGTGGTCGAGCTCGCCGACGGCGAACACCTGTCGCTTCTGCTCAGCGAGATCGCCGAGGTCGACGGCGTGGCGTTGCAAGACGTCCGGCCCGTGTCCGGACGACGCCATGACCGCCGTCTCGAGGCCTACACCACCGCACTCTCCATCCTGAAGGAGCGCTCTCCCCACGGCGTCCTCGGGGCGCTGGCGTCACGGGTGTGCGCGGAGCTCGACGCCACCTGGAGCGCGGTCCTCGACGTGGAGGGGCTCTCGGTCATCGCCTCGCAGGGTCGCCCGCCCGCGACCCAATGGCTGGCGGCGTCGCTCACCGAAGCGCGCGCCGCGGGTGTGGGCTCGGACGCCGACACGGGCTTCCGGCCCATCGGGCCCGAAGGCGGTGACGTCGGCTTCGTCGACCTCGTCGCCTGGGATCTCGTCCTGGCGGCGGGACGCCCCGGTTGGCGCTTCGGCACCCGCGAGCGAGTCCATCTCGTCGCCCTCGCCCAGCTCGCGGACGCCCGTTGGGCCGACATGACCGACCGCGACCCCGGGGTCAACCACCCCGGGCGAGCCAGCTGACTCTTTCACGACGCGTCGGGCGGGAAGCCCGGGAGCTCAGTCCGGCCCGTAGTGCTCGAGCAGTTCCAACAGGGTCCGCACCCCGAAGCCGGTGCCACCCTTGGCGAGGATCCCGTTGTCCTCGTCGGAGCGGGCCGGACCGGCGATGTCGAGGTGCACCCACGGCACCTCCTCGACGAACTCGGCGAGGAGGAGCGCGGCCGAGATCGCACCGGCCTGTCCGCCTTTGCCGACGTTCTTCATGTCCGCGATCTCCGAGTCGATGTGCGACCGGTACTCCTCGGGCAACGGCAACGGCCACGTGCCCTCGCCGGCGCGCTCCGATGCGGCGCGCACCCGACCGATGAGGCCGTCGTCGGAGCCGAACAACCCCGCGATCGACATGCCCAGCGCCACCACACACGCCCCGGTGAGCGTGGCCAGGTCGATGATGGCGTCGGGCTCGAGCTCGGTCGCCAGGGTCAGACCGTCGGCGAGAACGAGACGGCCCTCGGCGTCGGTGTTGAGCACCTCGATGGTCCGCCCGTTGCGGATGGTGAGCACGTCGCCGGGCTTGGTGGCCCGACCGCCGGGCATGTTCTCGGTCGTGGGCGCGATGGCAGTGACCCGCACGCGCACGCCGAGGTCGCCGCACGCCGAGGTCGCCGCCAACACCGCCGCCGCCCCGCTCATGTCGGTCTTCATGGTGATCATGCCTTCGGGCGTCTTGAGCGACAGCCCGCCGGAGTCGAAGGTGATCCCCTTGCCCACCAGGACCACGTGCGGCACCCGGCCGTCCACGGTCACGGGGTCGGAGGGTTCATAGGCGATCTTCAGCAACCGGGGAGGCTCGGCCGACCCCCGGGCCACACCCAGGAGCCCGCCCAACCGCTCGTCGGTGATCCGCTGCTCGTCCCAGACCTCGATGGTCACACCGGGACGACCGTCGGTGTGCTCCTCCGCCGCCTCGGCGAAACGCGTGGGTGTCAACGAGCTGGGCGGTTCGTTGACGAGGTCGCGCGCCAGACACACGGCGTCGGCGACGGCGAGGCCGCGCCGGGTCCCCTCGGCGAGCGCACCGGTGTCGAGACCGGCCCCGGCCACCACGAACCGCTCGATCCCACCACCCTCGTTGTCGCGCTTGTGCGACACGAACCGGTACGCGGCGAGGACGGCTCCTTCGACGACCGCCTGCACCGCGCCTCGCGATCCCACGACTTCCCCGACGATCGATGCCGGCAGGACCAGGACGCCGGCCCCGGACTTGCCACCGGCACGCACCAGGGCCGCGGCAGCTCGCCGCAGGGCGGTGGCGCCGACGGCGTCGTCGGAATCGGTGGCCCTGCCACACCCCACGAACACGACGGCGGGCGCTTCGGCGCCGAGTGACCCCTGGGCGCTGCGCTCTCCCACGACCACCATGGTCTGGCCGACCTTGCCCTTGAACCCTCGCTGGCGGGCCCGGGTGGTGTCGAGCGCGGTGCCGAGCCCGTCTCCTCCCACACTGACGACCACGGTGGCAGGGACACCGGGCGCCACGGCGGGACCGTCGGGCGTCTCGAGCACGGGGACGCCCACCACCGCCACGGCCACACCGGCGGCGTCGGCCACGGCGGCGGGATCGGTGGCGTCGGCCCACGCCACCTCGAGCAGCTCGGAACGGGGGAAGGCCACGGCGGGGCTCACGCCGCGCCCGCGTCGGAGTCGGCCCCGCCCGGGGCGTGGCCGAGAGAGCGCGACACGATGTGCTCGCCCTCCTGCCAGCGCGCCACCGTCCACAACAAGTCCGACAGCCGGTTGAGATAGGGCCCGACCTGCGAGCCCGGCGCCACCGACGCGCTCGTGAAACCGCGTTCGGCCCGGCGCACCACGGTGCGGGCCACGTCCAAGGTGGCCGAGACCCGGTTCTGTCCGGGCACCACGAACTCCTTGGGCATCTCGAAGCGCTCGTTGAGCTCGTCGATGTGTCTCTCGAGCGCGCTCACCATCTCATCGGTCACCAGTGACGCCGCCTCCACCAGCTTGGGGCGGTTCTCCGGAGCTGTCGCCACCTCGGCCATGAGCACCCACAGATCACGCTCCAGATCGAGGAGGAGGCCGTCGAGCTCCGATCCCGGCTCCGCCTCGGCGCGGGCCAGGCCCAACACGGCCTGGGCCTCGTCGACGTCCCCGTTCACCTCGATGGCCGGCGAGTCCTTGCGGACCCGACCCCCGTAATACAGCCCCGTCGTGCCGTCGTCACCCTTGCGTGTGTAGATCTTCACCACGGCGCCGCATGCTAACCGGCTGCCGGTAGCGGAGAACCCCCTCGCCAGGAGGGAGAAGCCGACCACTCGCCGTAGACTGTTCGGATCGTGGCTCCGACCGTGGACCCCCACCCGTCCCCTCCTCCTGTCCTGGCGCACGACGCCATGGCCATGGACGAGCGCGGCGCCGCCTATCTCGAGGCCACCCGGACCCGGGTGGTCATCTTCGACGGCGCCATGGGCACGAGCCTGCAGCTGGCGGACCTGAGCGCCGAGGACTACGGCGGTCCCGCCCTCGAAGGCTGCAGCGAAGCCGTGGTCCTCCACCGTCCCGACGTGGTCAAGGCCATCCACCGCTCCTTCCTCGACGTGGGCTGCGACGTGGTCGAGGCCAACGCCTTCGGCGCCTTCGGCGTTGTCCTGGCGGAGTACGGGCTCCAGGACCGGGTGCAGGAGATCAACCTGAGCGCGGCCCGCCTGGCCCGCGAAGCCGCCGACGAAGCCGCCGCGGCCGCCGACGACGGTCGTCTGCGCTGGGTGGCGGGAAACCTCGGGCCCGGCACCCGCTTCCCCACCCTCGGCCAGATCCCCTACCTCGAACTGCGCGACGCCTACCAGGAACAGGCCGCCGCGCTCCTCGCCGGCGGCGTCGACCTCATCATCATCGAGACCGTCTACGACCTCCTCCAGGCCAAGGCGGCCATCAACGCGGCCAAACGCGCCATGGTCGAAGCCGGTCGGCGCGTGCCCCTCCAGGTCCAGGTCACCATCGAGCTCACGGGCCGGATGCTCCCGGGCACCGAAGTCGGCGCCGCCCTCACCGCGCTCGACCCCATGCGCCCCGACATCATCGGGCTCAACTGCGCCACGGGCCCGGCCGAGATGGGCGAGGCCATCCGCTACCTCTGCCAGCACGCCCGCCTGCCGGTCTCCGCGCAACCCAACGCGGGACTGCCCTCGGTCGTCGACGGCAAGATGCACTACGACCTGACCCCGGACCAGCTGGCGGACCATCTCGAGCGGTTCATCACCGAGCTCGGTGTCAGCGTCGTGGGTGGCTGCTGCGGCACCACCCCCGAGCATCTTCGCGCCGTCGTCACGCGCTGTCGTGACCTCGTCCCCGCGGCTCGTCCCGCCGCGTCGATCGACCACGAGCCAGGGGCGTCGTCGATCTACAGCAACGTGTCGTTCCATCAGGACACGTCGTTCCTCGTCGTCGGCGAGCGGACCAACGCCAACGGGTCCAAGAAGTTCCGCGAGGCCATGCTCGAATCGGACTGGGACACCACCGTGGCCATCGGGCGCGACCAGGTGAAGGAGGGCGCTCATGTCCTCGACGTCTGTGTCGACTACACCGGCGCCGACGGCGTGGCCGACATGACCGAGGTGGCCAGCCGACTCGCCACCCAGGCCAGTGTCCCGCTCATGGTGGACTCCACCGAGGCGCCCGTGGTCGAGGCGGCGCTGATGTGGATCGGGGGCCGGCCCATCCTCAACTCGGTCAACCTCGAGGAGGGCGACGAGCCCGGCACCCGGCTCGACAAGTTCCTCACCTTGGCCCGCGAGTACGGCGCCGCCGTCGTCTGCACGTGCATCGATACCGAGGGCCAGGCCCGCACCGCCGAATGGAAGGTGCGCGCCGCCACGGCCATCCGCGACATCGCCGTGGAGCGCTATGGCCTCGAGCCCTCCGACCTCATCTTCGACCCCTTGGTACTTCCCCTGTCGACCGGAATGGAGGAGAGCCGGCGCGACGGCATCGAGACCCTCGACGGCACGCGCCGGATCAAGGCCGAGCTGCCCGGGGTGTTCACCATCGTCGGGCTGTCCAACGTGTCGTTCGGGCTCAACCCCGCGGCGCGCCACGTGCTCAACTCGATGTTCCTCCACGAGCTCGTCGACGCCGGGCTCGACGCGGCGATCGTCCACGCGGCGCGCATCATCCCGTTGTCCAAGATCGACGAGCGGGCCCGCGAGGTCTGCCTGGATCTCATCTACGACCGCCGCACCGAGGGCTATGACCCGCTGCAGGTGCTCCTGGGGATCTTCGAAGGCGTCTCCGCGTCGTCGGCGGTCACCGAGGACCGCACGGGATGGACCGTCGAGCACCGCCTCGAGCAACGCATCATCGACGGCGACCGCAACGGGCTCGACGACGACCTGGCCGAGGCGCTGGGGTCCGGGCACGAAGCGCTCACCATCGTGAACGACTTCCTCCTGGCCGGCATGAAGACGGTGGGCGAGCTCTTCGCCACCGGAGAGATGCAACTGCCCTTCGTCCTCCAGTCCGCCGAGACCATGAAAGCGGCCGTGTCGTATCTCGAGCCCTACATGGAGAAGGCCGACCAGGGCGGCAAGGGCACCGTGGTGCTCGCCACGGTCAAGGGTGACGTCCATGACATCGGCAAGAACCTCGTCGACATCATCCTCACCAACAACGGTTACGAGATCGTGAACCTCGGCATCAAGGTGAACATCACCGAGATGCTCCAGGCCGTCGAGGACCACAAGGCCGACGCCATCGGCATGAGCGGACTGCTCGTGAAGTCGACGCTCATCATGCGCGAGAACCTCGAGGAGATGAACACCCGCAACCTGGCCCACATCCCCGTGCTCCTCGGCGGGGCCGCCCTCACGCGCAACTACGTCGAGCGCGACCTGCGCTCGGTCTACGAGGGACGTCTCTTCTACGGCAAGGACGCCTTCGAGGGATTGCGCACCATGGACCGTCTCGTCGAGATGAAGAAGACCGGCGAGGAGGACCCCGCCTTCGGGCGCGAGCAGGGTGGACGCAAGCTTCCGCCCCGGAAGTCACAACTGCCGGTCGACGAGAGTGTGGTCGCACCGCCTCGTGCCCCCACGGTGGCGGCGGACAATCCCGTCTTCACGCCCCCGTTCCTCGGGTCGCGCGTCGCCAAGGGCATCCCGTTGGACGACATCGCGTCCTATCTCAACCTGACCGCCCTGTTCCGCAACCAATGGGGATTCCGTCCCGAGAGGGATCACCAGGGCGTCGCCGAGACCGACTCCGACTTCAAAGAACGCGTCAGTGCGGTGCTGCGCGAGGAGCTCGACAAGGCCAAGGCCAAGGACCTCTTGGTACCCCAGGTGGCCTACGGCTACTACGCGGCCAACGCCGATGGCAACGACGTCGTGCTGTGGACCGACGAGACCCGTGGCACCGAGCTGACCCGCTTCACCTTCCCGCGCCAGAAGAAGGAACCCTGGCTCTGCATCGCGGACTTCTTCCGGTCGATCGAATCCGGGGATCCCGACTACGCGGCGTTCCAGGTCGTCACCATGGGTTCCGAGGTGTCGCGCGAGGCGGCCCGCCTCCACGCCGAGAACCAGTACACCGACTACCTGAAGCTCCACGGTCTCGGCGTCGAGATGGCCGAGGCCCTGGCCGAGTACTGGCACCACCGCATCCGCGAGGAATGGGGCTTCGCCGACGAAGACGGACCCACACTGACGGGCTTGTTCCGTCAGCAGTACCGGGGTGGGCGCTACTCGTGGGGATACCCGGCGTGCCCCGACCTCGAGGACAACGCCAAGGTGGTCGAGCTGCTGGGCGGAGACCGCATCGGCGTGACGGTGAGCGACGGGTTCCAGATGCACCCCGAGCAGACCACCGACGCCATCATCTGCCCCCATCCCCAAGCCAAGTACTTCGTGGCCTGATCGAGCACGGCGCTACGCGCTGCAGCGGTCTCCGAGCCATGGTCGCTGGCCGTCGAGCGCATAGAGCGCTACCGCCACGGTGTCCTGCTGAGGTTTCGTGGCCCGGTTGGGGGGCACGTCGACGAGGTACGGAAGGCCGGCAGCCTTGGCCGCGAAGTTCCACGTCGACTGGCTGAACTGGAAGGCGCCCATGTACATCCCGCCGGGAGACACCGCCCCGTAGTTGCCGCGCGACTCGGCCTGCACCACACACTGCAGGAACGGCGGGAGTGCCGGGTCCGGGATGGCCGGCCCCACGGCTGAGCCCGCGCCCGGGCCGGCGCCTGGGCTTGCGCCCGGGCCTGCACCCGACCTGGTCCCACCGGCACCCGATTTGGAGCCGGCTTTCTGGGCGGCAGCCACCGCCGCCTTGGCGGCCGCGTCGAATGCGGCGGTCTGCGCGGCCACGGCGGCGGCGAGCCGCCCCGTCACCAGGCTCTGCTCGGCCTCCATGGCGTGCTCGGTGCTCGTGGCCTGGCTCAAGGCCGTGGCCTGCTGGGTCTCGTCGGCCTGGTCCTTGGCCTGCTGTTGGCGCAATGCCGCCTGTTGGTTCTGCAAGGTGTCCTGCGCGCCCTGGAGCTGGCTCAGGGCTGTCTCGATGTTCCCGGTGGCGATGGAGTTGTACTCGCTCGCCGACTGCACCTCTTCGGCGTTGCCCTCGAACAAGGCTGCATCGGCCCCTGTCAACTGGCCGCCATTCATATACGACGCGATGGCCAACTCGCGGACCTGGGCCGTATCGGAGTTGTACTGCTGTTGGTCGAGCGCGAGCTGCCGGCCGACTTGCGCGACCGCCTGGGCGTCGGCCGCGACCTTGCCCGAGTCCACCGAGTACTGCTGTTGATACGCGTCGGTCTGCAGCTGCTCCTGCACGAGCTTCTGCTCGATCGCCTTCGCCTGCGCCTTGAGATCGCCGACCTGATTGGCTGCGGCAGGTCGGGGTGCAAGAACCGTCACGGAACTCGTCGCCACGAGAACGCAGAAGAGCGCGCCGGAGACGATGCGTCGGCCTTGCCTTTGCCCCGCTCGTCTGCTCGTCGCTGGGAACCAGGCGCGAGACACCCTGCGAAGGTAGCTGTCAATGGGAACATTGACAAACCTAAACGGCCCTCACGCCGGTGTCAGGCATGGTCACCAGCCGCAATGCAACTTGAGGCCGGTTGCCGCAACCGTCGGGATTTCCGCTGCCTCTCATGGGGGTGGAGTGCGCTCAGAGCACGTCGGTGAGTGACGTCACATCTCCCAAAGCGTTCATGGGTTGGTCGTGCCCGATCGGGTCTGATCACCGCCTGATCACCGCCTGATCACCGCCTGATCACCGCCTGATCACCGCGAGTGGAGTGATCATGACGAACTGTTGGGCGTCTGTCGTGTGAAGAATGCACCGTCGGCAGATACCTTCGGAGTCAGCGATCGTGTTGTCCATGCCGCGCGCCTGAGCCTGTGGCGCCGATGCCGGACCGATGATTCCCAACGCCTGTTCCAAGGACTGTTCCGAACCAGGGGAGGCCACAAATGACATTCGATCTTCAGCAGCGTCCCTTCAATTGGCGCGAGAAGACGGTCCAACTCGCGTCCGAGCTCGAGCGCGCCCACGCCACGATGGAAGAGCTCGGTGCCGCTCTGGATCGTGGCGACGAATTGTCGGCTCGTGACATCGCAAGATCCGCGCACGATGCGGTCGGTTCCGTCGGGTACGCGGTCAAGGCGATGCACAGCGAGCAACCGCCGGCCGAACAATTGGACAAGCCCGACGCCATCGGATCGACCTTGGCCATCGGTGGGTCGGGCGTCGCCACCATCGCACTCGATGTGATGGTGAGCGCCATGCTGGCCCTGGCCGCTACCGACGACGGCGCGGACACCGACTTCCTGATCGGAGCGTGCCTCGATGCCGAGAACGCCTACGAGGTGGGGGCGGCCGTCGTCGCCGCCGCTCCCAGCCGGGACGTCCCGGCCATGCTCGATCTGCGTCGCGCCTACGACACCGAAGGCTCGGTCGCTCTGCGCAAACGCGTACTCAAGGCGCGTCCGCGCGTGCGCGAGATCCAGGAGAGGGTCACCGGCGAGGCTCGGGCTTCCTGAACGGCTCCACGGTGATCCGTAACGTGTGAACCGTGACCGACGGTAGGGATCTCGTCGCCGCGTTCGCCGACCGGCTCGAGCGTCGGGACTGGGTCCGGCCTCGCCGAGTTGCTCGATCCCGACGTCGTCTGGAAGGCATTCGCCACCAACCTGGAGGCGGTGCCGTCTCCACCGTGCCGGCCGGATTGATCGCGGCGTTGGCGGCGGGCGTCCTCGTCGTCGCCAACCTGTTGGCCGTCGTGGCGGCGGTCGTGGCGGCGCGGGGCAAGACAGCCGGCCAGCTCCTGCGCACTCAGTAGCGAGGCCCGTAACCCTCAGGCCCGGTCACCTCACCTCACCTCTCACCACGTCAGCTCACGTCGATGTGCGAGGTCACGTAGGGTTCTTGCGAGGCCATTCAGGGGGGCGTCACGGATCGGGTCCCGGTGACGCAGCGAGCGTGACGACGGGAGGTGCCTCTCCATTGGATCCCTACATCGTCCTGGGCAGCGCCGTCATCGGGTTCCTGGTGGGGATGACCGGCGCGGGCGGGGGCGCCCTCATGACCCCGATGCTGATCCTCCTCTTCGGGGTGAAGCCCTCCACCGCGATCTCGAGTGACCTGGTGGCTGCCGTCGTCATGCGTCCCATCGGAGCGGCCGTGCACCTGCGCCGCGGGACGGTGAACCTGCGACTGGTCGCGTTGATGATGTCGGGGTCGGTCCCGATGGCCTTCCTCGGTGCCTATCTCCTCCACCTCATCGGCAAAGCCAACGCCGCCGAACACAACGTCCAGATCGCCCTCGGCGCCGCCCTTCTCGTCGGTGCCGCGGCCATGATCCTTCGCTACGGCCTCGACCGTCGGTCGGGTCAGACCCGCCAAGGCGTGGTGCACAACATCACCCTCAGACCGCTGCCCACGGTGTTGATCGGGATGATCGGTGGAATCATCGTCGGGATCACCTCTGTCGGTTCGGGATCGTTGATGATCGTCTTCCTTCTCTTTCTGTATCCGATGATCGGGGCCAACCAACTGGTCGGGACCGATCTGGCCCAGGCGGTTCCCCTGACCGCGGCGGCGGCCCTCGGAGCTCTCGCCTTCGGTCACATCGAACTGTCGGTCACCACCTCGCTCATCGTCGGGAGCGTCCCGGCCGTCCTCGTCGGTTCGTTCTTGTCGTCGCGAGCACCGGACCGTTACGTGCGACCCGCCATCACCTTCGTGATCCTTGCCTCGGGGCTCAAATACGTCGGCGTGGGGACCACCGCCCTCGGTTGGGTGCTGTGCTCGGTCCTGCTCCTTGTGGGTGCGATCTGGTTCGTGCATGCCCGTCCCTGGCAGAAAGACAGTCCGGCGGCGGTAGATCTCGACGAGGAAGACGGGCTGACTGCGGTGTCGACGGGTCCGGACTAGGCGTACCGGGAGGTCCTTCGATGTCCGAGCAGCTCGAGTCGATGGAGAGCCTTGCCCGACAGGTCCGCACCGCTCTTTCGGGGGCCGACCTCTTCGCCTTCAGTCACCTTCTCGACCCCAACGTGCGGTGGGGTGCGCCCGATGCCCGGGTCCCGTCGTGTCGGAACCGGGACCAGGTCCTGGCCTGGTACCGGCGGGGCAGGGAGTCCGGAACACGAGCCGAGGTCACCGAGACCGTCGTGCTCGGCGACAGGATCCTCGTCGGGCTGACCGTCCGTGGCCCCCGGGCGGCCGACGCGCCCGATGGTGAAACGCAGCGTTGGCAGGTCCTGACCGTCAGCGGCGGTCTGATCGTCGACATCGTCGGGTTCGACGACCGGTCCGAGGCTGTCGCCCGCGCCGGAGTGCCGTAGCCGTCGCTTTTTAGCCCGTCGCCTTTTGCGGCGCCCGTCCAGAGTTCGCTACAGCGCGAGGGTGGCTCCACCGTCCACGACGATGGTGGCACCGTTCACGAAGCCGGCGTGCGCGGAGCACATGAAGGCGACCACCCGGCCGAAGTCGGCGGGGTCGCCCATCGTCGCGCCGCTGCCACCCAGCTGTCGCATGCGCTCGGTGGCGTGCGGACCGGGGCACACCAGATTGAGCGTGATGCCGGCACCCTCGGCGGCGAGGTCGGCCGCCCCGGTCTTGGCCCACGCCCGCAGCCCACTGCGTGCCGTGTTGGACAGCGCGAGCCCGGGGATGGGCTGGACGACCGAGTACGACGAGATGCAGCAGAGTCGCCCCCAGCCTCCGGCCCGCATGTGGGGTAGCGCAGCGCGCACGAGCCGCACGGCCGAGAGCAGGTTGACCTCGACCGCGGCCCGGATGGCGTCGTCGTCGAGCTCGAGCGCGCTCGCCGGGGGCGGGCCTCCGGCGTTGGCCACCACGATGTCGAGGCGGCCGAACCGTTCCACCGTGGCCTCGACGAGCCGGTCGGGGGCGGTCGGATCGGCCATGTCGGCCACGATGGCCAGAACCTCGGCGCCCAGCCCGGTGATGGCCTGCTCGGCGTCTCGCAGCGCCTCTTCGTTGCGCGCGCACAGCACGATCCGGGCCCCGTCTTCGGCGAGCGCCTCGGCACTGGCCCGGCCCAAGCCGCGCGACGCGGCCGTGACCAGCGCGACCTTGCCCCGGATACCGAGGTCCATCAGATGACCACGAGGGAGTGGTCGACGGTGTTGAGGGGAATGGCCCCGTCCTCGCCCACGACGACGATGTCCTCGAGTCGCATCCCGAAACGCCCCGGGAAGTAGATCCCGGGCTCGATCGAAAAGGCGTGGCCGACGACCAGGGCCGTGTCGTTGCCGGCCACGACGTAGGGGTCCTCGTGCTCCTCGATCCCAATCCCGTGCCCAGTGCGGTGAATGAAGTACTCACCCAGGCCGGCCTCGGTGATGACGGCCCGTGCCACCGCGTCGACGTGCTCGGCGGTCACCCCGGGCCGGACCGCGTCCACCGCGGCCTGCTGCGCGGCGAGGAGCACCGCGTAGGTGTCGCGCACTTGGGCGCCGGGCTCGCCCACCGCAACGGTACGGGTGATGTCGGAGCAGTACCCGACGTCGTCATGCAGCACGTACTCGCCACCGAAGTCACACACCACGGTGTCGCCCGGCTCGATGACGCGCTCACCGGGTTCGTGATGAGGGCTGGCCCCATTGGGCCCACTCCCGACGATGGCGAAGTTGACCCGTCGGTGCCCCGCCGCCAACAGCCCCATGCTCAGGGCGTCGGACACCTGGGCCTCGCTCCGACCCGCCAACGGGATCTCACCGCTTTGGAGCACGACCGCCACGCTGTCCGCCGCCCGCGCCGCGGCGCGCAACGCCGCGATCTCACTCGAGTCCTTCACGGCCCGCAGCGGGGACGTGACCCTCGAGGCCGCCTCGAACTGCGCGCCAGGCAGGCTCGCCTGCAGCGCCAGCAGCGACTGGGCCCACGCCCGGTCCGAGATGCCGTAGACGGCGTGGCGCGCCGGACCGAGGAGTCCGGCGGCGAGGGCGATGGGGTCCTCGGTCTCGGACCATGGACACAGCGCGACCATCCCGGCCGTGTCAGGCACACGGGGGGCTTCGAGAGCGGGGACGATCAGCACCGCCTCGCCGTCGCGGGGCAACACCAGAAGGGTGAGCCGCTCGAGGGGCATGGCCCGGTAACCCGTGAGCCAGGGCAGGTCCGCCCCGTGTGACAGCAGCAACGCGTCCACTCCGAGCTCGCCCATGCGCCCTCGCACACGCTCGAGCCGCTGCGCTCGGGCTCCGAGCTGGTCGGTCATGTCGACACCACGGTGGACGTCGAGCCGGCCGCAGCGCTGGTGGCAGAGGCGGCTGCTGCTGCTCCTCGCGCGTGGTAGCTCGATCGCGTCAGGGGAGAGGACTCGACGTGGGCGAAGCCCATCTCCTCGCCGACCGATCGCAGGGACTCGAATTCCTCAGGGGTCCACCACCGCGCCACCGGGAGGTGCGCTGCGGTGGGCCGCAGGTACTGGCCGAGCGTGACGATGTCGACGCCCACGGCCCGGAGATCGGCCAGAGCGCCCACCACTTCGTCACGGTCCTCCCCCATGCCGAGGATCATGCCGGACTTGGTCACGAGCCCGGCGTTCTTGGCCCGCGCCAGCACCGACAGACTGCGCGCGTATCCGGCCGAGGGCCGAACAGCGCGCTGGAGGCGCGCCACGGTCTCGAGGTTGTGGTTGAGCACGTCGGGGCGGGCCGCGAAGATCGCCTCCAGCGAAGGTCCGTCGCCCTTGCAGTCCGGGATGAGCACCTCCACCGCGGTGGTCGGGCGTCGACGCCGGATGGAGTGGATCGTCGCCGCGTACCCCGCCGCTCCCCCGTCGGGGAGGTCGTCGCGCGCCACCGCCGTGACCACCGCGTAGGCCAGGTCGAGTTGCTCCACGGCGGCGGCGACCCGGTCGGGCTCGTCGACATCGGGAGGCTCGGGGTGCCGGGTGTCGACGAGGCAGAACCCGCACGACCGCGTGCACCGCTCACCGTTGATCATGAACGTGGCCGTGCCGTCCGCCCAGCACTCGAAAATGTTGGGACAGCCCGCCTCCTCGCACACGGTGACAAGGCCGAGATCTCGCACCGTCCGCCGCAGGCCGAGGAACTCGTCGCCCATCCGCACCGGGACCCGCAACCACGGTGGCTTCCGGGTGTTGCCGGGCAGCCCGGACCCGGGGTCGACCCCCGCCTGGCGCAGCCGGACGCGGAGCCGCTCGCCGGGGACACGGTCGGCGAGCACGTCGGGCGGGGAGGACCGGGCGGGCACTGTGGTCTGGGGCACTGTGGTCTGGGGCACTGTGGGTGGGGGCACGGTGGAGTGCATCGGCCAGGCCACGTCCTGGCGCTCGAAGAGCCCGTCCGGGGCCCAACGCGCCACGGCGTGGCGCACGAGGATGTCGGCCACCTCGTGCATTGAGACGACGACCCCTTCGGCGGCGAGCGACGTCACCGCCTTGTCCTCGATGCCACAGGGCACGATCCGGTCGAACCAGGCCATGTCGGGGTCGACGTTGAGCGCCAGCCCGTGCATCGACCGCCCCCGCGTGACCCGGACGCCGATGGCACAGATCTTGCGCGGCGCCGGTCCCTCGGCGTCCACCCAGACACCGGGGTATCCGGCCAATCGCCCCGCCGTCACCCCCAACTCCGCCAGGGTGTCGATCACGACCTGCTCGATCCCGTCCACGTGCGACGGCACCGAGCGCGGTGCGGTGGGAACGTTCACCACGGGATACCCGACGAGCTGGCCCGGCCCGTGATAGGTGACGTCACCTCCCCGGTCACTCGCCACGAGCTCCGCGCCGACCACAGCCGGGTCGACGAGCACATGCGCCCGATCGGCGTGTGCCCCGAGCGTGAACACATGCGGGTGCTCGAGGAGCAGCAGATGGTCGTCGTGTCCCCGGTCGTGCAACGCCCGTTGCAGCGCGTGCGCCTCCGCGTAGGGGACCCGACCGAGCCAGCGAACCCGAAACATGTCTGGCCCTCGCTCCTGCCGGCTCAGAGCTCGGCGGCCCAGTCGTGCGTGGCGAGGATCTCGGTGACGCGCGCCACGAACGCCGCTGCATAGGCCCCGTCGACGGCCCGGTGGTCCCATGCCAGGCACAAGAGCCCGAGGGAATGGATGGCGATGGCCTCGGAACCGTCGGGCTGGACCACCACGGTGGGGCGGCGCTTCACGCCGTCGGTCGAGAGGATGGCGACCTGGGGCTGGTTGATGATCGGTGCGGTAAGGAAGGTGCCGAACGGTCCGGCGTTGGTGATCGAGAACGTCCCGCCGGAGATGTCATCCGCGCTGAGCTTCTTCGTCCGGGCCCGGTCGGCGAGCTCTCGGATCCGACGCGCCATGCCCCGCAGCGTGAGCTCTTCGGCGTGCTTCACGACCGGCACGATCAACCCGTTGTGATCGAGGTCGACGGCGAAGCCCATGTTGAATTGATGGTGCACGATGAGCGAGTCGTCTCCCACCGACGCATTGAGGTGCGGCCATTCGTGCAACGCCTCGACCGTGGCCCGGGCCACAAAGGGGAGGTAGTTGAGCCCGAAGCCCTCCTCGGCCCGGAACTGGGCGCCGTGGGAGCGCCGAACCCGCTCGATCTGCTCGTAATCGGCTTCGAGTACGACCAAGGTGTGGGGGCTCGTGGCCTTCGACCGGACCATGTGCTCGGCGGTGCGCCGTCGGATGTTGGTGAAGGGGATGATCTCGTCGGTGCCGGCCGTGGGCGCCGATGCCGAACCGCTCGACGCGGCCGCCGGTGATTGCGCTGTCGCGGCCGCTGCGGGCGTGGACGGCGAAGCAGCCCCCCGAGATGCGGGCGCGCCTCCGGCCCGGCGGCTGTCGATGAAGCTGAGCACGTCCGAACGCGTGACCCGACCGCCGAGGCCGGTCCCGGTGATCTCCGCCGGGTCGATGCCGTTGTCGTCGAGCAGCCGCCGCACCACCGGCGACAGGATCCGATCTCCCCATTTCCCGGGGCCGTCGGAGGCGGCGGCAGCGGGCGCGGCGGGTGTACCAGGCGAAGCAGCTGGTGCTGCCACGGGCGACGCAGGTGCAGGGGGCGCGGCGGCGGGTGCAGGAGGTGGAGTCGGCTCAGCCGGGGGTTCGGGCGGAGGGGCGGCCGGAGCAGCCGCGGGTGGCGGGGCGACAGCAGCCTCGGCGGGGGCGGGAGCGGCAGTGGGAGCCGCGGCGCCGTCGGCGCTGACGACGGCCAGCACCGTTCCGACGTCGACCGTCTCGCCTTCCTGGACACGGATCTCGGCCAGTGTCCCGGCCGCAGGGGACGGTACCTCCGAGTCGACTTTGTCGGTCGAGACCTCGAAGAGGGGCTCGTCTCGAGCGACGGCCTCCCCCACCGCCTTGAGCCATTTCGTGATCGTGCCCTCAGTGACGGTCTCGCCGAGCTGGGGCATTGTGACGTCAGCCAACGTGCAGTCCCCTTCCGGTGAGCGCCAACACTGTCTCACCGAACGCCTCTGACAGCGTGGGATGCGGCTGGATGAACTGCCCGACTTCCTCGGGCGTGGCCTCCCAGTTCACCGCCATGTACCCCTGGCCCAACTGCTCGGTCACCCATGGGCCGACCATGTGCACACCGAGGATCCGCCCCGCCCGACCGTCGGGAAGGCGCTCGGCGACCACCTTGACCAGACCCTCGGTCTCCCCCACGATGCGCGCCCGGCTGTTCCCACCGAAGGGGTCCTTCTTCACGACCACGTCGATCCCCGCCTCTTTGGCCTGCGCCTCGGTGAGTCCGGCGAACGCGACCTCGGGATGGCAGTAGATGGCCCAGGGCACCCGCGAGTACTCCACCGGGAAGGCCGGCTCTCCGAGCATCGCCTTGATGGCGAGGATCCCCTCGGCGAAGCCCACATGGGCAAGCTGCGGCGTGTTCACCACGTCACCGACCGCCCAGACCCCTTCGGCGGCGGTCCGTTGGTACTCGTCGACGACGACGTATCCCCGCTCGTCGAGCGTCACCCCGGTCCCCTCCGCCAGCAACCCGTCGGTGAGCGGTCGCCGGCCGACCGACAAGACGACCGCGTCGACGTTCACGGTCTCTCCGTCGCCGAAGGTGACCGTGGTCCCCGATCCGTTGGGCGTGTGCCCGCTCACCTTCACTCCGGTGTGGACGTTGATCCCCCGCTTTCGAAACGACCGCGCCACGACCCCGACCACGTCGCTGTCACATCCCGTCAGCAACGACGGCAGCGCCTCGAGCACCGTCACCTGGCTGCCGAGGTCCGAGAACATCGAGGCGAACTCACAACCAATGGCGCCACCCCCGATCACCGCAATGGACGCGGGCAGAGCATCGAGCGCCAGGACCTCGTCGGAGGTGAGCACCAACCGACCGTCCACGTCGAAGCCCGGGATGGTCCGAGGCACGGACCCGGTGGCGACCACGATGTTGCGACCGGTGATCTCGGCGGGAGGGGCCGAACCGTCAGTGCCGGAAACGGGATCGATCCGCACCCGACGGCCCGCCAACACCGTGCCGATGCCGTCGAAGGTCACGATCCCCCGGCCCTTCATCAGCCCGGCCAGACCCTTGAAGAGTTGGTCGACCACCTTCTGCTTGCGCCCTTGGCTCACGGCGAAGTCGACGACGGGTTGGCCCGCTTGGACACCGAACTCCTTGGCCCCCGCCACGGTCCGCACCACCGTGGCGGTCTCGAGGAATTCCTTGGCCGGGACACACCCCCGGTGCAGGCACGTCCCGCCCACCTTGTCGCGCTCGACGACGGCGACCTTCAGCCCCGCAGCCGCCCCGTACAGCGCGGTGGCGTACCCGCCGGGACCACCGCCGATCACGACCACGTCGAACACCTCGGTTCCAGTGGCTTCGGCCGTCGCAATCACCTCCGTGTCTTCAAACGCTCGAGGACTGGTCCGTGTTCCGGCGAGAATGCGCTGTCCCGCTGGGCTGTGTGCTCGAAAGAACAGCAGTGTTCCGAGAGGACCGGTCCTTGGTCCGGGGTCCGCTTCCAGCCTAACGGGGAGCACCCCCCGCCAGGAGCTGGGACAAGAGCTCCAGACGCAGGATCAGAACTCGGGAGGCAACGGCAAGGGACGACGGCCGGCGAAGCCGTCCTCGGGAAAGTGCCACCACGCCAGCTCGTCCTCGCCCAGCTGCCAACACAGCAACACCTCGCGCCCGTTGTGCAAGGCCGTGAAGTCGATCAACCCCCGCTCGGGGTCGCGCAGGATGATCCCCTCGTCCTCGAGCTCGGCCAGGGCCTCCTTGGCGTCGAAGGACACCGGCGACTCGGACATCGGGGGAGTCGCAGGAGCCGGCGGTTCGGGGGGCGGCGATTCGGACGGGGGCGGGCCGGCGGGCAACGGTGCGCCGGGGAGCACGGCGTGACCATTCCCCCTCGCCGAGACGACCAGGTTCTTGGCCCGCCGGATCACACCCAGCAACAGGCGCAACCGGGGGATGTACGCCTGGGCCTCGTCGACCGTCCAGTACTTCACCCGTCGTCCCGACGACTACGAAGTTGCCGGGCCGCTGCCGCCGGTACCGCCGGCACCGCCGGTCATGCGACCGAGGAACCCGGAGAGCCGTTCCCTGATCAGATCGGGCAACACCGTCGTCGCGCCCAGCGGTTCGAACGCGTCCGACGCCGCCACCAAGCCGGCATCCTCGTCGTCGGTGAGCTCGATGTCGGCCGCAGCTGCGTTGACCTCCACCTGCGCGGCCGAGCTCGCCCCGGGGATCACGACCACGTTGGGCCGCCGGATCAACCATGCCAGCGCGATCTGCGACGGCGTGGCGTGATGCGTATCCGCGATCTGACGCAGCACGTCCAGCAGCGGCTTGGCCCGGCGCAGGTTCTCGGGATGGAACCCAGGCGACGCGGCCCGGACCATGCCGCTCGGGCGGTTGTGCTCGTCATAACGCGCCGACAGCAGGCCCTGGGCCAACGGGCTGTAGGCGATGATCAACCGGTCATGGGCCTGGGCCCACGGCAACAGATCCTTCTCGGGCCTCCGGTCCACGAGGCTGTAGCGCACCTGGTTCGACAGCACCGGCCGCCCCAGGGCCTCCTGGGCGGCCTCCCAACGCGCCAGCGAGTAGTTCGAGACGCCCACGTGGCGCACGACCCCCTCGTCGAGCAATTGCGCGAAGGCGGGCATCGTCGACGAGAACGGCACCACCGGGTTGGGCTGGTGCAGCTGGTACAGGTCGAGCGCATCGACCCCCAGCCGCCGGAGGCTCCCCCGGGCCCGCTGCAACACCACCGGCCCGACGGGCAGGACGGGGAAGATCTTCGACGCGATGAACGCCTCGTCGCGCCGGGCCCCGAGCGCCTTGCCCAGGATCCGCTCGGAGCGGCCGAAGCCGTAGATCTCGGCGGTGTCGAAGAGGGTGATGCCGACGTCGAGCGCCCGTTGCACGATGGCGTCGGCCTCGCGCTCGGCGTAATCCGCCCCGTACCCCCACTCGGTCGAGCCGAACTGCCACGTCCCGAGCCCGATGGCCGACAGCCTGGCCCCGGCGACGTCGACGTACTTCACGTGGGGCTGTGCCTTCCTACTTCGGTGGCATCCGGATGCCACCGTCGAGGCGGATGACTTCACCGTTGAGGTAGCTGTTCTGCGCGATGTGGGCGACCAACTCCCCGTACTGGATGGGCTGTCCCAACTTCTTCGGAAACAGCACCGACTGGCCCAGCGCGTTGCGCTGCTCCTCGGGGAGCATCCCGAGCAGCGGGGTGTCGAACAACCCGGGGGCGATGGTCACGACCCGCACACCGACCGCCGCCAGGTCGCGCGCGGCGGGAAGGGTCATGCCCACGATGGCACCCTTCGAGGCCGAGTACGCCAGCTGGCCGACCTGGCCGTCGAAGGCGGCCACCGACGCCGTGTTCACGATCACGCCCCGCTCACCGTCGGCAAGAGGCTCGGTCACCGCCATGGCCGAGGCGGCACGCGTCATGACGTTGAACGTGCCGACGACGTTGAGGTCCTGGATGAACTTGAACGCGCTCAGGTCGTGAGGGGAGTTGTCCCGGTTGATGACCCGACCCACCCAACCGGTGCCGGCGCAGTTCACGGCGATCCGCAGCCTGCCGCCTTCTGCCGCCTGGTCGACGGCGCGCTGGCAGTCGTCGGGATCGGTGACGTCGCCGGCGACGTAGTTGGCGCCGAGCTCGCCCGCCACCTTCTTGGCTCCGTCCTCGTTGCGGTCGAAGATCGTGCACCGCACGCCGATCGATGTCAGCTTGCGCGCGGTGCCTTCGCCGAGCCCGGACGCGCCGCCCGTGATGACTGCGGAGATGCCGTTGAGGTCCATGCGGCGCATGCTACGGGGGCGCCCCCGTCGACCGCCAAGGGAGACCGACCTCAGGGGACGAAGCGGTCGCCGGACACGCCGTACTGCGCGGCGGCGGCCTCGACGGCGAGGATGTCGACCCGGTCGTTCATCTCGTTGCCGGAATGTCCCTTCACCCAGGTGAACCGCACCGGCCGGTCGGGGTCGAGCGCCAACTCGAGCAGCACCTCCCACAGGTCCTGGTTGGCGACGGCCTTGCCCGCCGAGTTGCGCCAACCCCGTCGCTTCCACCCCTCCCACCACCGGTCTCGGAAGCAATTGACCACGTAGGTCGAATCGCTGTTGACGTGCACGGGGCCCTCGAGCGCCTCGAGCGCCCGGATCACCGCCACGATCTCCATCCGTTGATTGGTCGACCGCGCCTCGGCGCCGCTGGCGAAGGGCCCGTCGGGCACGGCCCACGCCCAGCCCCCCGGTCCGGGGTTCCCGAGGCACGAACCGTCGGTGAACACGACGGTCTCTGTGCCATCGGCTCCCATTTGGTCCCCAGCATGCACGCCGGGGCCGGTGCCGCGGGTGGACGCCTCGTTCGGGCCGGTCCCAGCGGGTCCAAGGGGCCCGAAGGTTATCTAAACGTGAACGAGAAGTGAACTTCAGGTAAACTGGATCGATGACCACCCTGACCGCCACCACATTGGGCTGGTTCCGGGACCCCTACCACGAGCACGAATTCCGGTACTTCTCCGAGGGCAACCCCACCAAGCTCGTCCGGGACTCGGGCCTCGAGTCCTTCGACCCGCCTCCGGACATCCCCATGCCGCAGTCCCTCGTCCCCGCCGCCTCCGGGGCCAACCCCTCGGCGGGGCCGGCCGACATGCGCCGGGCCGACGACGCAGAACGCGAAGCCCCCTACGACCGCCGTGCCGCCTGCCAGACGGCCACCAGCTCCATCGTCCGTTTCGGAACCTCGGACTGACCGAGTTCGGCGAAGGCTTCAGCCCGTGTCCCGAAACGGCGTGCCGGTCTCGAAGCTCGATCCCCCCGGCGGTGGCCGCCAATCCCAGGCGCCGGGGATCCCGGTGAGCTCCCACTTCTCATGGGTGACCAAGTCGTGGTGCCACCCGCACATCCGGGCCAGGCCCCGGAGCGACGTCGACTTGCACACCACGTAGTCCTCGTCCCAGTGATGGTTCTGCAGCCCATGGGCGACGTCACAGCCCGGGACCACACACACCGGGTCCCGTTCTTCGAGGGCACTTTGGACCTTGGCGGTGACGCCCCGGCCCGGGTGCACCACGGTGGTGACGTCCTCGCCGTCGAGCACGAGGACCTTGATGAACGCGTCGGGGAGCTGGGCGCGCACCGTCGCGACGGGTACCGGGCCCACCCCGGGGATGTGACAGATCTCGCCTTCTTCGGCGTGGCCGCGCACCAGCGCCCTGCCGTCGACCCGGATGGTGACCGTCGCCCGAGGGGAGTTGGTTCTCGAGCCGCTGTCCTGGGACGCGACGTCCTCGCCGGTCACGAGGGCCACCAGCGCATCGGCCCGGTAGGCGGCGGGGCTCTCTTGTTGTCGGGCCTTGCGGCCCCGGTGGAACCGGGCGTCGGTTTCGACTTCCAACACAGACAGGAACTTGGCCCCGGCGTCGGGGGTGAGCTTGGCATCGAGACGGAACGCCCCGTCGGGGTCCACCCAGTGCCGGACGTACCGGGCCTTCTTGATGGCTAGATAGCGCCCGCTCTCCTGTTCGGCCGAGGTGGCCGCGGCCCGGACCTGCGCGGCGCGCTCCTTCAATCCCTTGAAGCTGTCGGTGGCCGCTCTCTCGAGCAGCTCGTGCTCAGCGTTGGGGTGTTCGGCCGCCGCGGCGGCGATGACCTTCACCTGTGACCCCGAGAGTTCGCCGCGTTTCAAGGCTTCGGTGGTCTCGGGCAAGCACTGCAGGGCCTCGGCGGTTTCGAGAATCCCAACTGCTTCGCCCAGGGCGGTGCCGCTCTTCTCCGCCATCCACGACGCAGCGCTTCGATGCCCTGCGTCGCGCCACGCGATGCCCTGTGAAGCCCG
>JADGOL010000322.1 GCA_017882995.1 Acidimicrobiales bacterium | reverse complement strand
CTTCACCGCTTCCACGTACAGCCGAATGGTCTTGCTCTCGTTCGAGTACGGCGGGCGTCGTTCGGCGAGGGTCACCTCCAGACCGGCGGCCTCGCTTGCCCGGACGAGCTCGTCGAGCTCGAAGAACGTCGCCGCGAAGGGCACTGGCTCCTCGAGGAACTCGTCGAGCTCGACTTCGTCCTTGCCCTCGTGGGCGGAGAACAAGACTCGGCCGCCCGGTCGGAGCACGCGATGGAATTCTCGCAACACCGGCTCGAGCTCGGCGCGCCGGACGTGGATCACGGAGTAGAAGGCCAACAGACCTCCGAGGCAGTCGGTCCCCAGCGGCAGCGACCGCATGTCGGCCGCCAGTGCAGCGTCGAGTCGAACCTTGGCCAGCTTCGCCATCTCCGGACTGAGGTCGACCCCGACGACGCGTCGCCCCCATTGTCGGACGAAGGCACCGATCTGGCCGGGCCCGGATCCGATCTCGGCGACCGGGTCTCCCACCGACTTCGCGAACGCGGCGAGAAGCTCTCGGTCACGTGGTTTGTCCCGGAGCTCGTCGAGGAAGCGCGCCTCGTACTTTGACGCCGTGGTGTCGTAGGAAGAACGGAGGTAGTCCCAGTCCACCGCGACCTCAACTTCGCAACGAGGACTTGTGACAGGAGCGACCTTGGGATCACCCGGTCCCGGATGCGTCCTCGGACCAGCGCTTCCCGAGCCACGCCACCCAGCCGACCTGGGCCACGAGAGTGAGCCACCACACGATCCAAATGGGACTGGTCACAGGTCAACCTCGTTTCGGGGGCGAATCGCCAGGCCCGAATGTACTTGGCGCACCGGATTTCACGCCTCCCCAACTCCCCCCCTTCCCGCCCCCCGCCGGCCTTGTACAGGAGCCGGGTCGCGTTGGCCTGCCGCCTTGGCTATTGACAGTAGCTATATGGCTAAGTACTTTAGCTTTATGACCACAGACCAGGCGGTAGGAGTCCAGACCAGGTATCTCGTTCGGTCCGGAGGACGGATCGGCTACGACGTCGCCGGCACCGGCCCCCTCGTGGTGGTCGTGCCGGGTATGGGCGACCTTCGGGCCGGGTACCGGTTCCTCACTCCCGCCTTGAGAGAGGCGGGGTACCGGGTCGCCTCCACCGACCTGCGGGGCCACGGCGACAGCGACGCCACGTTCAGCTCGTACGGCGATGTCGAGACCGCCGGCGACGTCGTCGCGCTCATCGAGGAGCTCGGTGGTCCCGCTGTCGTCATCGGGAACTCCATGGGCGCGGGGTGCGCCGTGCTCGCCGCCGCAGAGCGCCCCGACCTCGTCAACGGCATGGTGCTGGTGGGCCCCTTCGTCCGCGACGGCAAGATGAGCGCCACGCAGCGCATCCTCCTGCGGGTCGCCATGGCGCGGCCGTGGGCGGCGATGTCGTGGAAGATGTACCTCCCCAAGCTCTACGCGGGGCGCCGGCCCGTCGACTTCGACGAGTACGCCAGGTTCGTTGTCGCCAGCGTGAGGCGGCCCGGGTACGCCAAGGCCTTCTCCCTCACCACGAGGACGAGTCACGACCCTGCCGAGGCTCGGCTCGCCGACGTGTCGGTCCCGAGTTTGGTCGTGATGGGTGAGTTGGATCCCGACTTCCCCGACCCGAGGGCCGAGGCGCAGTGGATCGCCGACACCCTGGACGGCGAGGTCGTCATGGTGCCCGACGCCGGGCACTACCCCCAGAGCCAGCGGCCCGACGTCACCAACGGTGCCGTGGTGCAGTTCCTGAAGGGTGCGGTCATGAATGCCTAGGGCGGGGCTCACCGAGGCGCGCGTCGTAGACGAGGGCGAGAAGATGGCCGACGAGGTCGGCCTGACGGAGCTGACACTGGCCGCCCTCGCAACACGGTTGGGCGTCCGGCAACCGTCGCTGTACAAGCACATCGACGGCATGGCCGGTTTGCAGCGGGGCATCGCGGTGCGGGCCAAGATCGAGTTGGCCGAGATCCTCTCCCGCGCCGCCGTGGGGCGGTCCCGGGGCGATGCCGTCATGTCCATCGCCCAGGCGTACCGGACGTGGGCGGTCGAGCACCCCGGCCGGTATGCCGCCGCGCAGCGGGCCCCGGTCCCGGGCGACGTCGGCGACGAGGCCGCCAGCCGCGCCGTGGTGGAGGTCGTGTCCGACGTCATGGCCGGGTTCGAGTTGCACGAGGACGACGCCATCGACGCCATCCGAGCCATGCGGGCCGCGCTGCATGGCTTCGTGACGCTCGAGACCGGCGGTGGTTTCGGGCTCCCGGTCGACATCAACCGAAGCTACGACCGCCTCGTCGGTGGACTGGTCACCGCCCTTTCCAATTGGAAGGCAACAGCGAACGACGTGGGGGGCCTCGGGTGATCCGACGGACGTCGGTGATGGTGCCAACGTCGGTGATGCCCACGTCGGTGATGTCAGTGCGTGAACTCATGTCCTCTCACCGGTACTGATACACCCTCATGCCAGACTGGATTCGTGCTCGTCACTTCCCTCGACGCCGCTCGCCGGGACATCGGGCGGGATCTCGCCGATGCCGATCCCGACCGGGTCACCACCGCCCAGGCTGCCGATCTCGTGATGATGTTCGCCCAAGTCGAACGGCTCTGTTCCGCCGGCAGGGTTCTGTTCAGTAGTCGGGCCGCCCAGTCCACGACGTGGCGAGACGAAGGCCATAGGTCCGCGGCGTCGTGGATGGCGGAGAAGACCGGCACTGGAGTCG
>JADGOL010000321.1 GCA_017882995.1 Acidimicrobiales bacterium | reverse complement strand
TTCGCCATCGTCGTGGTCTCGACGCCGCAGAACGAGCTGTTGGCGACCTTCGTGCTCGAGAAGGAGCCGGTGCGCTTCCGCCATCTCGCCCTCGGGCCCCCCGTCCACGCCGGGTCCCGGGATCCCCCGTCAGTCCTCGGCTGACGTCGGTCCCTCGGACGGTCTCGGGCGCTCCGACGCATCGGACCGATCGCCGGGTTCGCGGTCGCCGGGGGCGCGGGAGTCGGCCCACGGCGCCGTGATGGGGCGCGGGCCCGCCCAGGCATGGCGTCGCCGCGCCTGTCGCGCCTGTTCCTTGCGTTCGGAGCGCGCCGCGCGCTCGAGTTGTCGCTCGACTTCCGCCCACGTGAGCGGCTCGCCGCTGTCGCCTCCGTCGGCGGCGGCGTCCTCGACGCGCTGGGCGCGCATGAGAGAGACCCACGCCGCGCTCCACAGCACCGGGAGCGTGGCCACTTTGGCCACCACGCCGGCCAACTGTTGGTCGACGAGGGGCGAGATCCCGAAGGCGACGTGGACGTGGCGAAAGGCGTCGTAGAGCGGGTGACGGGAGAACACGTAGATGATGGCCGGGAATGTCGGGATGACCGACTGAATGAACAGATAAGCGGTCACGGCCACCGGGGTCGTCCGGTGGGTGCCCGGGATGTGGCGCAGGACCGGTCCCCACAAGACCGCGCCCGCCAGGACGAGCACCACGTCGGTGAAGCCGCGCCACCACGGTGACGATGCCTGGGCGGCCACGGCGGGGGTCACGAGGGTCCCCACCGCCACGACGGTGAACGTCGCCACGGCCACCACGGGACGGGTCAGCACCTCGAGGCAGGCATCGACGGACGGGGGTCGGGTGAGTTGGGCCAGGAGCGGGGCGGGCATGGCGAGAAGCAGGAGCGGGGCGGCCGCCAGGGTGAGGAGGAGGCGCTGGACGACCAGGGCGGTCAGTGACCAATGGGCCGCCAGGTCGGCGAGCGGCCAGGTGAGGGCCAGCACCAGGGCGACGATGGCGCCTGTCACGGACCGGAGCTGGCGTCGGGTGGGAACGGTGCCGGTCCCCGATCGCCGTCCGAGGTCACGCACGGCGGCGCCGTAGCCGAACGCGAGCGCGGCGATGACGAGCCAGGCCACCAGATGAAGGTGCGGTGTCCAGGGATCGCCGAGCCGGGTCCGACCCGAAGCGACGGCAGTTGCCCCGAGCACCGACGCGCTCATGGAGTGGCACCGGCGAGGTGACGATGGGGCCGTCGGGCCCGCGCGTGGCGCCGCCTACGCTCTCGCCCATGGTGGACAGGCTCGAGCGGCTCACCGACCTGGTGTTGGTGCTGCTGCGCGACAATCGGCCGAAATCGTTGCGTGAGATCGCGTCCGAGGTGCCCGGGTATCCGGCGCAGGAGGGTGAGGCGCGGCGCCAAGCCTTCGAGCGCGACAAGCGGACGCTGCGCGACGGCGGTATCGAGGTCACCGCGGTGCCCATCGACGGCCCCGAGCAGGTCGGGTACGTCATCCGTCCCGAGGACTACTACCTGCCCGACCTCGATCTGGCGGCGGACGAGCAAGCGGCCCTGAACCTCGCGGTGGCCGGGGTCCACCTCGGCGATCCTAGTGGTCGAGATGCATTGTGGCGCCTGGGCCTTCCGGCGTCGGCCGGGGCGCGACCGGTGGCCGAGCTCCCCGCGCTGCCGGCTCTTCCCGTGCTCCACGGCGCGCTCCGGGCGCGTGCCACGGTGAGCTTCGACTACCGCGGCGAGAGACGCCGGGTCGATCCCGCTCAGCTCCGGTTCCATGGCGGGTGGTGGTACCTGGTGGGACACGATCTCGACCGCGCCGCGCCCCGCACGTTCCGAGTGGATCGCATGGACGGCGACGCGTCGGCGGGGGCGCCGGGCTCGGCGGTCCTGCCCGACGGGTTCGACCCTGACGCCGCGCTCCCCGACGTTCCGTGGCGCATCGGTGAGGGTGCCCTCGTCACTGTGGCGGTCCACGTGGACGCCGCGCTGGCCGGCCTGGTGCTCGACGAGGTGGGAGAGTCGGCACTGGAGCGTCGCCACGACGACGGATCGGTGGTGCTGCATCTCGAGGTGACGAACATCGCCGCGTTGCGGTCATGGCTCTTCGAGCTCGGCGACCACGCCGAGGTCATCGGCCCCGACGAGGTTCGTGCCGGCGTGGTGTCGTGGCTCGAGGCAGTGGCGGGGCCGGCGTGACGACACGCGCCGATGCCGGGGCGCGGTTGCTCCGACTGCTGGCGGTGCTGACGTGGCTGGCGCGCCAGGGCCGGGCCACGGTGTCGGAGCTCTCCGAGCGTTTCGGCCTCGACGCCGACGAGCTCATCGCCGATCTCGAGCTGGCCGCGTGCTGCGGCCTGCCCCCGTACTCGCCCGACCAGCTCATGGAGATCATCGTCGACGACCAAGAGGTGATCGCCGATCTCGGCACCGAACTGGCTCGACCCCGGCGTCTCACCGCGGCCGAGGGGTTCGCTCTCGCCGCGTCGGCCCGTGCCATCTTGGCCGTGCCCGGCGCCGACCCCGACGGAGCGCTCGGGCGGGCTGTGGCGAAACTCGAAGCGGTGCTCGGGGGTCGCGGCCTGCTTCGTGTCGACCTGCGCGAACCGGCACACCTGGCCGTGATCCGCGAGGCGTCTGACGCCGGGAGACAACTCGAGTTGCACTACTACTCGGCCTCGAGCGACCGGGAGTCGACGCGGATCGTCGACCCGGTGTCGGTGCGGCTGATCGAGGGTCACTGGTATCTCGACGGGTACTGCCACAACGTGGCCGGGATGCGACGGTTCCGCGTCGACAGGGTGTCCGAGGCTGCGCTGACAGGAGAGCCCGCTGCTCACCACGGAAACGGCGACGCTCCCGGTCCCGGCGAGGAAGCCGCTCCCAGCTCCGAGGCGTTCGTCCCCGGGCCCGAGGCCACCGTGGCCCATCTCGCCGTGGACGGCGACGCCGTGTGGATCACCGAGGCGCTGCTCAATTCGTCGTCCGAGCCCTTGGCCGACGGACGGACCGGCGTCACCTTGGCGGTGGCGAGCACGGTGTGGTTCGGACGCCTGCTGCTCCGACTGGGTCCGCACGCCGAGGTGCTCGACCCACCCGAGCTCGCCGAGACCGGGCGTCAAGCGGCGCGCCAGTTGTTGGCCCGCTACCGCGGCGGCGCCCCGAACTGAGTCCAGGGGTGCGCCGACCGGGCGGCGCGAGGTCGCCGGCGAGGTCGTCGTCGAGGTGCGCCGGTCACGGTGACCACCGGGGATCGTGCGGCATCGTGCCGGAGCGGTACCCGGGAGGTCCGGGTGCTGCGGGTGGCCAAGGTGCGCAAGGGTGGGCACGCCTACTACCTCGAGGTGGCGGGCAACGGTGCCGGCACCGGCATCGAAGCCCCCGGTGTCTGGCTGGGCACGGGGGCGGCCGCGCTGAGGTTGCGAGGAGAGGTCGACGGCGACGCGCTCGGGGCGGTGCTCCGCGGCGATGATCCCGTGACGTCGCGGCGTCTGGGTCGATCCCACGACCGGGTCACGGTGGCCGGTTTCGACCTCAGCTTCTGCGCGCCGAAGTCGGTGAGCATGCTCCACGCCTTGGGCCCGCCCGAGATCGCCGCCGACGTCCACGCCGCGCACGTGGCTGCGGTCGACGCCGCCCTCGATTACGTGGAACGCCGCGCCGTGGCGGTCCGTCGTCGGTCTCTCGGACGACTCGTGCCCATGGAGGCCCAAGCCGTCGCGTCGGCCGGGTTCGTGCACCGGGTCAGTCGCGCGCTGGACCCCCATCTCCACAGTCACGTGGTGATGGCCAATTTGGGTCGCGGCCCCGACGGCAGCTTCAGCGCCCTCGACGGTCGGGGTCTGTACGCGCACAGGCCGGCCGCCGATGCGCTCTACCACGCCCAACTCCGCCACGAGCTGACCACCCGCTTGGGTGTGGCATGGGAGCCGCTGCGCCATGGACGCGCCGATGTGTCGGGTATCGGCACCGAGGCCCGCCTGGCCTTCTCCCAGCGTGCCGCGGCCATCGCCGAGCACGTGGCGGCACGAGGGCTCGGGGGCCCGAGAGCTCGCGCCATCGCATCGCACGTCACTCGTCCCGAACGCGATCCGCATCGTTCCATCGAAGACCTCCGCCCGGAGTGGGAGTCACGGGCACACGCGTTGGGCCTCGGGCCCGACGATCTCGGTGCCGTGGTCGACCGGGTGCCGCGCCGGGGTGGACCTGGGCTCGATCCCGCCCACGGCGAGGTCGTCGCCGGTGTCCTGGCCCGTCGGGGGGAGACCGTCAGCCGACGAGACGTCGTACAAGCATGGTGCGGCTCACTGGCTCACGGCGCGCCCGCCGCCGCGGTGGAGGCGGCAGCCGACCGGCTCCTCGAGTCGATGCCACCGACCGACGCGCAC
>JADGOL010000320.1 GCA_017882995.1 Acidimicrobiales bacterium | reverse complement strand
CGGCCAGGAAGCCGAACAACACGAAGGGCTCGTGGAAGGTGGACTCGAGGTTGTAGGGCCCTGACCACCCCGGATGCGCCTCGGGGTCGGCCCCGAGCACGTGGTCGTAGGCCAGCACGTGGGTGAATCCGAGGCTCTCGACCTGCTCGGCGTAGGCGCGCACGGCTCCCACGTCGGCTCCGATCTCGGTCTGGGGGAACACGACACCGATTCGCATGGTCCTCTGTCTACCCGTTGGCCTGCCGACCTGCGCCCCTCGGGCGGGCATCGGGCTCGGGCGGCATCCGCCGGCGTGGGGACCGACGGACGACGCCGTCACACGGAGGTGATGGAATGGGCGTGATGCCCCCGACGCAAGGCTCTACGGACCCGCCCGGCCCCGGGGGGCTCGACGGGTTCCATCCCGCCGTGGCCACCTGGTTCACGCGGCGGTTCCCGGCCGGCCCCTCCCTGCCCCAGACCCAGGGCTGGCCCCTCATCGCCCAGGGCACCGACACCCTGATCGCGGCGCCGACCGGGTCGGGCAAGACCCTGGCCGGATTTCTCGTCGCCATCGACGCCGCCTACCGCGCCGCGCAGCGCGGTGAGGACATCGGGGGTGCGGTCCGGGTCGTCTACGTGTCTCCTCTGAAGGCCCTGGCCGTCGATATCCACCAGAACCTCGAGCGCCCCTTGGCCGAGATCGCGGAGGTGGCGCGCGAGCTCGGTCTTCCCGTCCCCCCCGTGACCGTGGCGGTACGAACCGGCGACACCACGGCCGGGGCCCGGACCGCAATGGTCAAGACCCCGCCGACGTTTCTGGTGACCACGCCCGAGAGCTTGTATCTGATGGTCACGGCCCAGCGAAGCCGGGCCGTGCTCGGCGCCGTGGACACAATCATCGTGGACGAGATCCACGCCCTGGCCCGCGACAAGCGGGGCTCGCACCTGGCCATCACGCTCGAGCGCCTCGAGCATCTCCAGGTCGGTCGGCGACCCCAGCGCATCGGCCTGTCGGCTACCCAGCGCCCCATCGAGCACACGGCTCGCCTGCTGAGCGGAGCCGGCAACACCCGACCGACCGCCATCGTGGACTGCGGCCACGCCCGCCGGCTGTCGGTCAGCATCGAGCTCCCCGAGACCGAGCTCTCGGCGGTGTCGTCGACCGAACAATTCGGTGAGGTCATCGACCGCATCGCCGCTCATGTGCTCGAGCACCGCACCACGCTCGTGTTCGTGAACACGCGCCGGATGTCAGAGCGCCTCGCGCATCTTCTGGGCGAGCGCCTGGGACCCGACCAGGTCGCCGCCCACCACGGCAGCCTGTCCAAGGACCGACGTCTGCGTGTGGAGGACCGCCTCCGAGCCGGAGACCTGCGCGCCCTCGTGGCCACGGCATCACTCGAGCTCGGCATCGACATCGGGCCGGTGGAGCTCGTGTGCCAGGTGGGTTCCCCGCGCGCCATCGCCACCTTCTTGCAACGGGTGGGACGCTCGAACCACTCCCGGGGCGGCACCCCCGAGGGGATCCTCTATCCCATGACGCGTGACGAGCTTGTGGAGTGCGCGGCACTGCTCGCCGCGGTGCGCTCCGGTCGGCTCGACGCCACGGTCTCACCGGTGGCCCCGCTCGACATCCTGGCCCAGCAGATCATCGCCGAGGTGGCCGCGGCCGAGGAATGGACCGAAGACGGGCTCTTCGAGCTGATGCGTCGGTCGGCGCCATACGCGGCGCTCGCTCGGGCCGACTTCGACGCCGTGGTCGAGCTCGTGTCCGAGGGCATCACCACCGGCCGGGGGAAGCGGATGGCCTATGTGCACCGCGACGGCGTCCACGGCGTGCTCCGCCCCCGGCGCGGGGCGCGACTCGCCGCGCTCACGAGTGGCGGTGCCATCGCCGAGGTCGGCGACTACCGCGTCATCGCCGATCCCGACGACACTCCGGTGGGCAGCGTGAACGAGGACTTCGCCATCGAGTCGATGGTCGGCGACGTCTTTCTCCTCGGGACCCATTCGTGGCGCATCCGGCGCGTCACCCAGGGCGAGGTGCGGGTCACCGACGCCGAAGGCGCGCACCCCACCATCCCGTTCTGGGTCGGAGAGGCGCCGAGCCGGACCGAAGAGCTGTCCGAGGAGGTCTCTGTCCTGCGCCACGCCGTGGGTGAGCTCCTCACCGACTCCGGCGACGACACCGGAGCCCCCCGTGGCCTCGATATCGCCCGCGCCCACGTCGAAGAGGCGTGCGGGCTCGATCCCGACGCGGCCGAGCAATTGGTCCAGTACCTGGCCGCCGCGCTGGGGGAGTTGGGCACGCTCCCGACCGGTGACGACATCGTGTTCGAACGCTTCTTCGACGAGGCCGGCGGCATGCAGATGGTCGTGCACGCGCCGCTGGGCGGGCGCATCAACCGGGGACTGGGCCTGGCGCTGCGCAAGCGCTTTTGTGCCACCTTCGACTTCGAGCTCCAGGCCGCCGCCAGCGACGACTCGGTGGTGTTGTCCCTCGGCCCCCAACACAGCTTCCCGCTCGACAGCGCCCCCCGGCTGCTGCGGTCGGAGACGGCCGAGGCAGTCCTGCGTCAGGCGGTGCTGGCGTCGCCCATGTTCGCGGCCCGATGGCGCTGGAACCTCAACCGCTCTCTGGCCGTGCTGCGCTTCCGGGGCGGGAAGAAGAACCCCCTCCCCATCCAGCGCATGGAGGCCGATGACCTCATGGCCGCGGTCTTTCCGGCGCTGGCGGCCTGCCAGGAGAACACCCCGGGCGGGCCGGTGGTGATCCCCGATCACGTCCTCGTGCGCCAGACGCTCCTCGACTGCCTGCACGAGGCCATGGACGTGGACGGGCTCATCGCCCTGCTGGGGCGTATGGAGGCGGGCTCGGTCCGCGTCCATTTCGTGGAATCGACCGAGCCCTCGGTGTTGTCCCACGAGATCCTCAACGGCAAGCCCTACACGTTCCTCGACGACGCGCCCCTCGAGGAACGCCGCACACGCGCCGTGCAGCTGCGCCGTGGCCTGCCCCTGCACGCCGAAGCACTCGGTCGACTCGATACCGGTGCTCTCGATCGCGTGCGCGCCGAGGCCGCGCCCGACGTACGCGGACCCGAGGAACTGCACGACCTTCTGCTGTCGACCGTCGTGTGGCGTCCACAACCGGACTACGCGGCATGGTTCGCGTCCTTGGCGGAATCCGGACGCGCCGCCTGTGTGACCGTAGGCGACAGTGACGTCTCGAGTGCCGAAGGCAGTGCCGGTGCCGGCAACGCAGCGACCGGAATCGCGGCCGACCTGTGGTGCGCCACCGAACGCCGCCGGTGGGTGCAAGCCGCCTTCCCCGCTGCGGTGTTCCGCCCCGATCGGGTCCCCGACACATGGGCGGATGCGGAGATGCCCGACCCCGATGAGGTGGCCGCCGAAGCGGTGCGTGGCCATCTCGAGGTCACCGGCCCCGTGACGGTGCCGGCATTGGCGGCACGCACCGGCTTGGCCGCCTCCAGGGTCCAGGTGGGACTGGGCCGCCTCGAGGCCGAGGGCTTCGCCATGCGCGGCGCCTTCGACATCGGGGTCGAGGACGAGCAGTGGTGCTCTCGGCGGTTGTTGGCTCGCATCCACGCCTACACCCAGCACCGGCTGCGGCGCGAGATCGAGCCCGTCACCGCCCAGGAGCTCGTGCGTTTCCTGCTGCAATGGCAGCACGTCGCCCCCGGGGCCCAACGCCAAGGGCGAGCCGGTGTGCTGGCGGTCGTCGACCAGCTCCAGGGGTTCGAGATCCCTGCCGGCGCGTGGGAGGAGGCGGTCCTCCCGGCGCGCGTCGAGGGGTATCAGCACCGCTGGCTCGAAGATCTCTGTCACTCCGGGGAACTGGTCTGGGGGCGCCTCTCCCTGCGGGCCGCGGACGGCGACGGCACGGTCCGCCGCGGGTCGGCCACACCGTCGCGCGCCACACCGGTCACCTTCGCTTTGCGCGAGGACCTTCCCTGGCTGCTGCGCGCCGTGCGGGGCGACGCCGTGGCGTCCGAGCCCGTCCACGGGGCGGCGCGCGACGTGCTCGACGCGCTGCGGGCCCGGGGTGCGATGTTCCATTCCGAGCTCCGCACCGCCACCGGACGCCTTCCGGTCGAGGTGGAGGAAGGGCTGTGGGACCTGGTGGCGCGGGGCATCGTCACCGCCGACGGGTTCCAGGCAGTGCGATCCCTACTCTCGGCGCGCCAGGCGTGGAAGCGGCGTCAGCGCCACGACCAACGCCTCCGCTCCGGGGCCCGTCGCTCCGCAACGTGGCGCGAGGGAGGCGAAGGGCGCTGGGCATTGCTGCCCACGAGTGGGCCCGACGACGAGATCGACAGCGAAACCCTCGCCGAGCAGGTGGCCGGGCAGCTCCTGGCACGTTGGGGCGTGGTGTTCTGGGATCTCATGGCACGCGAGAGCCTCGCCCTGCCGTGGCGCGAGGTGGTCTGGGCCCTGCGGAGGCTCGAGGCCCGCGGCATCGTCCGCGGGGGTCGGTTCGTGACGGGCCCGGCGGGCGAGCAGTACGCGCTTCCCGAGGCAGTCGAGGAGCTCCGTCGGGTGCGACGCTCCGAGCGCACCGGGACGACCGTCGGGCTGAACGCGGCCGACCCGCTCAACCTGGTGGGGATCATCCTGCCCGGCGCGCGGGTCACGGCGGTGCGCACGAACTCGATCACCTACCGCGACGGCCTGCCCGTCACCGACGAGGACGTCACGACCTCACTCGAGGGGTCGGCGGCCTGGTCGACGTCCACTCCGGCGTGACCGCCGGCGGGGAGGACGGTCCGGCGCACTCCCCCGTCGGCTCCCCCGGGCCGGCCACCTTCGTGGCCGCCATGCGTCTCGAAGCCCTCGCCATCGGCGGGAAGGTGGTCCGCACCGGCATGGGCCACGTGCGTGCCCACGCCGCGGCGCAGCGGCTGGCGACGAGAATCGAGCCCGGTGCCGCCGTCGTCCTGGCCGGAATCTCGGGGGGACTCGCCCCGGAGTTGGCACCCGGCGAGATCGTGGTGGCCACGTCCGTGCGCGATCCCGAGGGTGAGCAGTTGGACCTGTCGGACGCCGACGCCGCCGCGGTGGCGGAGGAGTTGCGCGGGGCCGGACGCAGCGTGCACCTCGGGCCGATCGTGTCGTCGAAGACCCTCGTCCACGGCGAGCGCCGAGCCGAGCTCGCCCGAACCGGCGCACTCGCTGTCGACATGGAATCGGCGTGGGTGGCCCGAGCGCTCTCGGGCCACCGTCTGGTGATCGTTCGGCTCGTCGCCGACACCGCCGGGAACTTCATGGTCGGACTGGTGAAAGGGCTCGTGGCACTTCGTCACATCCGCACCGCCGTCGATGGCTGGCCCGGCCCCACACCGTCGGGTCCCGGGCCCGGGCCGACCAGCCCGACCTAGACCCATGGCCCTGACGCGTTCTCGCCGGCTGTCCGCTCCCCTGGCGCCGGGCCCGACGGGGACGGCACGACCGCGACGAGCGACGTGACGCCCGGGAGGCAGACCACCACCGCGGTGGTCGCCACGAGCCATCCGGCTCCGAGGTAGAGCGCCCCGTCGATCCCCAACACGCGCGCCAGCGTGCCGGCGAAGGCGAACCCGAGGGGGAGGAACACCATGGACCCGAACCAGTCATAGGCGCTGGCACGCGAGAGGACCTCGGGGGGCAACTGGCTCTGCATCGTCGTGTCCCACAGCGGTCCGAAGACCCCGATCGACGCGCCCGACACGAACGCCGTCGAGGCCACCACGGCGAGAGGAGCGCCTGCCGCCAACGCCACCAACGGGAGTGCGAAGCCGAACAGCCCCACCTCGGCCACGAGCAGGGGCCGGCGGGGACGGACGCGCAACATCACCATGCTTCCGAGCACCGAGCCGAGGCCTTGGAGGGCGAGCACCGTGCCCCACGCGGCCGCACCACCGAGGGACTGCTTGGCCACCACGGCGCCGAGCACGAAGAACGGAGCGAACACGAAGAACCCGTACGACGAGAACTGCGCCACGATCGACCACAACCACGTCCGGGAACGAAACGCCCGCCAGCCGGTGCGCATCTGGGCCAGGAACGGCTCGGTGGCGGCGGTCCCCGACCAACCGACGCGCAAACCCGCCAGACAGATCGCGCTCAGGAGGTAGGTGAAGGCGTCGGCCCCGACGGCCCACCCCGGTCCCGCCGTGGCCACGATGACTCCGGCCAGGGCGGGACCGAAGAGACGACCCGACCACTCCGCCATTGAGTTGAGCACATTGGCCTGTTGCAGCGACTCGGCCGGGGCCACCTCCGGGATCAGCCCCGTCATGGCCGGCGTGAAGAAGGCGTTCCCCGTCCCGACCAATGCCTGGGTGGCGAGGAACCCCCACAACGGGGGATGGCCGACGAGGATCCACGCCGCCATCACTCCCTGGGCGAGGGCCCGCATCACGTCCGCGCTCAGCATCACGACCCGCCGGTTGAGCCGGTCGGCGGCGGCCCCGCCCACCAGGAGGAACAACACGAGCGGGAGGGTGTCGGCACCGAGCACGTACCCCACGTCCGAGGTCGACCCGTGCCGGGCGAGCACGGCGAAGGCCAGCGCCACGGGCAGCATGCCCGTCCCGATGAACGAGGTCAGCCGGCCCACCAGGAAGAGGCGGAAGTCGCGCGACGACAGTGGGCCCAGCCGGCGATCGGTCTTCACGACGAGAGGCTACGACCTGGTGCGGAAGATCCCGGCGGTCCGTGGCGACCGGGCAGCGGACCGGGTGGGTCGGTGTGGTAGTCAAAGAAGATGCTCGAGCTCGATGGGCTCACCCGCCGCTTCGGCGACGTCGTCGCTCTCGACGACCTGTCCTTCGACGTGCCCCCGGGGCAGGTCTTCGGCTTCCTCGGTCCCAACGGCGCGGGAAAGACCACCGCCATGCGCGCCGTGTTCGAGCTGATCGGGCTCGACTCCGGCGTCGTACGCTGGAACGGTGTCCCGGTGACGTCGAATGCCCGGCGGCGCTTCGGCTACATGCCCGAAGAACGTGGCCTCTACCCGGGGATGGTGGTGGTCGACCAGATCCAGTACCTCGCCCGTCTGCACGGCGTGAGCGCGGGCGACGCCCGGGTGGCGGCCCTGCACTGGCTGGAGAAGCTGGGTGTGGCCGACCGTGCGACAAGCAAGCTCGAAACGCTGTCGCTCGGCAATCAGCAGCGGGTCCAGCTGGCCGCCGCCCTCGTCCACGAGCCCGAGCTCCTCGTCCTCGACGAACCTCTGTCGGGACTCGACCCGGTCGGGGTCGACGCCATCAGCGCAGTCTTGGTGGAGGAGGCCGCCCACGGACGGGGAGTGCTGTTCTCGAGCCATCAGATCGACCTCGTCGAGGACCTCTGCCAGTCGGTGGCGATCATCGACCACGGCCGCCTCGTGGCCCAGGGAACGGTGGAGGAGCTCACCACGAGCGGTCGCCGCCGACTGGTGGTGAAGGTGGGCAGTGACTTCGTCGGCCAGTGGGCGCGCCGAATCCCGGGTGTGACCATCTCGCGTGTCGAGGGCGGCGCGGTGCGCCTGGTCCTCGACGAGCACACCGACCCCCAGGCGGTCCTGGCCGCGGCCATGGCAGCCGGTCCGGTGGAACAGTTCGGGTTCGAGAGACAGCGGCTCTCCGAGGTCTTTCGCGAGGCGTTGGCGTGAAGTACGTCCTCATCGGAGTCGTCGTGGCGCTCTTGGCGCTGCGGCTGTGGCGGCGCGCCCGCGTCCGCCGCCTCCTCACCGACTCTTCGGGACCGGACGCCACGGTTCGTCCCCGACGCCTGAGCGCGGCGCTGGACCGGGTCGGCGGGGACGTCGGCCTCGTGGCCCGGCGCGAGGTGCGCGAGCGCGTCCGAGGCCGTACGTTCCGGATCGGGACGGCGATCATCTTGCTGGCCGTGGCGGCGGCGGTCACGATCCCGGTGCTGCACAAGAACACCAAGGGTCATCAGCGTGTCGGTATCGTCGGCACACTGTCGGCGCCGCTGCGCACCACGATTCTGGCGTCGGGACCGGCCCTGGGCACCAAGGTGACACTCGTCTCCGAGGACTCTCTGGCATCCGCCCGCCACGCGCTCGTGGCCGGACATGTCGACGTCGTGCTCGTCGGCGCGCACCGGATCGTCGTGGACCAGTCCCTCGATCCCACCGATACCTCGACCACGGCTCTACTGGTGCGCATCATCTCGGCGTCGGTCAGCTTGCAAGGAGGGCTCGAGCGCGCCGGCATCTCCCCCGAGAGGGCCCTCCGACTCGCAAATCCCGCGCCCCTCCCGGTGCAAAGCCTGCAACGACCCCGGCACAATCAGACAGCCAGGACGACGGCGGTCTACGGCCTCATCCTCACCTATATCCTGCTCACCCAATTCGGCACGTGGCTCCTCATCGGTGT
>JADGOL010000319.1 GCA_017882995.1 Acidimicrobiales bacterium | reverse complement strand
CGGCGCGACCGGCGTCGATCATCTTGGCCAGCTGAGTCTCCTCGAGCTTGGTCAACAGCGCGTACTGCCCGATGCCTCTCAGGTAGAGCTTGACGATGTCGGAATCGTCGCGCTCGACACGGTGTCCCGCAATCACCAACGGCCTCCTCGGCAGGGCGCGATCGAACCCACTATTCAGAGCCGCGAGACTGGGCGATAAGGGACGGGCTCTCTCGGGGTGCCGAACTACATCCGCCGTCACTGAATCCCGTGCTCTTATAGTACCAGGTCGTGTTGTGCTGGCATGGCGCTGGCGCGACGTCATCGACCGATCGACGATCACCGACTTTTTGACGTGACCGACACGCACCAGTTGAAGACCGAACGTGTCGTGTCGTTCCGGCGGTCGCGTCAGGGCCCTCGACCCGGTAGCATGGAGCTAAGTCGACCCGGTCCCAACAGCCACACGGCCGTTCCCGAGCGATGCGTTTCAGCTCGTGAATGGAGAGACAATGACCACCGGTACGGTCCAGAGGTACGACACTGTCCGCGCTGTTGGTTTCCTCGCGTGCGGCAGGGCGAGGTCGGTGCGTTCTGCCTAGAGGCCGAGAGCCCCGATCACGGGACCAGGATCGCGACAACGATCGCGAGCGCAAGGACTCCCGCGGCCCACGCCGGGGAAGCAGCGACGAAGACGCACTGCGACTTCGTGAAGAAGGACGCTCCTACGCGGCTGTAGCCCGCTCATTGAACTTGAAACGCTCCAATGATGCGCTGGCGGCGTTCCTGCGTGCACTCCATCAGCGCCCCGATGTCGAACGAGCCGAGTTGATCGGTCGGGAACGGGCACGTCTGGACCTCCTCGAGGTCCGGATCCGCGATCGGGACAAGGACGACCCCACGCGCCTCGACCGTCGCCTCGGAGCGCTCGAGAAACTTCGCAGCTCGCTTACCTGAGCACCGCCTGGGCTGTCTTGGCCCGGCTCAGATGACCATGACGTTGCAGGCCTCGTCGCCCTTGCGGCCGGTCGTCATCTCGAAGCGGACGTGCTGGCCGGGCCGCAGGATGGCGGGGCCCAGTCCCTGGATGCTGCTGGCATGGACGAAGACGTCCCCCGCACCGTCGGGCCTGGACAGGAACCCGTAGCCCCTTTTCGCGTCGAAGAACCTCACGGTGCCGACAGGCGCAATTCTCGGCCGCCGCCCAGTCTCGCGAGACGAGGCACGCCGTGGCCCCTGGGTCTGAGACACTCGGCGCCTCGCCGCATCGTTGGCCCTTGGCTTCACGCTCGGCCCGACACGGCGTTCAACTGCGTCGGCTCTCGCGGATCGCGCCTGATCGGATACGTCGGCGGGACTGGCCTTTTTGGCTATGACCTTGCGCGCCAGGCCCCGGAAAGCCTCGCGAGGGTGAATCACCGTCTCGAAACCCAGGGAGCGCTGCAGGACGCGGTTGGCCGAGCGCTGCTCCTCGGCGACAAGGGACACAACGATGCCGGTCTTCCCGGCCCGGCCCGTCCGCCCCGACCGGTGCAAGTAGTCGGTGTGGTCGGCGGGTGGGTCGAAGTGCACGACACAAGGCAGGTCCTCGACGTGAATGCCTCGAGCCGCCACGTCGGTTGCTACCAGCGCTCCGGCCCGACCGTCGGCGAAGGCCGACAGGGCCCGTTCGCGCTGTGCTTGGGTCTTGCCACCGTGGATGGCGAGAGCCTTCACACCGCCGGTGTTGAGCTGCACGGTCACGCGGTCAGCACCACGTCGTGTGCGACAGAAGACCAGTGCTTGGCCGTGCTCACCGACCAGCCCGACCGTCACCGGGACCCGCTCTTGTCGGGGAACGCTCAGAAACAGATGCGAGACGTCGGAGTCGCCTGATTCGTCGTTGGCCACGTCGTGACGGGCCGGATTGGTTTGATAGCGACTGACCAGGGATTCGATCTCAGGTCCCAGCGTCGCCGAGAACAGCATCACCTGGCGATCGGGCGCGGTGCGATCGAGAAGCCGGCGCACAGAGGGAAGGAAGCCCATGTCGGCCATACGGTCCGCTTCGTCGACGACGACGGTGCGCACCGAGCCCAAGTTGATCGCGCCTTGAGCCACGAGATCCTCGAGACGGCCGGGACAGGCCACGACCGTGTCGACACCGCGAGCAAGGGCTTGACGATTTGCTCCGTACCCGGTCCCGCCGTAGACGGCGATCACGCGCCCCCGTCCGTGCCCCGAGAGAAGCGCAAGCTCGCGTTGTACCTGCGCGGCCAGCTCGCGAGTAGGAACGAGGATCAACGCTCCCGGGCACCCCGGCTTCGACCCGTTGGTCCGGCTCACGACCGCCAACCCGAAGGCCAACGTCTTGCCTGATCCGGTCGGGGCGCGACCACAGACGTCGCGACCGGCGAGCGCATCAGGGAGGGTCGCTTCTTGGATGGGGAAGGGGCTGGTCAGGCCGCGGGCGTGCAGACGGGCGATGAGGTCGGGGCGGACCCCGAGATCAGCAAATGAGACAGTCACGTGACTCCAGACGAGTGAGGTAGGCCAACTCGAACTGGGATCGAATCCGCCCCGCCGCCTTCGGCGACGATTGGTCGACAAGCGCCGACCTCGTGTTATGAGACTAGCAGATCGTACTCATGACCAGGACGAACGACGCTACGTCGCATCGTCGGGGGTGCTGAGGCGCCCCCCGGCGACCGGACACCCTGGTGCGGCGCGGACGTGGCGACTCCTACCGCCCTGGTTCTTTGGTCCCGCCCCGAGTCGCGCCTCGGGCCGGGTAGGAACGCACATAGGAGGGCATTTCCACCTCCGGAGCCAGGGTGCCATCGGCGACCGCCGGGCCCGACACGATCGACAGAGGGATCAGACCTGCCCAGGTCGGTGCATCCATGTCGCCGGGTTCTTCGATCGGTCCCCCCGTTCGCACCTTTGCGGACCCCTCGGCGATCGGGACACGGACCATGAGCGTGGCACGAAGCTCGTCGGGCCTCGGAGGGCGGGTGTCGACGCTGCGGCCGGGTGCGATGTGGTCCAACAGCGCCATCGTTGCCTTGTACTTCTCGTCATCGTCATTGACCCGGGTGGCGGTGCCGAACACCATGACGGATCGGTAGTTCATCGAGTGGTGGAACGCGGATCGAGCGAGGACCAGCGCGTCGAGCAACGTCACCGTGACACAAACCTCGACTCCGTCGGCCAGGGCGCGCAGCATGCGGTTGCCGGTGGCGCCATGGAGATAGAGATCGTCTCCGATCCGTGCGAAAACCATGGGGATGACGAAGGTCGAGGCATCGACACTGAATCCGACATGACACACGAGACCCTCATCGAGAATCGCGTTCACCGTGTCTCGGTCAAGAGATCCGCGCTCCTTCTTCCGGCGGAGGGTGGTGCGGTCTGTCAGACCAAGGGTGTCGGTGACAAGGCGGTTGTCGGCGGGATCTGGCACCTGCCCATCATGCCCGATGACTCTGACGGCTCCGAGGGTGGATCGAGGCGGAGCGAGAACGCTTGACTCGCCAAGTCCGCCCTCACGGGGAGGCGCGGACCGGCTGCGATCCCCGGCGTGAGTGGTCCGATCCCCGCGTCCGGGAACAACGCCCGCAGGCATCGGGGGCGACGCGCCAACCCGGATTCTCCCAATCCGAACTGCCCCGCCTAGGGCCCGACGCAGCCCGGATCTCCCCTAGTCGTCGTCGGGAGCCCTCGGGCTGAAAACATGGGTAGGTGCACCCCGACGACGGGCCCAAGGTGGCCACACACCGCTCCTGGCGGTCAATCGTCCCGAGGTGGCTCCGCCACGGCTTGCTCGTCTTCCTGGTTCTGCTCGTCATCGAGTACCTCGTGATCCCTGAACTCGTGGGCGCGAGCAAGAACCTCCACCTCCTCAGCAGGCTCAACATCGGTTGGCTCGTCGCCGGGATCGGCCTCGAAGCCGGTGCGATCGTGTCGTACGCGTTGCTCACCCGGACGCTGCTACCCGACGGAGGGCCCGGGCTCTTCAAACTCGTCCGGATCGTCCTGGCCACGACGGCGGTGGCACACGTGATCCCGGGTGGCGCCGCGGGAGGTGCCGGCGTCGGGTACCGCCTGCTCACCGCGAACGGAGTCGAGGGATCCGACGCGGGCTTCGCGATGGCGACCGAGGCCATCGGTTCCGCCCTCGTGCTCAACGTCTTGCTCTGGCTCGCGCTCTTGATCTCCATTCCTCTGGCGGGGCTGCATCCCATCTACGTCGTGGCCGCACTGGTCGGACTCCTCGCCCTGTTCGGGGCGGCCACACTGGCGTACGCGCTCACCCGAGGTGGAGAGGTCGCCGTCCGCGTGGTGCGGTCGGTCGGTCGGCGCATTCCTCGCGTCGGCGCGGACCGTTTGGAGCGTCTCGTTCGCCAGGTCGGTGACTCCGTGGTGCAACTGGCCCGAGACCGGGTGATCCTCAAGAAGGCGCTGCTCTGGGCAGGACTCAACTGGCTCCTCGACGCAGCTTCGTTGTGGTCCTTCGTCACCGCCTTCGGTCATTTCGTCGATCCAATCGAACTCTTCGCCGCCTATGGCATCGCGAACGTGCTCGGTGCCATTCCCATCACCCCGGGGGGTCTCGGAGTCATCGAGGCCTCGGCCGCCACGTTGCTCGTCTCGTTCGGCGTGACCCGCAATATCGCCACACTGGCCGTGCTGGGCTGGCGTCTCGTGAACTTCTGGCTCCCCATCCCGATCGGAGGTGTGGCCTACATCTCACTGAGAGTCCCCCGAGGTGCCGGCCTGCGGGCCCAACGCCAAGCGTTGGTCGACATGGCGGCTGACGCGAAGCGACCAGGTCAGGGGCCCGGGGCCGACCCGACGACAGAGGGCGCCACGCCGTGAGGAACGGGCCCGCCAATCTGTCGGCGTGGTCAGGCGGCCGTCGTCGCTGACCAGCGAACACCCCCAGCCCTTCCGGCGCCCGTAGTGTTGGGGACTGGGAGCCGGCGCGGGAGGCTGCGGTGATGTCGCTCGTGGCGCGCTCGAGCTTCGGGGTCTTCCACCACCACGTGGGGCGCGGCCTCGTCTCCATCGTGTTGTTGTCGTTGGCGAGTGCGGCGTCGTACGGGATGGCGGCGGTGCTCCAGCACCAGGCGGCAATCAGAGAGCCGCCGGAGCTCTCGTTGCGGGCGGGACTCCTCGTGAGTCTGGCGCGCCGCCCCCGGTGGCTCGTCGGAAACGCCCTCGACGGTGCCGGCTACCTCTTCCAATTCCTGGCGCTCCGACGAGGATCGCTTGCCCTGGTGGAGCCGCTTCTCGTCTTGAGCTTGGTGTTCGCGCTCCCGATGGGCGCATGGCTCGAGCACCGCCGAGCATCGGCCGCCGACGTGGGGTCGACGATCGTCATCGCGGCAGGGCTCGCATTGTTCCTCGGAGTGGCGCGTCCGGGCATCGGCTCTCCCCATGCGTCGAATGTCGCGTGGGCCATCTTGAGCGCCGCCATCGCCGCATCTTGCGCAGCGATGGTCGTCGGGTCTCGGGGCGGGAGCCAGCGGCGCGCCGCGGTCCTCCTCGCCCTCGCATCGGGCACGACGTTCGGCTACGTGGCGGCGGTGACCGAGCGCACCGGTCACCTCTTGGACGCGGGTGTTGTGCACACCCTGACGACGTGGACGCCCTACGCCTTGTTGGTGGGCGGGATTGGAGCGCTGCTGCTCACCCAAAGCGCGTTTCACGCTGGAGCATTGCGCCTGTCACTGCCGACCCTGACCGTCGCACAACCTTTGGTGGCGGTAGCCATCGGCCTCGGTTTCTTCGGAGAACACGTGGACTCTCGGGGTCTTGCCCCTATCGCCGAGCTCATCGGCCTGGCCCTTGTCACCGTGGGCGTCTTTGTCCTCGCCCGTTCCCCACTCATCGGAGCGCGAGAGCCATGACTCGTGGTGTGGCCGCCTGACTTTGTGGAATGCGACGGTGGCCTTAGGCGGAGGTTGCCAGGCGGAGACCGTCGGTGAGGAATCGGCGACAAGATTCGGTGGGGTCGTCCAAATCCTGAATCTGGGAGCGGCGGCGCGCGGCTCCAAACGGGACGTTCCAGAAACTCGGGTCCCCCGGTCGCTCGGTGCCCCACGGACCGACATACAGGTAGGGCTCGCTCTCGAACCCGTCTCCGGGTGAGAAGCCCAAGTTCACGGGTCCTTTCGAGGGCAGGGTCACGGTCGTGGCGGCGTCGAAGTGCTCAGGCCAGAGTTGGATGGTGGCGACTTCGGATGGACTGGGCAGCGCCGCGAGCACGTCGTCGAGAACGCGCCACGCGAGGGCGAACCAGTCCGTGATCTCGGTCACGATCGCGGGTGCGAGCTCGAAGGGCGTGTCGAGGGGACCGAGGGGCGGCGTATCGTCTCCGCAGCTGAAAGGGCGGTCCAGGTCGACCTGGACGAAACCGGCCAGCTGACGCAGGGTCGAACCATTGATCGGTATGCGAGTCGTCGTCCCTCCGACCTCGCGAACGAGCGTGACCCCTGAGATCCTCACCGTCTCGGGATCGTCACCGAACGTCGGCGTGGTGATACCTCCGGGCGCGGCGCGCAAGCCGAACCGACCGCTCACAACGAAGCGCCGTCGGGCCAGAATGTGGGCCGCGATGGCATGGAGCGCGGCGCCGGTCACGGGCTCGACATCGCCTTCCATGGTCATGGATGCGACGGTGCCGGGGGCCTGTCGTCGAGCTCGTAGGCCAGATCGTCCAGGTAACACCAGTACCAATCCTCTCCCGGTTCGTAGGACCGCACGACGGGATGTGAGACGGAACGAAAATGCGCGGTGGCGTGTCGGCCCGGGGAGCTGTCGCAGCAACCCACATGGCCACAGGTCTGACACACGCGGAGATGGACCCAATCCCTCCGACCGGCGGCGATGCAGTCCTCGCATCCCGTCGAGGAGGGATTGGGATCCTCGATCTGATCAATGTGGGTGCACACCGCTTCGCTCATGTGTCGCTCCATAGGTGTCCCAGTGGGACCGAACCGGGGAGGGACTCGTGGCCGGCCGGGTCCAGGCGGGCGTTGACGATCCTTATCGTAAAGCACACCGGATCGACCGATGCAGGCGGTTCGGTCGGCTGTCGCGGCGGTCGTTACCCGATGATCGGGAATGATCCCTGCTGCCAACCGATCATCCCCGGCGACCCAGACCCGGCCATGGGAGTGGTGGCCAAGGATGTCGCCTGACATGACGTCGCGTCCGGTTGGTACCCGTACCAGGTGGCCGACGTCGAGAACCACGCGAACCAACATGTGCCCGATTTCGAATCCACCGCCAATGTGACGCTCCCGAATCCGAGTGGACCATCGGCCCCGTCGCCTGCAACTGCTGGACCTGCCACCGCGCCACTGACGGCCGAGGATGAGCCCGATGGACCCGGCATCACTCCGTATTGGGCCAGGTCCGCCACCGACAACCCTCCGTTGCTGACGGCGCCGTCTCGCACGTTCTGCATCGTGTTCGACAACGTCGACTGGGCTTGGACGTCGTAGGCCTCGTCGACGGTAGGGCTCAGCGCCTGGGGGCCGGTCCCCGCACCGGCCCCGCCGGCGAAGGCCTTGAGCGCACCGATACTGAGCAATGCGACGATCAGGAGCGAGATGACGACAGCGGTAAGGCCAAAGCCCGCCTCGCCCTCCGACGACAGAGGTCTCCGACCGATGTCACGCACCTCTCCCTCATCGGCATCCGGGAGCCTCGGGGTTTAGCCTTCCGGGCCCGCCTAGGCCTGGCTCAGGCGCCAGACGAGGATCAAGCCAAGGCTTCGGCGATCCAAGCTCCGAT